>OMJH01000045.1 GCA_900299295.1 Bacteroidota bacterium
AACTGATAAAATAAAATAAAATTTCTTTTCTTAATCACCGTCACGATTAAAAATTTCACAATTATATTTTTTTATGCTACAAAATTTTCGCGCCCTGCGCATGGCACGGTGGGAGTGGCCCTCTGAACCGCCGATAAATACTGGGGAGCACAAACCGAACGTTCCCGAAATAATTTTAAAATTGGTCCCGAAGCTTCGATGCCGAAAGAAGTCGTATACGCATTTGCTTATCTGAAAAAAGCTGCCGCTCTTGCCAACACCGAACTTGGCGTGCTAAGCAAAGACAAATGTGATTTGATTGGAAAAGTTTGTGATGAAATTCTTGAACACAAACTCGACGAACAGTTTCCACTGGTCATTTGGCAAACCGGATCCGGAACGCAAAGCAACATGAATGTTAATGAAGTGATTGCTTACCGCGCGCATGTTATTTCTGGAGGAAAACTCACTGACGAAAAAAAAATTCTGCACCCTAACGACGATGTAAATAAATCGCAATCCTCCAATGATACATTTCCTACAGCGATGCACATTGCAGCATACAAACAAGTAGCTGAAATTACATTGCCTGGTCTTGAAAAACTTCGCGCTACCCTACAACAAAAAGCAGAAAGCTGGAAAGACATTGTAAAAACGGGCAGAACTCACTTCATGGATGCAACTCCACTTACCCTGGGACAAGAATTTTCTGGATATGTTCAGCAAATTTCCAACAGTATGCGCGCTATTAAAAACGCAATGGAAATGGTTTGCGAACTCGCACTTGGCGGAACAGCAGTAGGAACCGGCCTGAATACGCCAAAAGGATACGATGTGCTTGTCGCGAAAAAAATTGCTGAACTTAGCGGATATCCATTCGTTACTGCGCCAAATAAATTTGAAGCCCTAGCAGCGCATGATGCCATGATTGAATTATCCGGCGCATTGAAACGTGCCGCGGTTTCGTTATTCAAAATCGCAAATGATATCCGAATGCTCAGCTCCGGTCCGCGTTCCGGAATCGGAGAAATCATCATTCCCGATAATGAGCCCGGATCATCCATCATGCCCGGAAAAGTAAATCCGACACAACCCGAAGCAATGACCATGGTTTGCGCTCAGGTTATTGGTAACGATGTGGCCGCAACGGTTGGTGGACTTACCGGTCATTTTGAACTGAACGTTTTTAAACCACTGATTGCCGCTAATGTATTACAAAGCGCGCGCCTCATTGGTGATGCTTGTGTTTCGTTTAACGATAAATGCGCTGTGGGTATCGAGCCTAACCGCGAGGTAATCAAAAAGCACATGGAAAATTCGCTGATGCTGGTGACAGCACTCAACACGCATATCGGTTACGAAAAGGCAGCGAAAATTGCGAAAACCGCTCACAAAGAAAATAAAACCTTACGCGAAGCTGCAATTCAACTGGGTTATGTAACCAATGAACAATTTGACCAGTGGGTAAAACCCGAGGACATGGTTGGAAGCATGAAATAAATTTTAAAATTACATCACATGAGAAAACTTTTTTGCGGATTACTTTTTTTCACCGCACTGATTTCAAGTGCTCAAACAGCCGATGAAATCATTGAAAAACATCTTGTCGCACTTGGCGGAAAAGAAAAACTCAAAAACATCGCAAGCGTGCGAATGAGTATAAAAGGCCAAGGCATGGGAATGGAGTTTCCGGTAGAAATGCTGACAAAAAAAGACGGCAGCATGAAAACAACTACTACCATTCAAAAAATGAAAATGGTGCAGGCCTACGACGGAAATTCAAAATCAGGTTGGTCAATCAATCCGATGATGGGCGACAAAAAACCGCAAAAAATGAACGAAGAGCAAGTCAAAGACATGCAGGAGCAAGGCGGGCGTATGGTTTCTGAATTTTTAGATTATAAAGAAAGTGGCGCGGTTGCAGAATACCTTGGAAAAGATGACATGGATGGTGAAGAAGTGCACCTCATTCGTTTAACCAAGAAAAACGGAAACATCACATATTATTACATCGATGTGTTGAGCAATCTTATCCTGAAAGAAAAAACAAAAACGAAGATGAAAGATAAAGAAGCGGAATCCGAAACCTACTTCGGTAATTACCAAACTTTTGATGGGATAACTTCTGCCGGAACAATTGAAAACATGTTCAATGGCGTAACCGGGTTTGTTATCAACGTGGAAAAAGTGGAGTACAACATTCCGGTAGATGAAAAAGAATTTAAAATGCCTTCCGATGAAAATACATCAAAAGACAAATAACTTTATGAAGCGAATTGTTGTTTTACTTTTTTTTCCGGTTTTATTTTTTGCCCAGCAAAATCCGGTAAAACTTACCAGCGCGATGTTTGGTGCGTTGGGTGCACGCCAAATTGGTTCAGCTGAAATGAGCGGGCGAATCACCTCGATTGAAGCGGTAAATTCAAATCCACGAATTATTTACGTCGGGACTGCGGGTGGTGGTGTATGGAAGTCCACAACAGCAGGAGTAAGTTTCAATCCGGTCTTTGATAAATTTTCGCAAAGTATTGGATGCATCGCTATCGATCAGAAAAATCCGGAAACGGTTTATGTTGGAACCGGCGAATGCAACATGCGCAATTCGGTATCGGTTGGGACAGGCATTTACAAAACCACGGATGGCGGAACTACCTGGCAAAAACTTGGCCTCGACAGCACCGAACGGATTTCAAAAATCATCATTCATCCCAACGACCCGAATACGATTTACGCCGCTGTACCCGGCGCTTTATGGAGCGACAGTAAACACCGCGGACTTTACAAATCAACCGACGCCGGAAAAACATGGACAAAAATTTATTTTGTGGATGAAAAAACCGGTTGCGCTGATTTCGCAATCAATCCGAAAAATCCGGAAATCATGTACATGAGTACTTGGCAGTTCCGTCGCACGCCCTGGAGCTTCGCCTCAGGTGGAAAAACAAGTGCATTATTCAAATCCATTGATGGCGGAAAAAGCTGGAAGAAAATTCACAACGGAATTGAAGGTGACACCCTCGGAAGAATTTGTATCGCCATAGCACCCAGCGAACCCGAACAACTTTACATCATCGTGGAATCAAAAAATACCTCGCTATACAAATCTTCTGACGGGGGTGAGAGCTGGAAAAGAAAAAGCGGAAGCATGAATGTTTCCTGGCGTCCTTTTTATTTCAGCTTGATTGTTGTCGATCCAACGGACCCCAAACGAATCTATCGTCCTTCACTTAATTTGTCTTTCAGCAACGACAGCGGAGAAAGTTTCAGTGAAGAATCTTCTGCCGGCGGTTGGGTACACAGTGATCATCACGCATTGTGGATTAATCCAAATAATCCTTCGCATCTTTTACTCGGCACAGACGGAGGTGTTTATCAGTCGCTCGATCGCGGAAACAGCTGGACAATGTTTGGAAATCTTCCCGTTTCGCAATTCTATCACGTGCAATACGATTTGCAAGAACCTTTCAATGTATATGGTGGGTTACAGGATAACGGAAGCTGGTTTGCTCCTTCACAAAGCCCGGGAGGGATTGAAAATAAAGACTGGACCAACTGCGGATTCGGTGACGGGTTTTGGGTGCAACCCGATTTAACGGATCCAAACATTATGTACAGTGAATCTCAGGGAGGAGAATTATCACGCTTCAACAAAAAAACAAATGAATACAAAGAGATAAAACCTTATCCATTAGCCGGTGAACCCAAATTACGTTGCAACTGGAATACACCTATTGTGAACAGTCCAAGCAATCCAAAAACACTTTATTATGGCGCGCAGTACCTCTACCGCAGTTACAACCGCGGCGATACTTGGGAACGCATTTCTCCGGACCTCACTACAAACGATGCAAAAAAACAGCAACAGGAAAAATCCGGCGGTTTAAGTGTAGATAATTCCGGAGCAGAAAATCACTGCACGATTTTCTCTATCTGTGAATCGCCCTTGGATGAAAATTTAATTTGGGCGGGAACTGATGACGGTAATCTTCAGGTAACACAAGACGGCGGAAAAACATGGACCAACGTTTCAAAAAATATATTCGGATTACCTGCAAACACGTGGGTGAGCAGTATTGATGCAAGCAAACACAATAAAACAACAGTGTTTGCTACGTTTGATAATCATGCAATGGGTGACATGAAAACCTACATTTTCCGTTCAGATGATTTGGGTAAAACCTGGAAGTCAATCACAACTGCAGACATGAATGGCTACGCGCATAAAATCAAACAAGACATAATAAATCCAAATTTATTATTTGCCGGGACAGAATTTGGTTTGTTCATTTCCTTTGATGCAGGCAGCTCATGGATAAATTACAGAAACAATGTTCCGCCCACGGCTGTACGCGATATCATAATTCATCCGCAATCGCACGATCTTGTTCTCGCTACGCACGGAAGAGGAATTATCATCATTGATGATATTACTTCAATGCGCCAGTTAACGCAGGACATGCTCCAAAAAGAAATTGTGTTTATTCCAACAAGAAAGCAGTGGATGGGCAGCGCATCTTATGGTTCAGCATTTCCGGGCTCAGGTTATTCGGGCTCAAATTCAGATGAAGGATACCGGTTCATGTATTACTTAAAGCAGCGTGTACAAAAAGGAAAAGTGAAATTTGAAATTCTGGATGCCAATAAAAATCTTGTAAAAAGTTTACCCGCAAGTAAGCGCAAAGGATTTAACAAAGTAATCTGGGACATGAGAGGCAAACCGCCACGAGTTGCTCAAGGCGTGAAGGTGGATGTAAGTGGATTTGTGTCTCCGGTAGTAACTGAAGGAACTTACTATGTGCGAATTACCATTAACGGAATTTCTGCCGAAGAAAAATTTGAACTGCGCTATGATCCGAATTGTTCCCATAACGCGGGTGACAGAGAAATGAGAATTAAAGCGACAAAGGAAATTTTTGATTTGCAGGAGGAGCTCGCTTTTACCAGCGATCGTTTACGCAACGTTCGTGACAACATCAACAACAGAGCAAACAACAATGAAAAAGTAAAAGACGTTGTAAAGCAATCCGGAACATTAAATAAAAAAATTGACGAGATACTTTCCCTGATGGCTGCTTCCATTGAAGGAACTAACATTACCGGCGAAGAAAAACTGAGAGAAAAAATCGGTGCGCTTTACTCAACGATTTCAAATTATCCGGGAAGACCAACCGATTCGCAGCTTGATCGTGTAAAAGGATTAACTAAGGAATTGCAAGACGTGAAAGGCAAGGTAGATGCCTTTACAACTGTTGAACTGAAAAAATTCAATGGAGTACTGGAAAAAAACAAAATTGATGTGGTTAAAGAGATGACACGTCAGGAATGGGAGGAGCAAACGCAGCAAAAAGAAAAGTAATTTACGCCGTCAATGAATCACTGTTTGATTAGCGTAAAACCTACTGTAAAAATTTTAATCTTCATTTTTTTGCTCATCTCATTTTG
>OMJH01000046.1 GCA_900299295.1 Bacteroidota bacterium
CTCAAAATCACCAAATTAAATTAAGTATTTTTGATCTCCGAAATGAATCGGATTGGCCAATTTTTTTTATATGATACTTCAATCGGCCGTTCTTCGTTTTCAGCATTTTCATCATCAACTTTAACTCTCTCCTATGCCGAAAGATACTTCCATTAAATCTGTTTTAATTATTGGTTCGGGTCCAATCATTATTGGTCAGGCGTGTGAATTTGATTATTCCGGATCCCAGGCTGCTAGAAGTTTAAAAGAGGAAGGAATCGAAGTTTCCCTCATCAACTCAAATCCTGCTACGATAATGACCGATAAGGTTACTGCTGATAATGTGTATTTGTGGCCGCTTGAAGTTAAGTCAATCGTAAAAATTCTGGAGGAAAGAAAAATTGACGCAGTATTGCCGACAATGGGTGGTCAGACCGCACTGAATCTGGCAATGAAGTGTGAAGAACAAGGAATCTGGAAAAAATACGGTGTCAAAATGATTGGTGTGGATGTGGAAGCAATCAAAGTTACGGAAGACCGCGACTTGTTTCGGCTTCGCATGGAAGAAATTGGGATTCCTATGGCTCCCAGTAAAATTGCCAAATCCTTTCTGGAAGGAAAAGCCATCGCTCAGCAATTCGGATTTCCTCTTGTTATACGTCCCTCATTCACGCTAGGCGGAAGCGGCGGTAGTGTTGTATATGTGAAGGAAGATTTTGATTCTGCCTTGAATCGTGGGCTTCACACCTCCCCTATTCACGAAGTATTAATTGATAAAGCTGTTTTAGGGTGGAAAGAATTTGAACTTGAATTGCTGCGCGATAATAATGACAACGTCACCATTATTTGCTCGATTGAAAATTTTGACCCGATGGGAGTTCACACGGGTGACAGTATTACCGTTGCAGCGGCAATGACCTTATCCGATACAACGTATCAGAAAATGCGTACCATGGCCATTTCTATGATGCGTTCGATTGGTAATTTTGCGGGGGGATGCAATGTTCAGTTTGCCGTTTCACCGGATGAAAAAGAAGATATCATCGCAATAGAAATAAATCCTCGTGTATCCAGATCTTCTGCATTGGCCTCAAAAGCTACAGGATACCCGATTGCAAGAATTGCATCAAAACTGGCCATTGGTTATCAACTTGATGAACTAATCAATCAAATAACAAAATCAACGTCTGCCTACTTTGAACCTACCTTGGATTATGTGATTGTAAAAATTCCACGGTGGAACTTTGATAAATTTAAAGGTAGTAATCGCGAACTTGGTTTTCAGATGAAAAGTGTGGGTGAAGTAATGGGAATTGGAAGAAGTTTTCAGGAAGCGCTACAAAAAGCAGCACAAAGTCTCGAAATTAAACGTAACGGTTTAGGAGCAGACGGCAAAGAAAACACCAATCAGCAGGAATTATTAAAAGGTTTGGAGCGACCAAGTTGGAATCGTTTATTCCACGTTTATGATGCGTTGAAACTCGGCATATCTATCAAAACCGTTCAGAAGCTCACACGAATCGACATGTGGTTTCTTCAGCAGATTGAAGAAATGATTGCATTGGAAAATGAAATTTCAAAATTTTCTTTAGCTTCAATTTCACGAAATTTATTATACGAAGCAAAACAAAAAGGATATGCAGATCGTCAAATTGCTCACCTGCTTAATTGTTTGGAAAGTGAGGTAAATAAAAAGCGGGAGGAACTTGGAATAAATCGCGTTTTTAAATTGGTTGATACCTGTGCAGCCGAATTTGAAGCAAAAACACCTTACTACTATTCCACCTTCGAAGATGAAAATGAAAGTATTCGTACAGACAAAAAAAAGGTGGTGATTTTAGGAAGTGGGCCAAATCGTATAGGACAGGGAATTGAATTTGATTATAGTTGTGTTCATGGAGTTCTTGCAGCAAAGGAATGTGGTTACGAAACCATTATGATCAACTGTAATCCTGAAACTGTATCTACTGATTTTTCTACCGCGGATAAACTTTATTTTGAACCGGTTTTCTGGGAACATATTTACGACATTATTAAACATGAAAAACCGGAAGGTGTTATCGTTCAGTTAGGAGGACAAACCGCATTAAAACTAGCCGAAAAACTAGAACGCTACGGCATCAAAATAATTGGTACGGATTATAAATCTCTTGATTTAGCTGAAGATCGCGGAAGTTTTTCTTCGCTACTGAAAGCCAATGAAATTCCATATCCGAAATTTGGTGTAATTGAAGACGCAGAGCAAGCCGTACAAATGAGTAGGGAACTTGGATTTCCCCTTCTAGTGAGACCAAGTTATGTGTTAGGTGGTCAGAGCATGAAAATTGTTATAAATGAAGAAGAGCTTGAGCAACACGTAGTGAAATTATTGAACGATATCCCCGGTAATAAGGTGCTGGTGGATCATTTTCTTGAAGGCGCAATTGAGGCTGAGGCGGATGCAATTTGCGACGGCAAAGATGTTTACATTATTGGCATAATGGAACACATTGAACCCGCCGGAATTCATAGTGGTGACAGTTATGCAGTATTACCGCCTTTTGATTTAAGTGAAAGTGTAATTCACCAAATTGAAACTCATACCAAAAAAATTGCCCTAGCCCTAAACACGGTTGGCTTAATTAATATTCAGTTCGCAGTAAAAAACGATATTGTGTACATTATTGAGGCCAATCCACGTGCATCACGTACTGTACCATTCATTGCAAAAGCTTACGACGAACCTTATGTAAACTTCGCCACGAAAGTTATGCTGGGTGAAAAGAAAGTAAAAGATTTTAAATTCCAACCAAAGAAAAACGGCTACGCAATCAAAATTCCTGTTTTTTCGTATGAGAAATTTCCAGAAATTCAAAAGGAGCTTGGTCCGGAAATGAAATCAACAGGAGAAGCAATTTATTTTATTCAAGATTTACATGATGAATACTTTCTCCAGGTTTATAGCGAAAGAAATCTATATTTGAGTAAGTAATATTATTGAACTTAAATCGCATGGGGATTTAATGTTTTCATTAATTTTGCAATAGAATTCTATCCTTAATGGTTTTTTTTTCAGTCGTTATTCCTACCTACAATCGTTCAAATTTTTTACCCAACACAATTAATTCTGTTCTTCATCAAAACTTTTTTGATTTTGAAATTTTAATAATTGATGATGGAAGTACTGATAACACAGAAGAAATAATAAAAAGTTACATCCAGTCAGATAATCGGATTAACTACTTTAAAATAAAAAATTCTGAAAGAGGTGCGGCAAGGAATTTGGGAATTCAAAAAGCAAACGGAAAATGGATTGTTTTCCTAGATTCAGACGATGTATTTTTATCTGACCATCTTTTTCATATTAAATCATTAATCGAAAAATTCAGTGAAATTTCAATATTCACAACGGCATATAATTTCAATGAAGATGGAAGAATTTATAATTCAGCAGTTAATATTTTAAAAAGTCAACTTTACGATTATCAGCTGCTTTTAAAAGGAAATCCCTTCGCGTGTAATATTTGTGTAAAAAAAAATGCATTAAAAAAAATTATTCCATTTCCGGAAAACCGAATGTATTCAGGAATGGAAGATTGGATTTTTTTGTTTACAAATTCATGGATTCAGGATTTTTATCATTCCGATAAAATTACTGTCCAAATGAATGAACATCCTCATCGTTCAATGCGTTTCAATACAGATATTATTCAAAAAAGAATAAACGCAACCCAATATATAAAAACCGCTTTTAAACTTTCCAAATCTGAAAAACGAAAATTACAGGGATATTCCTATTATTTTTTTGCCATACATTATTATTTGGATGGGAGTAACTTTAAAAGTTTCTCAAATTCATTGAAAGCCTTGTTAAACCTTGGATTGAAGGAGAAAATTTTGACTTTAGTAATTAAAGGAATTATCGGTCGAAAGTGGGTAAAAAAGATTAAAAATTCCCGATGAAAAAGCAAAGTTTTAGCAACAAAATAAATGTGCTCGTGTTCACTACCTGGTCTTTTTACGATGCTTTAATTCAAACCTACACACTACCTTATTTAAAACTTATTAAAAAACAATTACCGGAAGGTTCATCCATACATTTTATAACATTAGAACAATCCGGACAACGAAAATCTGCGGCGCCAACCGAAGATTATACTTGGTTTACCCTACCCTATCATCGTTTTGGAGCCAAAGCCTTTATTCATTGGATTTATTCTTTGTATCAAATAAAAAAATATATTCAAAAAAATAAAATTAACGTATTTCATTCCTGGTGCACACCGGCGGGTATGATTGCATGGTTTTTTCATAGAAAAAACAGAACATTTTTTATTGCTGATAGTTTTGAGCCACACGCGCATTCTATGGTTGAAAATGGAACCTGGAAATCAAATTCCATTGCTTTTAAACTACTTAAGCATTTTGAAAAAAAGATCATTCAGAACGCAGACGAAATTATTACTATTGCCCCCGGAATGGAACATTTTATGAAGCAAAACTATGGTTTAAACCGAAAAATAATTTATGTAAAACCGGCGGCAGTGAATTTGGGTACATTTTCCATTCTAAACAGAAAAAACGATTCTCTTATTCAAAAATATCAGCTCGAGGATAAAACAGTAATGGTTTATGCCGGAAAATTTGGAGGCATTTATTTAAATGATGAAATATTTGATTTTTGCAATGTATGCTTTCAAAATTGGAATGATAAAATACGCTTCTTATTTTTGACCAGTGAGCAAAAAGAACTTTTATTACATAAAGCAAAAGAGCGTAATATTCCTGAAAAAAATTTCATCATTGAATTTGTTCCGCACGATCAAATTGCCAATATGATGGGGCTGGCTGACTTTGCGCTTTGTCCTGTAAAACCTGTCCCGTCAAAAAAATATTGTTCTCCAATTAAAACCGGAGAATACTGGGCGCTGGGTTTACCGGTTATAATTCCAAGTAACATTTCAAATGACTCTGAAATTATTGCACAAAACAATGCCGGCTATGTCTGGAAAGAAATTTCAGAAAAAGAATTTTTAAATTCAATTCATTTTATAGAAGAGTTGATTTCTAAAAATTCCATACAAAATTTATATGCTCAAATTCGACCTTTGGCAGAGAAATACAGAAATTTTTCCAATGCGGAAAATATATATCAATCAATCTACAGCAAACTTACAAGCAATTAAAAACTTCCTCAACGGGAATTCCATTTCCGCATTTAAAGTGACCTTTTGGACATATCGCATATCCATGAAGTCCACAAGGACGACAGGCTAATTGTTCTTTTGTCTGGATCACTAACGCCTTATCCGAAAGCGGAGTAAATCCAAAAGAAGTAATAGTTGAACAAAAAATTGCAGTAACCGGAGCATTCATTGCTGAAGCAATATGCAAGGGTCCTGAATCGTTAACAAAATTCATTTCTGCAAATTGCATTAAAGCTGCTGATTGAAGTAAGGATAGTTTACCTGCCAAAACTTCTATTTCATGGTTTATACTCGACTTCATTATTTCACTGCAAACCTTTACATCATTTTCTCCACCTAGTAAATAAATTTTAAAATTTTGGACACGATTACAAAGTTCTACCCATTTTTGAATCGGCCATTGTTTCGTTTGCCACAACGAAGCAGGGAAAAGGCAAATATATTTTACTGATTTGAGTGTATCTACAAATTGAAAATCCGTTTGGGCAGGATATAATTTTGGCCGGGCGGGTTTTGAATCAGTTATAAAAGCTATTAAGGTATGGTTTCGTTCTGTTTCATGTCGCCCATCGCCTATTGAATGTTTTTTAGAAGAGGTAAAGAAAAAATTAAACGGTAATTTATGATATCCGGCTTTTAATCTTGCGCCTGACAGTAATGCGATAAGATTTGTGCTAAAATACCGGTGAAGATTGATTAACAAATCAAATTTTTTTTGTCTGATTTTCAGTAATACATCAAAATATGATTTATATTTTTTCTTTTTGTCGATCGTCCAAACTTCCTTCAAAAATGGATGACCTGAAAAAAGCGATTCGTTGCCTTTTCGAATAAGAAAATAAATATTGCTAGTTGGGTAAAACTGGTGAATTTTTTCAATCACTGATGTCGCTAAAATCGCATCGCCAATAAACGCTGTCTGAATCACCAAAACATTACTAAGTGGAGGAATAATTCTCATACCGCTATTTGATGATCGCGTAAGGCATCATTTAAAGATGTTTTCAAATTGGTACTCTGCTTACGTTTTCCGATAATTAAAGCACAGGGGACATTGTATTTCCCGGATGGAAAAACTTTTTCCACCGTACCCGGAATAACAACACTTCTTGACGGAATAAATCCTTTATATTCAATCGGTTTTTCACCGCTAACATCCACAATTTTTGTACTCTGTGTTAATACAACATTTGCACCTAATACTGCTTCCTCTCCGACCCGTACCCCTTCAACTATAATACAACGTGAACCAATAAAACAGTTATCTTCTATGATTACCGGAGCTGCTTGTACAGGCTCCAATACACCACCGATCCCCACACCTCCACTTAAATGAACGTTTTTACCAATTTGGGCACAACTTCCCACTGTAGCCCAGGTATCTACCATAGTTCCGCTATCAACATAAGCACCAATATTCACATAAGATGGCATCAGCACCACATTCTTTGCCAGGTAGGCGCCATACCTCGCCACTGCATGCGGCACTGCCCGCACCCCCATCGAAGCATAATCCTTCTTCAGCAGCATCTTATCATA
>OMJH01000047.1 GCA_900299295.1 Bacteroidota bacterium
CACATTCTCCGTAAGCAAGCGGTCCGTAAATTCCACGGCATAAAGCAAGGTTTCGACTGAAAACACCTTTTGAAGAGGTAGCGATACAGTTTTCCGAAAGATAAGTGGCATCTTCCTTTTTTGCGATGGGGGTTCCCAATTGACTGGAGAATTCATTGACAAGGAGCGAGGAAAGCTTTTCGGAGCGTGACAGATCTTCCGTAACCAGCATGCGCAAAAAATTAATTTTATTCGCAGGTTTTAAAAAATTGTCGTTGGTCATTGCGCCCCCGATAAAACACATGGAAAAATTCTTTTCGGTAGGTTTTTTCCACTCCGCATTTTTTTCATCAACATTATAATGGATAATAACGGTTATATCCGGACGAAAATTGTTGATGACCTGAACACGGTTATTCAAATCATAGTCTCTGAAAAAATTCCAAAATAAATCCTTCATGTTGGATTGTGACAGGTTATTGTATTCTGCATCAGTAATCTTCTTGATTTTTTTTAAACTGTCCAATACGTTTCGCTTTCTCGTTTTACACCAATCGTCAAAACTTATTCCGAAGGAGGTAGAATTAATTGCGGGCCGGGTTATCATCACTTCTGCACCCGCCTCCTCCAGCTGCGTTTTCACGAGCATTGCCGTCTGCCAGGTTAAAACACCTTCTGCCAACTGAATGCGCTCGGGCAATCGCAATGCTTCGTTGGCAGGCCAGTCAATGTATTTCTGCTCAATTTTCGCAGACTCCATGTCTCCGGCAATATGCCCGGGGTCGATAGCGATTTTTTTTCCTGCAAGGGGTAGTATTGAAGCAGATAGATTAAAAGATTGATCTTTAACCGCAGTGATATTCCATTCAGCAGAAAAATTCTTATTCTCTTTTTTCAGAAAAAATTTAGCAATGGTATCCGCAGGCATTTTTTTCATCATTTGCTGAAACCCGGGAACCTCATCCCAATACAAAGTAAACTCACTCCGGCCGGCTGTTTTTTCATTTGCACCAGCATAAATGCGGACTCCGTCGTTATCGATACTTACGAGGGAAGATAATTGTGAATTATAATTTAACAGCCGAAAATTCTTTTCAGCTTGTTTTTGCAATTGATTTTGTGAAAATAAAGTTTGATAGTTTAGAAAGTAAACCAAAAAAATCGGAATCAGGTAATGAATTTTCTGTGGGGATAATTTTATCATGTGTTTAAAATTGAATTTGTATTTTAGCCTGAGTACGATAAAACACAACTTGTTTACATCAAATTTATGGCCAGAGTGGGTATAAAATCGCGGGCATTTGAAAAAGAAATAAACTTTATTTTTTCAAAAAGCGGAGGAAAGGGCGGGCAACACGTTAACAAAACTGAAACAAAAGCCACCTTACTGTTTTCAATAAATGATTCGCAGTTATTAAGTGAAGCTGAAAAAAAAACAATCCTCAACAAGTTAAAATCAAGAATTTCCACAGAAGGCATTCTGATAATCAGTGATGAAAGTTCGAGGTCGCAACACACGAATAAAGAGAATGCAATAAAAAAATTTTTAGCCTTAATCAGCAAAGCCTTACAAAAAAAGAAAGTCAGAAAAGCCACTGCGCCTACGTACGCCTCCGTTAAAGAAAGAATGAAAGAAAAAAAACGAAAAAAGGAGATCAAACAAATGCGCAGAAAATCGGCTTTTGATTAAAGTAATTTGCTTAATTTAGCTTTAAATTATTTCCGGCTTATGAGAAGATTTTACCTGCTGTTTTCTTTGATTTTTCTCGCCGTAGTTTTTAAATCACAAACAAACTGCAACACTGCCGCTCCTTTTTGTACGGGAACAACTTACAATTTTCCTGCAAGCACCAATACCACAGCCCAAACCGGACCCGATTACGACTGCCTTCTTACACAACCGAATCCTGCCTGGTATTACCTTCAGGTGAGTCAATCCGGACAAATCGTGATTGACATGTACAGCAGTGCCTCTGTAGACATCGATTTTATTTGCTGGGGGCCTTTCACCTCACCTTACGGCCCCTGTGTTGCCGGACTAACCACCGGAACTGTTGTGGATTGCAGTTATTCAACTGCCGCATCTGAAACCTGCACCATTCCCAACGCGGTTGTGGGTCAGTACTACATGCTTCTCATCACAAATTTTTCAAATCAGACAACGAATATTGTTTTTAGCCAAAGCAACGCCGGGCAAGGAGGTGCCGGGGCAACCAACTGCAACATTCTCTGCAACATCACTAGTATGACCGCATCGCCCGGGCCTTGCAATGCATCAAATAACTCGTTTAATGTTACCGGCACAATAAATACTTACGCGCCTCCAAATTCAGGTACATTAACCATTACCAGCAGTTGCGGTGGTTCAGTTGTTCTAAATCCACCGTTCACCGCAACAACAAACTATACCCTAACGGGAATTCCTGCAACCGGTACACCTTGCACCGTAACGGCTACCTACTCTGCCGATCCGCTTTGTACATTTACAGTAAACATCAACGCGCCTGCACCCTGCAACACAGTACCCTGCGCCATAAACAGTTTAATCGCAACACCCGGACCCTGCGATCCTGCATCAAATAATTTTGACCTCAGCGGATCCATTTCCTTCAGCAATGCGCCATCAAGCGGTTCCTTAACTGTCACCAATTCCTGCGGAGGCACACAAACATTTAATGCGCCTTTCACAAGCCCAGCTTCCTATACACTTTCTGCGCTACCTTCTAACGGCGCAACATGTACAGTAACCGCTGTTTTCAGCGCAGCCAGCACCTGCTCAGCAACTGCTACATTTACGTCGCCAGCTTCCTGTGCAAGTTGTACAACCACCGCTAACAACAATGGCCCTATCTGCGAAGGCCAAACACTTAATTTGACGTGTAGCACCGCAGGAGCAACCTCATACGCCTGGTCAGGACCCAATTTCAATTCTGCTGTTCAAAATCCTTCC
This sequence comes from Bacteroidota bacterium, assembly GCA_900299295.1. GTDB lineage: Bacteria > Bacteroidota > Bacteroidia > B-17B0 > Aurantibacillaceae > AM-1111. The sequence continues at coordinate 2,930 of OMJH01000047.1, forward strand.
ATTAGCAACGCCACAGCGAATGCATCCGGAGTTTACACCGTAACGGTAACACTGGCAAGCGGTGCCATTTGCGTCGCCACAACAACTGTAACCGTAAATCCGTCGCCTCCCGCTGATGCAGGGCAAACCGTTGCAATTTGTACAGGAGGCAATGTACAGTTGAATGCGAGTGGCGGCACCAGCTACTCCTGGACACCTGCGACAGGTTTAAGTAATAATGCGATTAGTAATCCTGTTGCTTCACCATCATCCACTACCCAATACACTGTTACGGTTGGGGCTAACGGATGTTTCCAGACGGATACCATAACGGTTTTTGTTCTTACGCAAATCACTGCAACGGTAAGTCCTGACGTTTCAATTTGCCTTGGACAAACCGCACAATTAAATGCCGGCGGAGGTTCCTCCTACCAATGGATTCCTGCAACCGGATTATCTTCTTCCAGCATTCCCAATCCAACAGCCTCTCCAAACATCACTACAACCTACAGTGTGGTGGTTTCTACCTCAGGAGGCTGCCCAAACGACACGGCAATTGTAACCGTAACCGTCAGCCCGCCATTTTCAATTTCTGTTTCAGCAAACGATACGATTTGCGCCGGACAAACCGGAACTGTTTCGGCAAGCGGAGCGAATTCCTACGTTTGGTTTCCCGGCGGAAGTACCAACAGTTCATTGAGCGCTTCGCCATCAATTACCACCACTTACACCGTAGCTGGATCCAACGGATTGTGTGCAGACACGCAAACTGTTGCTATTGTGGTTATCCCTTCTCCCGTTGCAAACTTCAGCAGTTCACAACAGAGCACACTCGGTAATTATGCTGTTTGTTTCACTAACAATTCTGTAAATTATTTCGGCAACTCCGGTATTTGGGATTTTGGAGATTCAACCGGATTTATTGCGCAAAATCCGTGTTTTACTTTCCCGGATGCAGGCACCTATCAAGTTTGTCTTACTGTAGTAAACTCCGTTGGATGTCCGAACACGTATTGTGAAGATTTGGTACTGAAACCGGATTGGACTTTATATGTGCCAAATAGCTTCACGCCGGATGGAGACGGCATCAACGATTGGTTCTTCGCCTACGGTGTGAATCTTAAATCATTTGAAATGTACATTTACGACCGATGGGGGAATCTTACGTTTTATACTAAAGACATTACTGAAGGCTGGAACGGAAAGAAAAACAACAAAGGTGCTGAAGTTGTGCAAATTGACACCTACGTGTGGCGCATAAACATTTCGGACAGCGACGGTAAGCCACATAAATATACAGGACACGTTAACGTTGTGAGGTAAGGTTGTCAATGCGCATCGATATTATTTCCGTTATACCGGACTTGCTCCGATCCCCTTTTGAGCACTCAATTGTAAAACGTGCACAGGAAAAAGGATTGGTTGAAGTTCATTTTGTGAATCTTCGTGATTTTACCGCTGATAATTACAAATCTGTTGATGACTATGCTTTTGGCGGTGGAGCCGGAATGGTCATGATGGTTGAACCGATAGAAAAGGCAATCCTTCATTTAAAAAGTTTCAGGGACTACGACGAAGTGATTTATTTGAGTCCGGATGGTGAACTGCTTGAGCAATCTATTTCCAACCAGTTGTCTACACTAAAAAACATCATTCTGTTGTGCGGGCATTACAAAGGTGTTGATGAGCGAGTGCGTGAACACTTGATTACGCGCGAAATTTCGATCGGGAATTACGTGCTGAGCGGCGGAGAACTCGCTGCCTGCGTCTTATGCGACAGTATTATTCGTTTGATTCCCGGCGTACTCAACGATGAAACTTCCGCGCTGTTTGATTCGTTTCAGGACAATTTGATTTCGCCGCCGGTGTACACACGACCGGCCGATTACAAAGGATGGAAAGTTCCGGATATACTTTTAAGCGGCAACCAAAAAAAAATTGACGAGTGGCGAATGGAAAAATCCATAGAGCGAACAAAGCTGAAACGCCCGGAACTGCACAAAAAATTTTTTAAGCCTTAGCCGTTCACAGTAAGAACCTTCGAAAGATCAGATTCTACCCTTAGAAAATTTGTTTCAAGAAATCTCGTTTTTAACTGTCTATTTTCTTGCAAAAACAAATTTTTATTGATATTTTAATTATCCTTTAAAAGATAATTTTATTATCAACATGAATTCCAACGAAACAAACCGAACCATTACACATATCGACCTTGATGCTTTTTTTGTTTCCGTATCACGGCTCGAAAATTCAACCCTGCTGAACAAACCGGTTTTGGTTGGCGGAGGAGAGCGCGGAGTGGTGGCAGCGTGCAGTTACGAGGCGCGTGCATTCGGCATACACTCGGCGATGCCAATGAAAATGGCACTGCGCCTTTGCCCGGAAGCCATCGTGATCCGCGGCGACCACGAACGCTACAGTTATTATTCGGACGTAGTAACTGATATTATACGCGACAGCGTACCTGCATACGAAAAAGCATCCATCGATGAATTCTACCTTGATCTTTCCGGAATGGATCGCTTTTTTGGTTGCTATAAATGGGCGATTGAACTTCGTGAAAAAATAATCCGCGAAACCGGACTTCCGATTTCGTTTGGATTAAGTGCTAACAAAACCGTTTCGAAAATTGCAACCGGAGAAGCAAAACCAAACAACCACCAACAGATTAAACACGGGGCAGAAAAAATTTTTCTTGCGCCACTTTCCGTAAACAAAATTCCCATGGTCGGCGAAAAAACGTATCAGCTGCTGAGAGGAATGGGAATAGAAAAAATACAAACACTGCAGCAAATGCCTCCCGAACTTTTATTTCGTGCATTTGGCGAACACGGAAAAATTATCTGGGATAAAGCAAACGGAATCGATGACACGCCCGTTGTTCCTTACAGCGAACGCAAATCCATAAGTACAGAAGAAACGTTTCAACAGGACACCATCGATGTGGTGCAATTAAAAAACATACTTACCGGCATGACGGAAAAAATTGCTTTTCAGCTCCGGGAACAACATAAACTTACGGCATGTGTGACGGTAAAATTACGCTACAGCAATTTCGACACACACACCATGCAATCCAAAATTCCCTATACTTCGTCCGACCATATACTGATTAACTGCGTAAAGGAATTGTTCGATCGATTGTACCAACGGCGCATGCTCGTACGCCTCATCGGTGTTCGCTTCTCTCACCTTGTTGGCGGCGGACAGCAAATGAATTTATTTGAAGATTCCGGCGCTATGACAAAACTCTATTCGGCAATGGATAAACTGCGCCGTCGCTTTGGAAGCGATGCGATACAACGTGCCGCAAGTACGTCCTACTCTTCTCCGTTAAAATCGCGCAACAAAAAACAGGATTCCTGAACATCGCACATGCATCTCAATTGCCACTCGTACTTTTCTTTTTTGCACGGCACTATCAGCATAAAAGAATTGCTGCATGAGGCACAACGCTGTGGCGTGACGCGACTCGCGCTTACAGACATCAACACGACAGCAGGTATACTCGATTTTGTGCTGCAGGCATCAAAAACCAATATTGTTCCGGTAGCCGGAATCGATTTTCGCAATGGAAATGCTCAGCAGTACATTGGTATCGCTAAAAACCAACAAGGGTTTCATGAGTTAAACACATTTCTTACGGATTGTCTTTCTGAAGGTGAACCGCAGATTCCCAAGGACGCTCCTGAATGCAACAATGCTTTTTTTATTTTTCCGCTTCACAACTTTCCCCAACGATCATTACGTTCGAATGAATTCATCGGTGTGCGCGTGCAGCAGATTCCGAAAATTTTATTTTCACCGCTGAAAAATTCTCCGGAAAAACTCGTGTTGCTGGCGCCAGTTACCTTACGTTCCGGAATATGCGCACAAACCGGAATGGATTTACGCAAGCGCAATTTTAATATGCACAGGTTGTTGCGCGCAATCGGAAATAACACACTGCTGACAAAACTTTCTGCTACCGAATTATCCGGCGAATATGAAGTAATGCGCACAGAAGAAGAACTCGTCCGGGAGAGTTCTCTCCTGCCTTCGCTCGCGCAAAACGCGGCAGCACTCCTTGCACAATGCGAATTGCGCTGGCAACGCGGAATCAACCGAAACAAAAAATTCTTTACAGGAAATGCGCAAGATGATTTTGAATTACTGCGTAGCGAATGCGCGAATGGATTACAACAACGATATAAAAACCCCACACAAGAAGTTGTTGAACGAATGAAAAAAGAACTCGAGGATGTTCAGCGACTGGGATACACCGGATATTTTCTGATTAGCTGGGATATGGTACGTTACGCAAAACACCGCGGATTTTTTCATGTCGGCAGAGGAAGCGGAGCAAACAGTCTTCTGGCCTATTGCCTGCAGATTACAGATGTAGATCCTGTTGAACTGAATTTGTACTTCGAACGGTTCATCAATCCTTACCGATCGAGTCCGCCTGATTTTGATCTTGATTTTTCATGGAAAGACAGAGATGAAATTATCACCTATGTATTTAAAAAATACGGGAAAGATCATACGGCATTGCTGGGCGCGTACAATACGTTTCAGTCGAATGCACTGATTCGCGAGCTGGGAAAAGTTTTCGGTTTACCGAAAGCCGAGATTGATGAATTAGCGGAAAACGGAATTCAACACGAAAACAAAGCGAGTATTACAAAAACTATTCTTACCTACAGCCGCTACCTGCAGGATTTCCCGCATCACCTCAGCATTCACACCGGCGGAATTCTCATTTCGGAGTTACCGATAACCTATTACTCGGCGCTTTCCATGCCGCCAAAAGGATTTCCCGTTTCACAGTTCAGCATGCTCGAAGCAGAAGACATCGGTCTGCATAAATTCGATGTGTTAAGTCAGCGTGGCCTCGGTCATATCCGTGACACCATTGAAATCGTAAACAAAAACCGCGGAGAAAACATCGACATCCGCGCCATTGCTCAATTCAAGCAGGATAAAAAAATAGCGCATCTCATTCGGGAAGGAAAATGTATGGGATGTTTTTATGTGGAATCTCCGGCAATGCGTATGCTATTGAAAAAACTGCGTTGCGATGATTATGTTACACTCGTTGCTGCGAGTTCCATTATTCGCCCCGGCGTTTCACAAAGCGGAATGATGCGTGAATACATTCAGCGCTTTCATAATCCGGAGCGCATGCACAACACCCCGGAGTGTTTACTGGAATTACTTCGTGAAAC
>OMJH01000048.1 GCA_900299295.1 Bacteroidota bacterium
AATTTTCAAATGAAGATGAGACAATTCGCAAAGTGCATGCTTAGAAAATTTCGTTGATTGCTGTGAGAACGTGATTCCTCCACTGATCCCAATTCAGTTTTTCCTCAAATAATTTCCGTGAGGAGATTCTAAGGATTTCATATTCGGAAGGATTATCAATAAGTTCAGAAATTTTTTCGGCAAATCCTGTTCCGTCGTCATCGTAATTGAATAAAAAACCATTTTTACCCTCGTGAATATGGCCTCGCACTCCGCCGGTATCGCTGCAAAGCGACGGAAGACCAAACGCGGAAGCTTCACAAAAAACAACCGGCGTACAATCAAAACGTGTTGGTAATATTAAGAAGTCTGACCGTAGAAAAAGTTCCTGCAGTTGTTTGAGTTGGGTGGAATCGTTTTTGTTTAGATAAGCAATATATTCTAATCCTTTCGTCTTTCTCGCTTCCTCCGGTGGAATACAACCCACAACGGTTAATCGTGCATTAATTTTCTTTGCTTGTAATTTTTTAAGGCAATTCAGCGCAATATCTCCTCCTTTATTTTCCCAATATACAGCAGGAAAAAGCAATTCTATTTGGTTGATATCGAAATTGGATTTTAATTTCGATTTATCCGGAATTTTATTCATATTGGGACCGAATGGAATAATCCGAATATGCTTTTTGGATATTCCGTAATCACGTTTTACGGATTCTGCAGCCCATTCAGATGAAACAATGATTAGCTTGCTCTTTGTTAGTGCAAGTTGTTCTATAGCGTTAGCTACTTTTTCAGATTTATGACTAAGGTTAGTTAGCGCTTTGTGGTAACCCAGACTTCTTTTAAAAGTGGTATCGCTGACATATACAATCGGGATTTGGGTTTCAAGGTGTGCAATTTCACAACTTGCGGCCGGTGCAATTAAAAAATCAAAATGCTTTTTTTTCAGTTTTTTTTCAAAGTACCTGGCATAGGCTTTAGATAATAAGTTGCTGTGCCTGTAATCAAATCGCTTACCGGAAATTTTTTGCGAAATCACTGCGAGAATTTTACCAATCAGCAATTCAAGTTTTGGACGGGAAGGTCCAAGAATATCAACGTCATAACCCTCTTTTTTAAGCGAATTCAAAATACTGAAATGTGTACCGCTCCAAGATTGTTTGTCGTTGGGGTCGATGGCAGAAACGTAACCGATTTTCATTCTTTTCACCATCATAAAGATAAGGATTAAGGCGTGATTCACTACCTTTGTTAAGGTGGAGAAATCCCTAAGTATCATCATCGTTAGTTACAATGTCAGCAACTTGCTGAACGCATGTATTGCCTCTTTTTATCGTCACCTCAATTCAGAATTTGAAATAATCGTCGTTGATAATGCTTCTTCAGATAATACGATTTCTCTGTTACGTAATAATTATCCGGAACTCATAATTGTTACTAACGAACGAAACCTGGGTTTTACAACTGCAAATAACCAGGGATTATCGATTGCAAAAGGAAAAATGGTATTGTTTCTGAATCCGGATACTGAACTCAGAAATGGTTCCATAAATAAATTCCTTGAAAATTGTATAAATGAACTTCCTACAACTGCCATTGCCGGACCTAAACTGTTAAACGCAGATGGTAGCTTTCAGGTTAGCACCTGGAAATTTCCAAATGCATTTAATCATTTTTTAGAACTTTTTTTTCTTCATAGATTATTGAATCCCTCAGTTTATCCGGAAGCTTTCCTCACTAAAAAATGTAATGTAGATTTTATATCCGGTGCTGCAATACTGTTGCATCGCGAAACCGCTGTTAAATTAAATGGATTTGATGAGAATTTGTTTTGGATGGAAGATGTTGATTTATGCATTCGAAATAAAGATAGCGGTGGAATCACTCAGTTTTTTCCTGATGCTGAAATTATTCATTACGGTGGACAAAGCAGTAAAAAGAATTTCAATATTTCAATCGCTAACCAAATTATCAGCAAGTTAAAATTTTACCGTAAGCGAAAAGATCTGCTTAATTTTCTTTTTTCAATACCTGTTTTTTTCCTGCACATTATATCTAGGATTTTACTATTTATGCTAATTTCACCTTTTAACAAGGTGTTTTTTAAAAAATTTCTTGCCTATCTTTTTACGATAAAGAAATTTTTTCAATTTTTATTTTCCGGTAACATAAACCCCACCTGATGAAAATTCTTTTGCTTGCGGATGCAAATTCAAGTCACGTGCAAAAATGGGCGATTGGATTAGTGAATTTGGGAGTAGAGGTAGCACTATTTTCATTCAACCGTGCGCAATACGACTGGTATTCACAGGTGAAAAATCTTCATATCGTTTATCAGCCGGAAGCTAATTCCGATTCAATCTCTGTTTTTCAAAAGCTGGGCTATTTGTTGCATTTATCACGATTGAAAAAAGCGATTGACTTATTTCGACCTGATATTATTCATGCACATTATGCTTCAAGTTACGGGCTGCTGGGTGCGTTAAGCAATTTTCATCCTTTTCTTATTTCGGTTTGGGGCTCCGATGTGTATAATTTTCCTGAAAAATCATTTTTGCATAAATCCTTACTTAAATATAATTTGGGAAAAGCAAACCGAATACTTTCTACCAGTGAAATAATGCGAGTGCGAATCCAACAGTTTACCAATAAGAAAATTGAAGTGACACCTTTCGGAGTTGATATCGAAAGATTTTCTCCAAAACCAAAAACGAATTTATTGTTCAAGGAAAGCGATATTGTAATCGGGCAAGTGAAGGCCCTTGAACCTAAGTATGGTACTGAAATTCTTCTTCGATCATTTGCTTTAGCTGTCAAACAGGCACCGCATTTGCCGCTGAAGTTGTTTCTTGTCGGAACAGGCTCCTTACTTAACCATTTAAAAAATCTCGCGAATAAAATGGGGATTGCGGAACATGTGGTATTTCAGGGTAGTGTCCCGCATGATTTAGTTCCTGAATATCACAATATGATTGATATTTTTGTTTCTGTTTCAATTGATGATAGTGAAAGTTTTGGAGTATCGGCAGTGGAAGCTTGTTCATGCGCAAAGGCAGTAATCGTTGCAAGAACCGGTGGATTGAAAGAGGTAATTGTTGAAAATGAAACTGGATTAATCGTAGAAAAAAATAACGTGGAACAAACGACTAAGGCGATTATTAAATTTGCCGAAAATGTTGAGTTGCGAACAGCTTTTGGCAATCGTGCCCGTGAACATGTTTTGAAATTTTACAGTTGGAATGAAAATCTTCTGTTAATGAAATCGATTTATCATGAAGTATTGAAAGTCGTAAAATGAAATTTTTAATACTTACACAATATTTCCCACCGGAAGTGGGAGCTCCTCAGAATCGTCTTTACGATCTTGCGATACGTATGAAACGTATGGGGTATGATGTAAGTGTTTTAACAGCAATGCCGAATTATCCTCAAATGGAAATTCATGAAAATTTTCGCGGTAAATGGTTTTCAAGTGAAATAATGGATGAGTTAAAGGTTTATCGTTCTTGGATTTATGTAAGCAAGAAAAAAGGAGTTTTTTTCCGGCTGTTAAATTACTTTTCGTTTGTCTTTTCTTCTTTTTTTTATGCGCTGTTTAAGATAAATGAACAGGATTTCATCTTGGTTGAAAGTCCACCGCTTTTTCTCGGTAAAACCGCTTGGCTTTTGTCAAAAATCAAACGAAGTAAATTGATTTTTAATGTTAGTGATTTATGGCCGGAAAGTGCCGAGCGATTAGGTATTGTAAAGAATCGATTTTTTTTACGGATGGCGTATTGGCTGGAGGCGTTTTTATATAAGCGCTCCTGGTTGATTACGGGACAAACACAAGGAATTGTTAAAGATATTCAAAACCGTTTTCCCGGAAAAAGATGCTATTGGCTTCCAAATGGCGTTGACTTAAATTTTTTCAAAACAGAGGTGTATCTAAATTCGATTTGGAGAGAGAAACACGGTTTTACATCCACACATTTTATTTTACTTTACGCAGGAATTATCGGGCATGCTCAGGGTTTGGAAGTTATACTAAAAGCGGCGGAACGACTAAGAGAAAATTCTAACATAAAATTTGTGTTATTGGGAAGCGGACCGGAAAAGGAAAAATTGGTTTCATTAAAGGAGGAATTAAATTTAGAAAATGTATTTTTTCTGCCTACTGTAACCAAAAACGAAATGCCGTCTGTTGTTGCGTCATGTGATGCGGCAGTAATCCCGTTGCGAAAACTGGAAATTTTCAAAGGGGCTATTCCTTCAAAAATTTTTGAAAACCTTGGTATGCGAAAACCAATTATACTGGGCGTGGAAGGGGAGGCTAAAGAATTATTCATAGATGAAGCACAAGCCGGAATCTTTTTTGAGCCTGAAAATGATGAGTCGCTTTCGTTTGCGGTTCAGGAATTAATAGCCTACCCTGAGAAATTGAAACAAATGGGTGATAATGGATATGCTTATGTCGCTGAGAAATTTGAACGTAATCGAATCGCAGAAAATTTCAATTTCTACTTAATGGATTTAATGAAATAAATTATAATGAGTTTGTTTAATTTATTTTCTGAATCGTGGAAGCAAAAGGCATATGTAATGACTTTCGCTTTTTTATTTTTTGTGATTCCTGTTTTTCCTATTCTTATTTCTCCTGCTGTGGTTTTAATCTTTATTACTGCCTTGTTTCAAT
>OMJH01000049.1 GCA_900299295.1 Bacteroidota bacterium
GTTGTTAAAACAGGGTTATTACAATTATTACTATTCTTTTTTACGGGATGGCGATACTCGATTGGACCCTGAATATTTTGAAGGAAATCTTGGACAAACCGAGAATGACTATGCTATTTATGTTTTCCACCGGACAACAGGTACCTTTTACGACCGCTTAATTTGCGCCAAACACTTTAATTCAGTAAAAAATTAATTTTAAATAATTAAGCTTTATTCTCTTTCCTAAGATTAAACAAGTATTTTTGCAAAATAAGTTTTGAAAAATGCAAATAAATCACGAACACCCCGTTTTGGGTCAAATGAAGTTATACGATCATGAACAGGTTGTATTTTGTAATGATAATGCAACAGGACTTAAAGCAATTATAGCTGTACACAATACTGTTCTTGGTCCGGCTTTGGGTGGAACACGCATGTGGAATTATTCCAACGAGCTTGAAGCTTTAAATGACGTTTTGCGATTATCAAGAGGTATGACGTATAAGAGTTCAGTTGCCGGAATAAATCTGGGCGGAGGGAAAGCAGTAATTATAGGTGATGCTAAAAAAATTAAAAACGAAGCTTTGTTGCGACGTTTCGGAAAATTTATTAATTCTCTTGGTGGGAAATACATTACAGCGGAAGATGTTTCCATGAATAGCCGTGATATGGAAATCATCAATATGGAAACAAAATATGTCAGCGGAATTCCTGAAGCCATGGGAGGCAGTGGTGATCCATCACCCTTTACAGCTTATGGAGTTTATGTAGCAATGAAAGCGAGCGCCAATGAAAAATACGGTAGCGATTCATTGAAGGGAAAGAAAATTCTTGTTCAGGGTTTAGGTAATGTTGGAGGTCATTTGGTAGAACATTTATCAAAGGAAGGTGCAGAATTATTTCTTTATGATATCAATCAGGAAAGAGTGAAAGAACTTGTTTCAAAATTTAAGGCCACAGCCGCAGATCCGGCTACAATGTTTGATCTTGATATAGATATTTATTCACCCTGCGCATTAGGTGCAACCGTGAATGACTACACCTTGGAAAAATTAAAATGTCAAATTATTTGTGGCGCAGCGAATAACCAATTGGAGGATGAAGTTAAACATGGCGAAACTGTAATGAAAAAAGGAATTCTATATGCACCGGATTATGTGGTAAATTCAGGAGGAATTATTAATGTGTATTACGAGCTCGATAAGTATAACCGCGATCGCGCCCTTAATCATACAGAAAAAATTTATGAAACAACCCGTAATATTTTTCAGGTTTCAAAAAGTGAAAACATACCAACCTACCTTGCCGCCAACCATTTGGCTGAAAAACGTATACAAGCCATCGCAGGTGTGAAAGTCAAATTTTAAAAAACTATCGTTCTTTATTATGTTGAACAGAAGATTTCTTCGGATTAAAATAATGCAGGGACTATATGCATATTTTCAATCAGAGCATACAGATTTAAAAAAAGCAGAAAAAGATCTCCTCTCCTCTTTCCAAAACATAGAACTGCTTTATCTATGGCTACTTTCTTTATTATGTGAGATTCGTCAACAGGCACAAAAAACAATTGAGGATGCCAAAAATAAAAAGTTACCTACCCAAAAGGATTTAAATCCAAACCTAAAATTCGTAAATAATCGTTTCCTCAGAGCCCTTGATGAAAATAAGGCAATTCATTCAGTTATTGAAAATCGAAAAATCAATTGGCAAAATGACCTTGATCTTATTCATAAAATATTTATTGATATTAAGAATTCCCAAATATATACAGATTACATGAGCAATATTGAATCCGGTTTGGATTCAGATAAAAAATTTATTTCGATGTTGGTACACGAAATAATTGCCGAACATGAATTAATTCAGCATTTTTTTGAGGACAAAAATGTACACTGGACCGATGATTTCTTTGTTGCCATTACCGGTCTTCATAAATCAATTGATTTATTTCAGGGATCATCAATTGAATTAATACCGCTCTATAGAGACGAAAGGGAAGACATTGATTTTTGTGTCCGTCTTTTTGAACAATGCATTAGAAATGATGCAATGCTTCAGGAAATGATTTCTGCAAAAACAGTGAACTGGGAAGTTGAGCGTATTGCCCAAATGGATGTATTGTTAATGAAAATGGCACTAACAGAAATCCTGTTTTTTGAAAATATTCCGGTTAAGGTAGCACTGAACGAATACATCGATATTTCTAAGGAATACAGTACACCAAAAAGCAAGGTTTTCATCAACGGAGTTCTTGATAAAATTGTTTTGGAATTAAAAAACACAAATAAAATTTTAAAAACCGGGCGCGGTTTAAAGGAGAATTAACACTATTTTTGTGCCATGAAATTTAAATCTTTTTCTTTTCTTTTTTTGGTTTTCGTAGGATTTTCGTCCTGTTCTTCAAATAGTGAGCAGGGCAAAATTGACAGTTCACTGGTTAATGTAAGTGAGACGGGTTCTGACAACTCTAGAAAAGATTTGCCCGAAATTAAATTTGATGAAACTCTACATGATTTTGGTAAAATTTCTCAAGGTGAAAGGGTAAAATATACCTTTCAATTTACTAACGTTGGTAAATCCAGTCTTGTAATCTCCAACGTATCTACTACTTGCGGCTGCACAATTGCCGAAAAACCTAAAGATCCAATACCACCTGGAAAATCGGGTAAAATAGAAGTTGAGTTCAATAGTGAAGGCAAAAAAAATATTGTGGAAAGATCCATAACTGTTGTGTCAAATTGTGAACCCAATGCAACCACATTAACTATAAAAGCAGAGGTGATTGAACCGGTTTCACTATATTCAAACGAAACAAATTAAGGTTGTGCGCTGCAACTTTTTAAATAATCATTCCGGATTGCGCTACAAGGAAATATCAAAATGAAATGAATCAATTTAGTTTACTCATGGCTGACGGAGGACAGCAACAAGGCGGATGGATGTCTATCTTATTTTTAATTTTAATTATTGTAGTTTTTTACTTCTTCATGATTGGACCTCAAATTAAGAAACAGAAAGAAGCCAAGAAATTCATGGAGGAAATTAAAAAAGGCGATAAGGTTGTAACGATAGGCGGAATACACGGAAAAATTCATGAAGTTCAAGACACTGCTTTTATTCTTGAAATTGCCGATGGGGTTAGGATAAAAGTATTGAAAACAGCAATTTCCATGGACGGTTCAGCTGCCCTTAATCAGACGCAAGCGTAACTTATCATTGAATAAAAAAAAACCGCATTTAATAAATTTTTTACAGCGTTTTTTTCTTAACGCTAACTTTTTTATTTTTCTTTTTTGCCTTTTTTTATCAACTTTATTTTGGCTTATTTCAGCATTTAGCAGAACAACCACCTGTACAATTTCTGTTCCTGTTAACTTTATTAATTTTCCGCAAGACAAAATTTTAAAGGAAGAGCTTCCGACAACCCTCAGTCTTGAAATTAAAGCAAATGGTTTTAAATTGTTTTTTCTATCAATTAAAAATTTAAAAGAAAAAATAAATATTGATTTTAAAACATTAAAAAAAACTAGCGAAAACATTTACTCTTTTTCTTCCACTACTCAAGTTTCCATTAATAGAAATTTAAATGCTGGAATTGAAGTTTTACACATAAAGCCTGATTTCATTTTTGTAAAGGAAAACAAGTCAAGTATTAAGCGTGTAAAAGTAGTTCCGGATGTAATGTTTGACTTTGAAACTTCAGGTGATTTGTTTACTGACATTAAATCCAATCCGGAATATGTTTATGTAAGCGGGGATAGTTCACTTTTGAATTCAATCGATTCTATAGTGACTGAAAAAATAATTTTAAGCACACTCGATCAAACTATCGTTCAGCGCGCAGAATTGATTTTACCTGATGAATCCTCAGAAAAGATTTTTATATCTGTTAACAATGTCGAAATTTCTATTTCAAAGGATAAATATACTGAAGCAGAACTAGACATTCCCATTCAAGTAAAAAATTTACCGCAAGGTTTTTCTATTCAGCTGTTTCCAAAAAAAATAAATATAAAATTTCAAGTGGGAATCAAAAATTATTCTTTGCTGGAAGATTCATTATTTAATGCGTTTATCGATTTTGATAAATTAATGCCAGGTAAAAATTTTATTTCCGTTCAAGTTGATAAAAAGCCTGACTTTATCAAAAATGTGAGACTATTTCCGGAGAAAACTGAATTCCTATTGAAAAAGTAAATGCAAAGGTTAATTATTGGTATTGGTGGTGGTATTGGGAGTGGTAAATCTTCTATTGCCCGGATTTTTTCGGTTATGGGATTTCCCGTTTTTGATTCAGATATCCACGCCAAAAAGTTGTATTTAAATCATGAAATAAAAAAAAAAGTAATTTATTTATTAGGTGATAAAGCCTACGACGAGCATGGTAAAGCGGAGCGCAATTATATTGCTAGTGTAGTTTTCCAAAATCCAAAATTATTGGATTCCCTCAATCAAATTATTCACCCTGCAGTTAAAAATGATTTTGAAATATGGTGTAATAATTATCCAGTTTCAACTCCGGTAATCAAAGAAAGTGCTTTGTTATTTGAGTTGGGCTTACATAAAGAATGCACTTTCAGCATTATGGTTGATGCAGAAAAAAAAATACGGATAGCACGTGTTATGAAAAGAGATGGGGTTACTGCCGAATCAGTAGATAGTAGAATAAATAATCAAAAAGACCCTAAGTTGTATTATAAGGAAGCTGATTTATTAATTTTAAATGATAATTCAACTTTAATTACTCCAATGCTATTAAACTGGATTGAAAAACTTTATAACCAAAAAAATAAGTGATATGCCAAGTTTTGATATTACGAATAAAATTGATTTTCAATTACTGGACAATTCACTTAATGTGGCAAGAAAAGAAATTCAGAGCCGATTTGATTTCAGAGGCAGTAAATCAGAAATTGATTTCAATAAAAAGGATAAATTGATTCATATACTTACGGAAGATGACATGCGAATGAAATCTATTATTGACGTGATACGTATGCGGATGGCAAAACAAAATTTAAATCCAAAAATTCTAGACGAAGGAAAAGAAATCTACGCCAGCAATAACATGGTGAAAAAAGACATTAAAATAAAGGAAGGTATTGATGGAGAAGCGGCCCGAAAAATTTTAAAGGATATAAAAGAAAGCCGTATAAAAGTTACTGCTCAAAAAATGGATGACATTATCCGGGTTCAAAGCAAGAAAATTGATGATTTACAAAATATTATCGCAATTTGCAGAAAAAAAGATTACGAAATTCCTATTCAGTTTTTAAACTTTCGCTGAATTTTGCCACGATAAGCTCCATTTTAGGCTTATCGAAAAAATCAATTTGGTTTTGATTCAAAATATAATCAAGTAATTCAGGACTGAACCTAAAAAGTAGAGCGTGAAAATTTTCATTGCGTTCCTGTAATTCGCCTATTGGAAATATTTTTTCCAATATTGAATGAAGTTTTGCTATGGATGTTAAATGTTTTTCCCTTACTGCTTTATTCATTTTAGATTCGATAGCGGATAATCCATTAATTGTTTTTTGATTTTCTGCACGTATTAAATTTATTAACCCTTTGTCAACCTGCTGAGCCACGTTGACTATTTCAGAAAATAAACTGTCAATTCTTTCCTTTTCATTATTTAATTTAATCTGGTGATTCGATTTTTCGATCAACTGATTAACTAATACTGTTGGCTGAACAAAAAAATCTTCTGGAACGAACCCTAATTTTTGCCATTTATGCAAAGTAGATTCATCAATGACCTGAATAAAACGTCGAGGAACTAGAATGGGATAAGTGATTTTCCTGCAATCAAACATGCTCTTAAACTGAAGCCAGTAACTAATTTCGGCCGGACCACCTAAATAGGCGATATTGGGTAAAATGGTTTGCTGGTACAAGGGACGCAATACTACGTTAGGGCTGAATTTTTCCGGATTATCATTCAATTCTTTTAGAATTTCATCCTTGGAAAATTCATAACTAGTATTCAGTATTTTGTATTTTTCATTTGAATAAACAATTCGTTCTCGAAATTCATTTCCCGAATAAAATAAATTAATTTCTCTTGGATTTACTTGGGGTTCGTAGCCTTTATTTTTTATTTCGTCCGTCCTTAAATGCACCTGTTTAATCGCTGTCTGACTTATAAGCTCATTTTCAATTTCTGATTTGAAAATCTTTTTCAATTCCACAACATCCGGATCAAGTACGATCAAACCATAATTTCCAAACCAATAATTCACAATTCTGGCAATAAATTCAGCAAGATGATTGGATTCATCCAAAAACATGTTGAATTTTTCAAAAATTTCCACTCCATTATTGTTGTTATCTGTCAGCTTTTCAAGTTCTACCAGTAAGTCCTTTAAGTTTGTTAATGCCAGTCGCCCGGCTTTGCCTTTTCCATTTGTGTTCCATTCAATTTTTTTTGAAAAGAAAAAAGTGCTACGTATTTCATCGATATCATGGTCTTCGCTTGCCATCCAATAAACCGGAATAAAATTGTTTTCAGGAAATTCTTTTTTTAATTGGCGACAAAATTGAATACAGGAAATTATTTTATAAAAGAAATAGGCCGGTCCGGTAAATAAACACAATTGATGGCCGGTACAAACAGTAAAGGTGTTTGAGTTACCCAACAGATCAATTGATGTTTTAACTGCAACAGTAGTCGGTATATTTAAATATTGGTTTTTTAGGCAAGCCTGCAGAATTATTCTGTTCGCTTGATCTAAAGAAGTTTCATTGATTAGTTTGGCAAACGAGGCCAATTCAGGAAATCCGTTTGTCCAGGGTGCAATATGTTTTTCTTTGTTTATATAATCCAAAAAAAGATTAGAAAATATACCGGTTTTTTCAGGAGAAATTTCAAAAGTATTCATGCAGCGACTTACGTTGCGAATCTATTAGAATTGTTGGTAACTTAATGATTTCAAAATTAACAAGAAATAAACATGTAATATTCTATAATTCAATAAATTGAGGATAAAAATTAAGAATTTGTTAATTACTGCGGTTTTTGTTGAAAAGAGAATTTATTTCAGAGAGTTGATCGAGGTTAAATTTACAATGATAAATTATCCAAAAGAGGTTAAGCTGAATTAAAATTTAGAAGATAATGGGCCTACAGATTAATGTTCGTGAATTAATCACCCAGCTTTATGTTCATCGCAGTACTGTTGAGTACCTATTTGGTAATAGAGATTCTGTTACTGTGAATGAATTAATGGCGCAGGGTGAAATAAGTGACGAGCAATATAAAAAACTTTTGCAGCAGGAAATTCTTTACGAATACCATACTATTGTTGGATTAAACGATTCTGTGATTGCCATGTTTGAAGATTTCATGGAGATTGGAGAAGTAACACCAGGAGTAATTCGTGATTACATTTCTGAATTACGCAGATACATTAGTTATTACAAGGAAGCACGTGAAATGCGCTTCCTCAGATCCATTAAAAAATATCTGAAACGTATTAATATCGCCATTACACGTGAGATCATTAAACTTCAAAAAAATGTGGATGACACATATAAGAATGAAAGTAATTATAGAATCAAAATTCAAAAGCTTGAAGATTATAGGGAAAAGCGTGACACCATTATTGATTTCATCAACAAATCAGAAGAGATAATACAAGAGGCGAAAAATATATTTTCAATATCTGCTGATACAGAATTGTTGGGAATTACAAACGAACTTAAAGCCGGTTTAATTGAGAACTTGGATTACCTGATAGAGATCCAAACGGATATTACAGACTATATCAATAAAATTCAGTTTCAACTTGATGTTTACAAAAAAGCGCAGGCCATCAAAGAAATCAAAGACCGCGGAGAATTAAATTACAGAACGAATTTTAAGCAGGTAGTGGAAGCTATTGACCCTATTGGATTCAATGCTATCCGTAGCCCACGTACAAAAATATCAATTGAATTTTTGCATACCGATGAGGGACATGTAATTTGCCAGCGTGTAGCGGAAAAATACAAAATCTCCCGCCTGATGGCCCGGCGTATGGCCGACAAATTACCCGGTGATTTTAAACATCAGCGAACTGAAGCGTTCATTAAAATGGATACCGCAACGCTCGTAGAAAAATTTTTACATCAGAAGAAAAATCTGTTTGAGTTCTTACAGGAATATAAATTCCCGAAGGCACTAGGAGAACTTTCTTTTGAAGAGCGAATCACTTTATTTGTTGAAGTGGCCATGGAATACGAACGGGTGCTTGATTTCCGATTTACGTTGAATTACCATGACTATGAAATTAAAGGTGTAAAAAAACGACTGGGATATACGCTCATTCTTCCTAACAGGACAACTAAAACAAAAATTAAAAAGAACTAACGATGGAATTTAATCTTCCGCGTCAAACGCACGAAATTTTTGCCACAATGGCCAGAGGCAATTTCATTTCCAGTAACGGAACCCGCGATGGAATGAATCGATTATACGATATTATAAATAACCCTGAAAATTTTGATCATCTTCAGGATTATTTCGCTCAAATTCGATACAGAATTGAAAGAGGAAATAATTTTTTTTATTTTTCTAAAATAGATGAAGCACCTTCTCTGCTTGAAAAAAAACTTGAGACATTTGAAAAGTATATCGATATCATTGATCTATTTGCGAGTATGGATAACAAAATCACAATTGGATCTCGATTCAGACCAAGTGAAATTGCAGAGGAATGTATTGCGAATGTGAGATTAAAACAAAAACTTCAAAAAATTCCGCTCTACCGCTCAGAAACCCTGAGCAACAAAGTAAGAGAAATTTGTGACCTTATGAGCCGCGATTCCTTTCTTGAAAAAGAAGACGAAGAATCAGAGAATTACAAAGTGCTTGATAGTTATGCCTACCTGCTAGATATTATAAATGCAATTGCAATTTATGAGGATGGTAGCGAAAACGGTAATGCGGGTTTGGGAATTATTTATAACTAACTTTTCAAATTAACTTTCCATGACGAACTACAGAATATTACATCGTATTGTATTAATCAACATCGCCAACAACAAATATGCAGATGTAGAAATGAATGGTAACACATGCTTTGTAGGGACGAATAACTACGGTAAAACCTCTTTACAAAGGGCCATTTTATTCTTTTACAGCGCCAATAGCAGAGGCTTAGGTATTTCCCAATCACAAAAACCATTTGAGGAGCATTATTTCAGATACGAAAACTCCTATATAGTATATGAAGTTTCAACGGAAGAAGGAAATTTCTTCGTGCTAGTTTATCGTCACAATAAACTTAATTTCAGATTTGTGGATTCGCCTTATGACCCAGACTTCTTTTTTAATGAACAAGATGAAGCATTGAAATTCAATGAAGTTTTAAAGAAATTGGAAAAAAGAGGTGTTTATTTCAGTAATCAGATTGACACATTTGAACGTTACAGAAATGTGCTTTATGGAACTTAAACAGACAAGAAACTGAGTAAGTTTCATATTCTACGTGGAAATGAAAAATATCAAAATATTCCAAAATCAATAACCAATGTTTTTTTAAGTTCCAAAAGCTCAATTGATTCGCGATTTATAAAAGATTTTATTGCTAACTCACTTACCACCGAAACCAGTTCGATAAAATTGGATCAGGTGGAACGTCAGCTAAGGCAATTCAATGAGAAATATTCAGATATTGAAACCTATCTCAAAAAAGAAACTCAACAATTAATTCAACTTATTGATCAGCAATTTGACCAGGTAAAACTAATCAAAGGACAGCAGAGTGAATTGGCAGAAGCCCTTGGAAACAACCTCAAATTTGCGGAATCCAAAAATGATTTAACACTTGCAGCATCTCAGGAAAAAGCAACGGAAATAGAAATTATACAGAACGAGCATGCAGAATTAAAAGTGCAAACAGAGGAAAAACA
>OMJH01000050.1 GCA_900299295.1 Bacteroidota bacterium
GCAATCTGCCTATTTGCCTGTAGCTTGGCAAATGCTCAAAAAATGAAAGAGAGTGATGTTCCTGCAAGCGTTAAAAACGGATTCTCTGTAAAATATCCGGGAGTCAAAGTAGAGAAATGGGAAAAAGAAGGGGCAGATTACGAGGCTGAATTCGATTTGAACAAGGTTGAATCTTCTGCTGTATTTGATGGAAACGGAGCTTTCAAAGAATTGGAACAGGAAATTAAAACTTCTAAATTACCAAAAGCGGTGACCGACTATTGCACAAAGACATATGCAGGTTATAAATTATCAGAAGCAGCGAAAATAACTGATGCGAACGGCAAAGTTATGTATGAAGCTGAAATGGAAAAGGGGAAAGAACATTTTGATGTAATTTTTGATGATAAGGGCAGCTTTGTCAAGAAATTGGCTCTGTTAAACGGAGATGAGGACAAAGACTAATTTTTTATGATCCGTTGGTTATAGCCTCTGAATACTCAGGGGCTTTTTTTTGCTTTGAAATAATCAACGACTTTATTTTATGTTTTTCCGTTGAATGATTTTATGAAATTGATCGTTTTATCTGCTACCTACCAGCTTTATTAATTCGCGAATGGCAACAGATGCTGCCACGGCACCAAAGGTAGCCGGTAAATAGGAAATGGTTCCATATGCTGATTTTTTATAATTTTTCCCATCGGTTAGCATCAAACTTTCTTTAATAGGATTTTCCGGACTAAAGACGGTAGTAATACCATGTTTTATTCCGAATGATCGAAGGTTTTTTCGTATTTGCTGAGCAAACGGACAATTGTATGTTTTTGAAATATCAACGACCTGTAATTTTGTTGGGTCAAGTTTGGCCCCTGCGCCCATGCTGCTTACCATGGCAATTTTACTTTCGAAAGCGTAGCGGATAAAAGTAATTTTGGGAGTGATGCTGTCAATAGCGTCAATTATAAAATTCGGTTTTTTCTCAAGTTGTTCGTTAACTACTTCCGGATTAATAAATTTTTTTACAACGTCTAATTGTAATTCCGGATTTATTGATAATAGTCGTTCGGCCATAATTTCTGCCTTGTAAACACCATGATTGGTTGAAAGCGCCGGAAGTTGTCGGTTTCGGTTTGTCGGATCAACAACATCGCCGTCAATTATTGACATTTTGCCGATTCCACTTCGCGCAATAAATTCTGCTGCATATGAACCCACGCCACCCATGCCAACCACCATCACGTGTTGACGGGATAGGTATTCAAGTGCATCCTTGCCAATCAGTAATTCAGTTCGTGAAAGCCATGAAAAATCTTTCATTTATCGATATTTTATTTTACCGGTTTCCCTTGAAGCTTGTAACGGGTGAACGATTTTAATTTTCCTGCTGAAAAAACCGCACGCTCGGAAATTCTGCCGTTTTCATAAAAGTAAATTTGTTCTCCGTCAATAAATCCGTTTTTGTATTCTGAACGTTTTTTTAATTGGCCGTCAGGATAATAGATGTTTTCTCGCCCCGTTTTTTTATTATCATGATATGTGCATTCGAACATCAGGTTACCGTTTTCGTAAAATATTTCCCGCCTGCCGTTTAGTGTTCCTTTTGCATAACATTCGGAACACGCTTTTTTATTTTTGGAATAAAATAAAAGAAATGTACCTTCCTTAAAATCGTTGTTATAATTACCATAAACGAAATAGCTTTTAATATCGTTACTCAAATCGGCTACTTGCAAGGTGGTCTGCTCAATAAAATAACCGCTTCTTTCATCATTGTTATACACGCCAAATAGTGTTGTGTCACCATTTTCTGCCACTAATAAACGTCTCCCATGTTTCAATCCGTTTTTATATTCAGCATATTCAGCAATTGTGTTATTTGGATAATAACGTTTTTGTTCTCCGTTCCGCTGTCCGTTTTTATAATTTTCTAATGCACTTATTTTGCCATCTTCCGCGAAATATATCCAGCAACTGTCTTTACTGCTTGACTTGTAAAAGCCCACCTTTCTGAGGAAGCCGTTTTTGTCATAGCTTTCTTCTTTTCTTTTACCAGATTTGAAATCCAGCCATGTTATTTTCATTGAAATCTGAGCTTCTTCATAGATATATTCAATTCCGCATTTTTCATTGTTATTAAATTGGCCTTCACGGGTTAATCTTCCGTATACATCCCATTCGGCATACTGGCCGGATTTAACATCATTAGTAAAATTATAAAGACTTTGAATTTTACCTTGGATTGAATAAGTAATCCATGTTCCGCTTTTTTTTTCGCTAATTAGTTGACCCCTCTCGTGGAGCAAGCCATTTTCATAGTATGATGTAAATTCTTTCCAGAGAATTTTTTTCTCTTGTGCGTATAATGAAGTTAATGTAAAAAATATAATGTAAACACCTAAGAAGTAACCTTGACTCGAGAAACTTTGCTTTACATCCAATTTTAAATTATTATTAAATCCGAAAAAAATTATTTATCCTCTTCAAATGCATTCATTAAATCCGCAGATGCTCCTGTCATTGAGTAACCGCCGTCATGAAATAAATTTTGCATAGTTACCATTCTCGATAAATCGCTGAACAGACTAATGCAGTATTCTGCGCATTGTTCGGCTGAGGCATTGCCAAGCGGTGAATTCAATTCCGCGAAATCAAAAAATGTATCAAACCCCTTTATGCCACTACCTGCAGTAGTTTGTGTCGGACTTTGGGAAATGCTGTTTACACGAACCCTGCGATGTTTTCCATAATGATAGCCAAAGCTGCGAACGATTGACTCTAATAATGCTTTAGCATCCGCCATATCCGTATAGAATGAAAATGTTCGCTGTGCTGCGATGTAAGATAAAGCTATTACGCTTCCCCATTCGTTAATGGCATCCATTTTATACGCGGTGCTTAACATTTTGTGAAGGCTTAAGGCAGAAATGTCAAGAGTTTTTCCGTAAAAATCGTAGTTCAATTCAGCGTAAGGTATGTTTTTTCTGATGTTTGGACTTTGAGCTATAGAGTGAAGTATAAAGTCAATCTTTCCGCCTAAAAATTCCTGTGCTTCAGTAAAAAGTTTTTCCAAATCAGTTGTGCTGGTTGCATCCGCGGGAATAACTTTACTGTTGGTCTGGGCAGCAAGATCATTTATTTTTCCCATGCGCATTGCAATCGGAGCGTTGGTCAAAACTATTTTTGCGCCCTGTGCGTGAGCCTTTAACGCGGTTTTCCAGGCGATTGAATTTTCATCCAGCGCACCTGTTATGATTCCTCTTTTCCCGGATAGCAATGTTGTTGACATAGTTTTTTATTTATGGTGCAAATTTACCATAAAAAATGAATTCATTTTAGTTAATGGCAATCCGTTAACCTGCAAATACGAATGAAACGTTTGGCGTAATAGGATGACTCATTGAAAGTGGAAATAATGACGCCGCCCCGTTTTTTGTTGCTTGAGGAATGAATGAATATCAAATCTTTTTCATTACGCCCTATCACTATGCCAACATGTCCGGCACGTTTGTTTTTTGCATTTGTTCCCCTAAACACAATTATATCTCCGGCTTGAGCTGAATCTCTAACTATTGTCGCTCCGAATCTCTCATAATCAATGGATGACCGAGGGACCTTATATCCGAAATGATGAAAAACAAAACAGGTAAATCCGGAACAGTCAAACCCTTTTTTAGAATCCATACTCGCATAACGGTATGGAGTTCCAAGGTGCTCTTTTGAAAATTCAAGCAAACTATCAATTTTTTCTTTTGACAGGCAATCTTGACTTTGTGCTTTTTTTGTCAATAGAAAAACTGCAATCACAACAAACAAAAAATTTATTCCTCTACTATGTTTCACTCTTAAAATAACTGATTAAATAAATTTACGTTTTTTTTCGAAATGACTTTGATTTGTGAATGTAGAATATCTTTGTAGCCGATTCATGTTTTCAACATTTAAAAAACTGGAACGACCGATTGTGGCGATTATCATTGCTGAATTTTTTGTTCAGCTGGTGAATGTTACATTCATGAATTTACAGCCCTTGTACATGGAGCGCTCCGGTTTTTCTGAAGCAGATATATCTTCATTTATTGCATTTCGGTTTCTTGGTGTTGTACTGCTTGCAATTCCGCTTGGCCTACTCATTCCGGGTAAACGCGTGCGTCCCTTATTTTATCTTTCCTCATTACTTGTCCCGGTTTTTGGTTTGCTGATTGTTTATGCTATTCATGTAAAAAATATCTCGCTTATTTTTTTTTCTCAGTTGTTATGGGGAGCGTCATTTACATTTATTCAAATACCGATAATACCCTTTATAATGCGAAACGCAAAGCCGGAAAATCATACTGCAGGAATTGCACTATCTTATTCAACCTGGTCCTTTGCAGGAATTGCCAGCGGAATGATTGTCTATTTCCTTGACGCGGTTCATGGAAATTTTTTTGATGAGAAAACAATTATCATTTTGATTTGTTTGGTCAGTTTTTCAGGATTTTTCTTTTTAAAGATGGCAAATATGGAGGAGAAGGTACTGGAACCATCGTCTTCGCAAAAAACAAATAAAAAATACGACTGGGATTTAATTACCAAGGCATTGATACCAACCCTCATCATTGCTATTGGTGCCGGACTTACAATTCCGCTGATTAGTTTGTTTTTCTTCAAGGTACACGGACTGGATAAAGGGGAGTTTGCGCCTGTATCAACACTTGCGGCTGTTTTGGTAGCGTTTGCGGCTGTAATGGTTCCAAGGATTAAAACAGGAATGGGTTTTAAAATTGCAATACCTGTTACGCAATCGCTCGCCGTAATTTCCTTAGTAGCTTTGGCAACCACGGAATTTTATAAGGAACTTCCAATCGCAGTGGTAATCGCCATTGTATTTTACCTGCTTCGTCAGCCCTTAATGAATGTGGCAGGCCCCATGACAACTGAAGTAGTGATGCAATACGTAGGTAAACGCAATCGGGAAATGGTTAGTGTTCTTACCAGTGCAATATGGAGTGGAAGCTGGTTTATCAGTCTTGTTTTTTCATCCTATGTTTTTAAGGCCGGATACTCTTTTGTCACCTTGTTTTTAATTACCTCCATGTTGTATGCCCTGGGTGTATTCTGGTATTATTTGTTGTTATTGGATTTTAAAAAGCGAAAACAAAAAGGTTTGATTGATTTCTAATTTTGGGCTTTTTTCAAACACACTCATTTAAATTTTCTTTAATTTAACACCATCAAAATTAAGCTATGGAATATAGACGATTAGGTAAAAGCGGACTACAGGTATCGGCGCTTTCATTCGGGAGCTGGGTGACCTTTGGCAGTCAGGTGAATGATAGTGTGGCCGAAGAGTGCATGAAATTAGCTTATGATAACGGGGTTAATTTTTTTGATAATGCGGAAGCTTATGCCAGCGGAAAATCAGAGATCGTCATGGGAAACATTCTCAAAAAAATGCAATGGAATCGATCCACCTACGTTGTTTCAAGTAAAGTATATTGGGGAGGTAAACTTCCCAATCAAATTGGACTGAGCCGTAAGCATGTGTTTGAAGCATGTCATAATTCGCTACGTAGAATGCAATTAGAATATTTGGATCTTTTTTTCTGCCACCGTCCGGATAAAAATACACCCATGGAAGAGACCGTGCGTGTGATGCATGACCTGGTGACGCAAGGAAAAATTTTGTATTGGGGAACAAGCGAATGGAGTGCGCAGGAAATCATGGAAGCGCATGCAGTAGCCCGGCAGTATCATCTAACTCCACCTACAATGGAGCAGCCACAATACAATTTGTTTTGCCGTGACAGGGTAGAGGTGGAATATTCAAAATTGTATCGCGACATTGGATTAGGAACAACCATTTGGTCACCGCTGGCCTCCGGATTGTTAACCGGCAAATACATGGATGCATCACCGCAAGAAACAAGGTTGCATAAACAAGGAATGGAATGGCTGAAAGATGCGATTCTGGGCGAACAAAACGCTTGGAAGCATGAAAAAGTGAAACGTCTAAAAGTGTTATGTGATCAATTATCCATTTCCTTGTCTAATTTTTCCATCGCCTGGGTATTAAAAAATCCCAATGTCAGTACAGCGATTTTAGGCGCAAGTAATAGTCATCAATTAAAGGAAACGTTAACCTCTATTGATGTTGTTTCAAAGCTTACACCTGAAATTATGGAGCGCGTGGATGGTATTATGGAGAATAAACCAAAACATCCAGTGTATTAATTATTTTGAATGCGTTTTGATACAAGTTTCAAGGGACTTAAAGTAATTGAACTTGCCGGTGTTTTAGCCGGACCCTCTGTGGGTGCTTTTTTTGCAGAGCTGGGTGCGAAAGTTATTAAAGTTGAAAATCCGAAAACGAATGGTGACGTTACACGCTCCTGGAAATTAAAAACTGAATCCAAAAAAGAAAAGTTATCTGCATATTATTGCAGTATTAATTTGCTTAAGCAGGTGATTTTTGCTGATCTTTCAAATTCAAAAGCAAATTTAAAAATTCTTAAACTTGTTAGAGATGCGGATGTTCTTATCGTAAATTTTAAAAAAGACGATGATAAAAAATTTGGTTTTGATTTTAAGCGTTTACATGAGCTGAATCCCGCATTAATTTATGCCTCCATCAGCGGTTTTTCACTCGATGAAAATCGCGTTGCCTACGATCTGATTTTGCAGGCAGAATCAGGTTTCATGAGCATGAATGGAACCACCGAATCAGGCCCTGTTAAAATGCCTGTCGCACTAATTGATATTCTTGCAGCTCATCAATTGAAAGAAGCTATTTTGATTGCGATTATGCATCGAAATAAAACGGGTAAAGGAGCCCATGTTGCTGTTTCTTTGTATGATACTGCAGTGTCTGCATTGGCAAATCAGGCATCAAATTTTTTAAATGAGGGTTTTATTCCTTCCTTACAAGGATCCTTGCATCCGAACATTGCACCCTATGGTGAAATTTTTATTACAAAAGACAGGAAGTCCATCACTTTTGCGATTGGTTCTGATAAGCAATTTAAACTGCTTTGTGATATGCTGAAACTGCGTGCGCCGAAATTTTTTTTCACGAATCAATTACGACTGAAAAATCGAAATAAATTATTTGATTTTTTAAATACCTCAATAATGAAATTTTCATTGTCTGAACTTATAATGCATTGCCGAAACAATTTTATTCCATACGCTGAAATTAAAAATTTGAAACAAGTATTGGAATCTAAAGAAGCAAAAAAAATGATACTTCAGAAAAAAATTAACGGTAAAATAAAAAAGGCAGTTCGTACAATCGCATTTAAAAACAAAAATTAATTCTAATTTATTTTTGTTTTCATTTATCGGGAATTGGTAAATTTGTTAAATGAAACTACGTAGAATTGTTTTAGTTAGTTTGCTTCTCTTTTCACGCGTTACTTTTTCTCAGTCAAGCTGGGATACTACAAAATATGTGAAGTATAAGGATCGGCTCGTAGTTACGCTTTATACTTCCTGGAGGCAGTTCGATTATAGTTTTGATCAGAATTTTACTAACCTGGACAGTGGAAAATCTGGGGCGCACTACAATGCCGATGCCAATTCTGTATCCGGCCTGCAATTGGACTACGATAAACTTTCACTTTCGCTTTCATTTAAAACTGCAGCTTCCAATACAGCCTTGAAAGGCAACACCCAATACAAAAATTTTAATTTTTCGTTTGGAGGTAATCGATGGATTCTTGAAACAAGTTACAGAGATTATAAAGGATTTTACGATATAAATACTTCAAGTTATGATACAAGTTTTAGGAAGGGAAGTCCTTATTTCCAGAATTCGTCAATGCAAGTTCAGCAAACGAAAGTGAAATTCATGTATTTTACCAATTATAAAAAATTCGCATACAAATCGGGGTATTCATATACCTGCAGGCAATTAAAATCAGCGTTTTCATGGGTATACGGAGGGAATATTTATTACAATAAGCATGCTACTGATTCTTCCTTTTTTTCTCCCCTTATCCGAAGCTGGTATGATCAGGAAGCCTATCTCAATCAACTGAATGTGTTTGGTATATCAGCCGGTATAGGAGCTTCGTGTAACATTGTTTTATTCAAACGTTTTTTTAGCAATTTTACCTTCAATCTGTATGCTGAGCCTCAATGGCGGAATTATCATCGCCTGGATGGCTCTACTTCGAAGTTATGTTATCTTTCATCCTCCGGAGATGCTCGCTTTTCTTTTGGATACAACGGAAGGAATTTTTTTATTGCAATAAATTCATTGAACGATTTCACGTATATCAATACTTCAAAATTGACAATAATTTCTAAATTTATTTCCGGTTCATTCAGCTATGGTTACCGATTTAAAGTAAAATCGCCGAAGATTTACGATAAGTTCAAAGCAACGAAGCTTTATCAGTTAATATAAAGTATATGGCGCATTTGTCCTTGGAGAATTGCTTAATAGACCTTGAGAAAAACGGGCACTTAATTCGTATTCGTGAGGAAGTAGATCCCGATTTAGAAATGGCTGCAATACATTTACGAATTCATGAAAAGTCAGGGCCGGCCATATTATTTGAAAACGTTAAAGGTTGCCGGTATCGCTGCGTTTCGAATTTATTTGGCACAAAGGAAAGATGTGAATTTATTTTTCGCCACACCATCGGCAGCGTAAAAAAAATGATTGAAGTAAAAAACAATCCGCTGTCTTCTCTTAAAAATCCCTTTCGTTTAATCGAAACCGGTTGGGCCGCCGTAAAGGCATTACCGAAACATGTTACTTTACCTTCTGATTTTGAAGAAATTTCAATTTCTGATCTGCCAATGATTCGCCATTGGCCAAACGATGGAGGTGCGTTTGTAACACTTCCGCAAGTATATACGGAAGACCAGGATAAAAAAGGAGTAATGAATTCTAATCTTGGTATGTATCGCATTCAATTAAACGGAAATGATTATTTGTTGAATCAGGAGATTGGTTTACACTATCAATTGCACCGTGGGATTGGCGTCCACCAAACGGTTGCAGCTGCCAAAGGTGAAAAATTGAAAGTAAGTGTTTTTATTGGGGGGCCGCCTGCACATACTTTTTCTGCAGTAATGCCATTACCCGAATCGCTTTCCGAACTTACTTTTGCAGGCCTTTTGGCCGGGAGGCGTTTCCGCTATTCTTATGTGGATGGTTTTTGTGTTTCTGTGGATGCTGATTTTGTGATAATGGGCGAAGTTGAAAACGGCGTAAATAAGCCAGAAGGTCCGTTCGGCGATCACCTGGGTTATTACAGTTTGAAACACGATTTTCCCGTAATGAAAGTACATAAGGTTCTTGCCCGAAAAAATGCCATCTGGCCATTTACCGTGGTTGGACGTCCGCCACAAGAGGACACAACTTTTGGAAAGATGATACATGAATTGACGGGAAATGCTATTCGACACGAGTTACCAGGTGTCAAGGCAGTGCATGCTGTAGATGCGGCCGGTGTACATCCATTATTGCTTGCAGTAGGTAGTGAACGCTACACTCCATACTCAAACATTAAAATACCTTCCGAATTAATTACGCAGGCGAATCATATTCTTGGTACAGGTCAATTAAGTTTAGCAAAATTTCTTTTTATAGCAGCTTCTTCTTCTGAAACTCCTCATCCACATCATGAACAAGATTTTTTTAAATATATATTTGAGCGAATTGATTTTAACCGCGATGTGCATTTTCATACAAATACTTCTATAGACACTCTTGATTATTCCGGAACAGGATTGAACAGCGGTAGCAAGGTTGCTTTTACCGTCTGCGGGGATAAAAAAAGAGAATTGGCAAAAATTATTTCTCCTGAATTCAATCAGTTGTTTCGTTCGGCTATGATATTTGATGGCGTTGTTGCAGTTGAATTCAATCGATTCTTTGATTACACTTCTGCAAAGGAAGAGATTAAAAAATTTTCAATTTTAGTTCAGGAAAAGAAGGAATTAACGGAAGGTATCGCCTTGCTTGTGATTACTGATGATTGTCAATTTGTAGCTGAAAACATGCAAAATTTTTTGTGGGTAACATTTACGCGAAGTAATCCTTCACATGATATTTACGGTTTGAAAGAACATTTTGAATTTAAACATTGGTCATGCGAAGCGCCGATAATTATTGATGCGAGGAGTAAACCACATCATGCGCCGATACTTTATAAAAATTCGGAGATTGAAAAAAGAATTGATAAATTTTTCCAGAAGGGTGCACCTTTAGTTGCCTTTCAGTAAATTCTTTGTAACTTGGCGTAAAATAAAATACAAATGAAAAACAATTTTTTTTGTAATTCCCTTTTTTTTCTACCACTATTTATTTTTTTTCTATCCTGCAAGAAAGATGAGGCAATTACTCAAAACAACAACGGCACAAGTACTCAAACGCGTTATGTGATT
The DNA here is from genome assembly GCA_900299295.1 of Bacteroidota bacterium. Classification (GTDB taxonomy): domain Bacteria; phylum Bacteroidota; class Bacteroidia; order B-17B0; family Aurantibacillaceae; genus AM-1111. Next base: position 10,360 of record OMJH01000050.1, read on the forward strand.
TTTAAATTTCATTTTGATTCCACCCAAGCAAGATTAGATAATTTAGGCAATGCTGCAGTATTACCATCAAATCATTCCGCACAGCATCCTAAAATGAATAAAATGTGTGCCCACTATGTTGAACTTACACCTACAATGTTTACTGCAGTTGGAGGAGGAAAAGTACTTTACCATGCTCCGGAAACCACTGCCGGTGGTGCAACAGCAATTGATCATTCACTATCGGTTATGAAAGGTGAAGGAGAGGAATTCTTACGTATTCCGATCGACTCAATTTCTCCAGGAACCTATAATTATTTACGCGTTTCGCTCGCTTACCAGAATTATACAATTCGTTACAAATACGTTTATAATTCAGTTCCTTTTTACTTGAACGGAACTATTGCTTCATTTGTTGGGTACAATACATTCATTAATTCCTACCTGATAAATACCCAAACAGTTACTCCTTCTGCAGGCACAGGAGGGCCCGGAAATCATTTACAGGGATATTGGGGCTTTGAAACCAGTTTTAATTCATTGGTTAGCACAAGCGACGGACAAAGCCCCGCAGGAGCAACCACAGTTCCAAATCCTATTTGGGCTACTTCTCCAATTCCGGCCGGATCGTGTTTGGTAACAGGACAGTTTGCTTCTCCGTTGGTGATTTCAGGGAGTGAAAATTCGGATATTGTTGTCATAGTTTCGCTATCAATTAATAATAGTTTTGAATGGAAAGATGCGAACATGGATGGTTGGTTTGAACCTGCTGCCGGAGATACTGTTGTAAACATGGGTATTCGCGGCATGATTCCTACTGTTCAGTAGTTTCTTAGTTTATTAATATGTCTTAGTTTTGGGGAGGGTTACAATTATTATCCTAAACATTTTTGAAAATTCTTTATTGCTAAATTGTTTTGTTTGTTTTTTTGTACTTTTAATTTTATAACTTTGTTAAAAACCTTACATTATGAAGAAGACAGCAATTATTTTTTTTCTTTTCCTTTCATTCTTTTCGATGAAAGCACAACTTTCAAAAGCCGAAGTTGAAGATGCAATTAAGTCTGTAAATTTAAAGGAACTTAAAGATGTATATGTTGTAAGAACACGTCAGCATGATGGCTCTGCAGGCTGGTTTGAACGTTTTGAAAAATTGGACGTAAAGACGCTTGATATTGTTTTTAATGAGCATTCAATGACATTAAAAGGCAGCACCTATCTTGCGCTGTTGCCTTATGAAAAAATAAAAATTATTTTTATTAAAAACGGGCTACATTTAACTATTGAAATGCAAGATTAGTAAAGTTATTTCGCTTAACACTTGAACCAATTTCGACTCTTTTCGCTTTTCCTTTTTTTTAGTTTAACCCAACTTTCATTCTCTCAATCAACTTCTGATGAGGTAATTTGTGAATTTCCGGAAGTACTTCCGTCAAATAAAGGGGGTATTTCTGAAATGAATCGTTTGATTCATGAACATTTAATTTATCCTGAAAAACCTTTCAAGTTAATGCAGGAAGGCCAGGTAAAGTTAGATTTTGTGGTGATGAAGGATGGTAACATTACGGGGATAAAGATATCGAGTTCTGGAGTAAGCGATTTTGATAATGAGGCTTTGCGATTATTGAAATTATTGGAGTGGATTCCGGGTCAAAAAAATGGCATTAAGGTAATTTCGCGAAATTCTGTTACTGTTGGGTTCAAAATTTCAGAGTATAAAAAATCAATCAAAGAGCGAGGTTTTTCTAAACCTAAATGGGATAAAAAGTTTGTAGTTGATACTTCATTGGTAATTTATAACGCACCGGAATTTGAAGCTGAATATTTTCGAGGTGTTGACGCATTGGCTGAGTTTATCCATGTAAATTTAGAGTATCCGGATTTGGCGAAAAGACAAGGTTTGCAGGGAGTTGTTCAATTGAGCTTTATTGTAGAACCGGATGGCAGAACTTCAAATATATTTGTCGAAAAATCGATAGGAGGCGGCTGCGCGGAGGAAGCAGTATTGTTAATTGGACAAACAAAATGGAAGCCGGCGATTCAGCAAGGCATGGTGGTTCGTTCTCGGATTCATTATTCAATAGCATTCAGTTTAAATAACGATTATCGCTCGAATGAACTGGGTGAGCAGAAATAATTAATTTGTTATTTACAATGAGTGAAAAAGAAAGGGTTAAATTTTCAATACTTAATCCATTTTTAATTGTATTGGCCATATGGATTGTTTTTTATTTCGATTTCAACTATAAACTGAATTTATCTGAATTTGGAATTTATCCAAGAAACATTTCATCTTTACCAGGGATAATTTTACATTTTTTTATTCATGCAAACTTCCATCATGTATTATCAAATACTTTTTCATTGCTGGTTTTACTTCTTTTACTTTTTGTTTTTTATGAAACGATTGCTTTGTCTGTTTTTGTTTTTTCACTCATAATGTCAGGTACAGGAGTTTGGTTGTTTGGACGATCCTTGCATAATGGTTCAGGGATCGTTCATGTTGGCTCAAGTACTGTGATATTCGCATTATTTGGGTTTTTGCTGCTGAGCGGACTCTTGCGTAAGAACCGGCATGCAATGGCATTGTCGGGTTTGGTAATTTTTTTATACGGTTATTTTGTGTGGGGATTGTTTCCAATTCAGCCGGAAGTTAGCTGGGAAGGTCATATTTCAGGATTAGTTTCAGGTTGTGTACTTGCATTGCTATACAGAAAAAAAGGACCTCAAGCCAATATATATAAACTTTTGGATGATGACGATTTAGATGCCCTACCGGAGGAACAAAAGTTCTGGATTCAGACTAACGACGAAAATCCCGAAAAGCAAAACGATTAATAGCACCTTAACAGAAAAACTGTGTTCTAAATTTTTACGGTTGTAAAATTTAGCCATGCAATTCCATAAAAAAATCCCGTCATTGCTGACGGGACTTAAAACTAAAAACCATGGCGTGTTTTTAGTTTTCTTTCAGGTTGGTGAAAGAAATAGCTAACAATTATTTATTGTCCAGTTTATCTTTTAAAGCAGCCAGAGATTCAATATCCCCTAAAGTGGTTTTTTCAACATTATCTTTAACCTTTTTTACTGCTTTTTTGGATTCTTCCTGATCTGATTTTTTCGCCTCCTTTTCAGCTTTTAATTGAGCTTCCTTTTCAGCATCCCAAACCGCACGATGAGAAACTACAATCCGTTTGGCATCTTTGGAGAATTCTGTTACAATGAAATCAAGCTGTTCATCAACTTTTGGGTTGGTTTTATCTTCCTTACCAACTAGTCGGTTTGGACAGAATCCTTCAACACCATAGGTTAAACTAATTGTGGCACCTTTTTCATTTATTGAAGTAACAGTTCCTTTATGCTTTGATCCAATTGTAAAGACGGTTTCGAAAATATCCCAAGGGTTATCTTCCAATTGCTTATGACCTAATGAAAGGCGACGGTTTTCAGCATCAATTTCCAAAACAACCACATCCATTTTATCACCTACTTTACAAAACTCGCTTGGATGCTTAATTTTCTTACTCCAGCTAAGGTCAGAAATGTGAACCAATCCGTCAACGCCCTCTTCAAGTTCTACGAAAACACCGAAATTGGTGAAATTTCGGATACTACCTGAGTGTCGGCTTCCGATTGAATATTTGTTCACAATCAGTGCCCAAGGATCAGTGGTCAATTGTTTCATTCCCAGGCTCATCTTTCGCTCTTCACGGTCAAGTGTCAAAACCTGAGCCTCAACTTCATCTCCAACCTTAACAAAATCACCTGCAGTACGAAGGTGCTGGCTCCAGCTCATTTCTGATACGTGAATTAACCCTTCTACGCCCGGTGCAATTTCAACGAATGCTCCGTAATCGGCGATAACCACAACTTTACCTTTAACTTTATCGCCTACATTTAAATCAGCACTGAGTTTTTCCCATGGATGCGAAGTAAGTTGTTTTAATCCTAATGCAATTCGTTTTTTATCATCGTCGAAGTCTAAAATAACCACATTCACCTTCTCGTCGAGTTTAACTATTTCCTCCGGATGATTAATTCTACCCCAGCTTAAATCTGTAATGTGTATCAAACCATCAACACCGCCAAGATCAATAAATACACCGTAAGATGTAATATTCTTAACAGTTCCTTCAAGTACTTGTCCTTTTTCAAGTTTTCCAATGATTTCACGTTTCTGCATCTCAATCTCGGCTTCGATCAATGCTTTGTGAGAAACGACAACATTTTTAAATTCATTATTAATTTTAACAACTTTGAATTCCATGGTTTTTCCCACGTAAACATCATAATCCCGTATAGGTTTTACATCAATTTGAGAGCCGGGTAGGAAGGCTTCAATTCCAAAAACATCCACAATCAATCCACCTTTAGTACGGCATTTAACAAACCCTTTTATAACTTCGTCATTGTTAAGCGAAACATTAATTCGATCCCAACTTTTGTTGGCGCGAGCTCGCTTATGGGATAACACCAATTGGCCGCTGACATTTTCTTGTGTCTCCACAAATACCTCTACCTTGTCCCCAATTTTTAAATCAGAATTGTAACGGAATTCGGATAACGCAACAACCCCATCTGATTTTGCACCAATGTTAACAATTACCTCGCGGTTATTCATGCCAACCACTTCACCTTCGATAATTTGAAGGTTTTCAATTGTTTTTAAGCTCCGCCCGTAAAGCTCATCGAATTTCTTTCTGTCATCCGCAGAATAATTCTCTTGTTTTTTACCAATCGCGCTCCAGTCAAAATCTGCTGAACCGACATTCGAATTTGTAGTCATTTTTATACCATTTGTATCAGCGAAAGTTCAGGGCCTGACGCTAAGGATTATTAATTTTATTTTATTCCGTTTCGCCCCTGAGAAAAACGGAAGGCAAAATTAATGATTAATGACAGAAATTGAAATTTATTTACTATAATTAACTTTTTGTATTTTTTTGATAATCAGTTATTTATATTTTTTTTCAGAAATAAGAAAATGTACAGAATTTAAAACTGACGACTGACCCAGTTTATTTCAAAAAATTACCTTTGTCAAAAAAAAGTGAATTCTGTTTTCGAAAATTGGGCCGATTTGTTGACGGTTAACGGATTGATAAGTCTATTTACGCTGACCTTATTGGAAATTGTTTTAGGGATTGATAATATCATTTTTATCTCGATTACAGCAGATAAGCTTCCGCAACAACAGCAAAAAAGAGGCAGATCTATTGGATTGATGCTTGCTTTAATTACTCGCGTATTTATGTTGTTTTCAATCAGCCTAATCGCGGGTGCCGTAAACCCAATTTTTACAATCGGAAATAGTTTTGGGGTTTCAGGAAGAGGTATGATACTTTTTGGTGGAGGAATTTTTTTATTGATTAAAACCTGGAAAGAAATTCGCGAAAAAATTGCAGGTCATGATTTAGATAGCCCCAAAAAGAATTTATCAACCGTTTCTTTCCGCGGGGTAGTTATTCAAATTATATTAATTGATATTATCTTCTCCTTTGATTCAATACTTACAGCGGTTGGTTTGTCAGGTAACCTGATAATTATGGTAGGTGCCGTAGTTATTTCAATGTTTTTAATGCTTCTCTTTTCTGTGGTTGTTAGTGATTTTATAAATAGAAACCCAACTATAAAAATGTTAGCCTTAGGGTTCCTGATTGTAATTGGTTTACTTTTGGCAGCAGAGGCAATTACCGACGGGTTTAACATTATGATAAAAACCTCGGGGCTAACGGAAGAACAAATACATAACAAACAAATCCACCTCAATAAAAATTACGTTTATTTTGCGCTTGCCTTTTCGCTTTTTATTGAGCTGTTGAATATGCGTGAACGTAAAAAAAAAAATGAACGTAACTTTGGAGATTAACAACTATGGAATTTCATAAAGAAGGTTATCCTACACTATTTGTTGCCATTCTTTTTGCGGCTGCGCTGCATTGTATTGCATATTTTGTATTTCCAGACTCTGATCTTGCCTTTTATTTTGCGTTGATATTGAGCTTGTTTTTTCTTGTAATTGTACTTCAGTTTTTTCGTTCACCTGTTCGGAAATGGAATATTAAGCCAGGACAAATTATAGCCCCTGCAGACGGCAAAGTAGTGGTGATTGAGGAAACAACAGAGATAGAATATTTTAACGACAAGCGAATTCAGCTTTCTATTTTTATGTCGCCGCTTAATGTCCATGTTAACAGATACCCGGTTTCAGGAACTGTTAATTACGTGAAATACCACCCGGGCAAATTTTTAGTAGCATGGGATCCGAAATCTTCAACTGATAACGAACGCACGACAGTTGTGGTTGAACATGAGCAGGGTTATCAAGTTCTTTTTCGGCAGATTGCAGGAGCTCTTGCACGCAGAATTGTGTTGTATTCAAAACAAGGTGAACAGGCCAATCAAACAGAGGAGTTCGGTTTCATTAAGTTTGGTAGCAGGGTTGATGTTTTTTTGCCGCTCGGAACAAAAATTCTGGTTAAATCGAATGAACTTGTTAAAGGTGGAATTACGCCATTGGCAGAAGTTACTACAATTTAAGTCTTGTTATTTGTATCAATTCAGCGTTCAAACGTTTATAATTTGATGAAAGTTTTACTAAATCTATTTTGCTTTTTATTTGTTTGTCGGTTCGAAGCTCAGGTTTCAAAAACTGTTTGGACACCGAATTCAGGCCGCCGACCTTTATCTCATCAATATTTGAGAGAGGCAGATATTGGCTGGGCAAAACGAATTTGGCGGACAATTGATTTGCGCGACAGGCTGAATTACCCATTGTATTTTCCACACGGTGAATACGTTTCAAAATCATCACTTTTTGATGTTTTATATTCCGCAGTGATTGATGGAAGAATCACCGCATATAATCCCAATGATGATGAGTTTCTTCATCCAATGACAGTTATTGAGGTCCGAGCTCGTTTACTGCGTCGAGACAGTTCAAGGTATGTAAATATCGATAATGACGGTAATGAGTTTTTGGTTACTTATGAAAACAAAGATTCTATCGGTGCAGAAAGTATCATACAATATTATGTAAAGGAAGATTGGTTTTTTGATACGCGGCGTTCGGTTCTCGATGTCAGGATTTTAGGGATTTGCCCTGTTATTTATGATGAGAAGAAACAGATTTTTAGGCCCATATTCTGGGTTTATATGGAGGAATGTCGACCGGTGCTTGTTCAGCATCTTGCCGGAAATGGCAGAAATACTGCTCGAGAATTAAGTTTTGATGATATTTTTATTAAACGCATTTTTAATTCTTACATCACTAAAGAGTCAAATCTATTTGATCGTTCAATTGAAGATTACACCGAAGGAAGGGAGAAGTGGCTTGAGGCAGAAAGAATAAAAAATCGTATTTATAATATGGAAAGCGACCTATGGCAATATTAAGGCGCATGTAATTAAATTTTAGCTGAATGAAAATTAAAGATTTTCAATTGATAAAAGCCGGTCCCGAGGATTTAGATCATTTGCGTCAAATCAGTATTACAACTTTTTCTGAAACATTTAATGAGTTCAATACGCATGAAAATATGATGGCGTATATAAATGAAAATCTTTCTGAATCACAACTTGCCTACGAATTAAATAATACAGCAGCATGTTTTTATTTTGTTTTTAGCAATCATAACCTTGCCGGTTATATGAAATTAAATTTTGGCAAAGAACATGAACAAAGATTAGGTGAAGCTGCTGCTGAACTGGAGAGGTTTTATGTGCTTAAAAAATTTCAAAAAAAGGGTCTAGGAAAATTTCTTTTAGATAGAGCAATTCAATTTGTTAAATTAAATCAGTTGAATTGCTTATGGCTTGGCGTGTGGGAACATAACCACAACGCAATCAACTTTTACAGGAAATACGGATTTACAGAATTTGGTCATCACCTTTTTCGACTAGGCAATGATGATCAGAAGGACCTCCTGATGAAATTGCAACTTTCCTGAAAGATTTGTAATTTTTTCTTGCACCCTTCGTTATCGTGGCAAATTCATTCTATGTTTCATGTCGGACAAAAAGTAATTTGCATTGATAACCTCCCGGGCGTTAACAATGTTATTAAGCCGGGCACGCAACTCCCCCGCTTGAATAAAATTTATACCATACGGGAAATTTACATCACACGGTTTTCCGAAATTGCCCTGATTCTCGTAGAGGTAGTTAATCAACCGGATCCAATTTTGAAACGGGAATTAGGTTTCAGAAGTTCGCGTTTCAGATCAATTGATGACTCGTATAAGTTTGCAGATGATATTTTACGAGTTTTGGAAGAAGAGTTGGTTAAATAATTGTGTTTAATGGTTGCTCGCGGTAAAAATTCAGAACTACGCCTGAAATTGATTTTTCTGTTTTTATGAAATAAAAAAAGCCGAAAAAATTCGGCTTATGAATTGAAGAAGTCGGGGTGGCAAGATTCGAACTTGCGACCTCCTGGTCCCAAACCAGGCGCGATAACCGGGCTACGCTACACCCCGAACATGTTTTCAAAAAACGGAGTGCAAATGTAATAGATAATTTTAAACAATAAAACAAAATATTTATTTTGCCTAATTTAAATGGAAATAATTATTTTTAATATTGAGAGCGAATGAACAGGTTACTATTTTTCCTTTTGCTGGTTTTTCCACTAATTGAACATGCCCAATTTTCGCGTAAATACGCCAATGGCCATGGTGATTCTGTTGAAATTGCAATGGGCAACCGTGCTTTTGCTGATTCTGTTATCTACTATAAGCCGGGAAATCCTTCCCCGATAGAAAAATGCAGAAATGGCGCATTAGCCTTAGGTATTCCGGATTGGGATGGACTTGATAATAATTTTACAGTTTTAGGGCGGGGTGGAGAATTAGTTTTATACTTTAAAGACAATGCGATAGTAAATCTTGAAGGAACTGATCTTTATGTATTTGAATTGGGCAAATATATTGAGGAAACATTTTTATCCATTTCAAAAGATGGCAAAAACTGGATAGAGATAGGTAAAATTGGCGGAGGAAATGCGGCTGTAGATCTGGGTGACTCAATTCCCGGAAATGAAGTTTTCAGGTATTTAAAGCTTAAGGATGCGGCGAGTTTTACTCCACAGGGTAAGGATAGTTATCCTGGAGCCGATATTGATGCCGTTGCAGCGCTCGGCTCAGCATTTTCTATTTCGCTAAATTCAAAAGTACTTTTCAATACAGGAAAATCGGAATTAAAACCACAGGCGAAAAAGACGCTGGACTCATTGGTGAATTTGCTGAAGGATTTTCCGGCCTATCAGTTAAGGGTGGAGGGACATACAGACAGCATCGGCTCCCATGTTTCAAACGTGAAACTTTCAGCGAACAGGGCGCTGAGTGTAAAAAACTACCTGGTTGGAAAATTAAAAAATCCGAATTTAATTGTAACCACCAAAGGCTACGCTGAACTTTTGCCGGTTTCTGATAATAAAACTTCGAACGGACGCGAACGAAACCGAAGGGTTGAATTATTTGTAATACCACTTAAAAAAAATATTCCTTCAAAACATTAGATGTATTTTTGCGCCTCAATTTGAGTTAATGAAAATTTTTAAGGTTGTTGTTATTTTCGTTTTGTTTTCAATTTCGGGTTTAAATTTATGGGCTCAGGAAAACAATTATTGGAATCATCAATACGGTGCAAAGTCAAGCCTTTTGTGCGGAGCTGCAGTCGCCTCCTATTTTGACAATGGTGCCATTTATTATAATCCCGCTACGCTCTGTTTTAAGGATTCAGGGAACGTGGCACTTTCTGCAAATTTGTACAATGCCGAAATGCTGAATCGTAAAAACGCCTTAGGCGAAGGACTTGATTTAAAGGCTACCAATTTTAATTTTTCACCGCAAATTGTAAGTGGAAATAAAAAAGTGGGAAAACGAGCAGAGGTAGAATTCATTTTATTAAGTCGCTCAGATGTGCAATTCAATCAGAATTTGTCCTTTAATAAAATTTATAACGATACACTTCTTTTTTACTCCAACTCATCACTTTACGTTTCCAGCTATAACTATCGTAAACGCGTTCTGGATGAGTGGGCAGGTTTATCCATGAGTTTCAATCTTTCCAAACATGTAGGAATCGGAATCGCTTCTTTTGTTTCCTACAGATACTCAAGATATTATATGGGCGTAAACGCTTCCAGTGTCGGGATCTATTCTTTCTCTCAGCCGGTATCAAAATCCGATTCTTCTTTATCACTTAATTCAACTACCATAAACTTAATCAACAAAATTGGTTGGGTTTATCATGGTGAAAAAAGTAATTTCGGAATGACATTAACAATACCCTCATTGCATTTATGGGGAAAAAGCCAATTGGAGTACTCTGTATATGTAAGTGATCCAAACAACAATATACCTTCAAGAGATGTTTATCTTAAACGTAGAGATTTGCGTACTTACCATAAAAATCCACTATCCTTATCAGCAGGATATTCCCGAAAGTATTTACAATCAAGATTCCATATTTCAATGGAGTATTTCACACACTTGGAACCTTACCTCGCCGTTGCCTTGTCGGAAACACCGCCTGAATCAAATGCCGGCGATGTGGAATTAAATAGTTCGCATATTCGTTCATTTGAAGATGCCAGAAAAGGTGTATTGAATATGGCAATTGCATGGGAGCGTTATTTACGAGGAGAAACGGAATTGTTATTCGGATTTGCAACGGATTTTAATTCAAGAAATAAATATTGGAACGGAATCTCTGATGTGGATTTCGCTCTCAATCAGGAGGAATTTAATATCTATCATTTTTCAGCAGGAGTTGGTTTTCAGCATAAGAAAAATACAATTGCAGTTGGTTTAGTTGTTAGCGCTGGAGGAGGAAATACCCAATCTATTGCTGATTTTCAAAATCCTACAGCGTTGTCTAAGTTCATTGGATTTAATTATAATTCCATGTATTCGAAATATTCAAGTTATGGAATTGTCGTAGGATTGACCTATTAAATATAGATTAAATCCCCCTCGCTTCCTTATTCTTACGTATCTTCGCTTCTCAGTTTTTGCTATGGAAATTTCAAAAAATTATTCGCCAAAGGAAAGTGAATCTAAATGGTATAGTTACTGGATGAAAAATAATTTTTTCAGATCAGTTCCCGATGAACGTGAACCATTTACAGTTGTAATTCCTCCTCCCAATGTTACAGGTGTACTGCATATGGGACACATGTTGAATAATACCCTGCAGGATGTGTTGATACGACGAGCACGGATGCGTGGATATAATGCATGTTGGGTACCGGGGACCGATCATGCTTCTATTGCAACCGAAGCGCGGGTTGTAAAAATGTTAGCCGAACGCGGCATTAAAAAATCTGCCATCGGTCGTGACGAATTTTTAAAATATGCTTGGGAATGGAAAGAAAAATACGGAGGAATTATACTTGATCAGTTGAAAAAATTAGGGGCAAGTTGTGACTGGGAACGCACACGATTTACGATGGATGATGCATATTATCGCGATGTTATTAACGTTTTTGTTGATTTGTATGATAAGGGTTTTATCTATCGCGGCAAACGCATGGTGAACTGGGACCCGGTTGCAAAAACTGCAGTCAGCGATGAAGAAGTTCATTTTATACCTACTCAAAGTAAACTTTTATACGTAAAATATCGTTTAGAAGAGGGAGATGGACATTTGATTGTTGCTACCGTTCGACCCGAAACCATAATGGGTGATGTAGCTATTGCCGTGCATCCAAAGGATGAAAGATATCTTCATTTGCATGGAAAAAAGGTGATTGTTCCCTTAGTAAATCGCTCGGTGCCAATTATTACTGATGAGGCAATTGATCTTGAGTTTGGAACAGGTTGTTTAAAAGTAACACCGGCGCACGATCAAACTGATTACGAAATAGGAATGCGTCATCAGCTGCCGGTGATTGATGTTTTAAATGAAGACGGAACTATTTCTGATGTGGCAGGTATTTATGTTGGCATGGACAGATTCTCAGCCCGGAAAAAAGCCATTGAAGATTTAACAGCATCTGGATTGATTGAAAAAATTGAAAACTATTCAAACAATGTAGGACATAGTGAACGAACCAATGCAGCAATTGAACCACGCCTTAGTTTGCAATGGTATTTGAAGATGAAGGAAATTTCGGGTCCGGCATTCGATGCGGTGGTGAATGGTGAAATTAATTTGATTCCTTCAAAATTCATTAACACCTACAAATATTGGATGGAAAATGTACGAGACTGGTGTTTAAGTCGACAATTATGGTGGGGGCATCGAATTCCTGCCTGGTATGATAATGAAGGAAATTTTGTTGTGGCTGCCGATGAAAAAACGGCGATTGAAAAATACAAAAAGATTTATCAACGTGAAATAAATTCATTACGTCAGGATGATGATGTGCTGGATACCTGGGCAAGTTCTTGGTTGTGGCCGATTAGTGTTTTTAATGGTTTTGAAAATCCCAAAGGCGAAATCAATTATTATTATCCTACAAACGATCTAGTAACAGCCCCTGAAATTTTATTTTTCTGGGTCGCGCGAATGATTATTGCAGGAAAAGAATATCGAAAAGAAATTCCTTTCCGAAATGTTTATTTAACCGGAATTGTGCGTGATAAACAAGGGAGAAAAATGAGTAAGTCACTTGGCAATTCGCCAGAGCCATTAGAATTAATAGAGAAATACGGTGCTGACGGTGTTCGTGTTGGAATGCTGTTGTGTTCACCGGCAGGAAATGATTTGCCTTTTGATGAAAGTTATTGTGAGCAGGGAAGAAATTTCTGGAATAAATCATGGAACGCCTTCCTCCTTGTTCAGGGTTGGTCAGGAACAGAAGTTTCACCGTCGGCTTCAGCGCGGGTTGCAATAAACTGGTTCGAGAACCGACTCTCAGAACAGATTCAAGAAATTAATGATTTGTTTTCGAAGTACCGGATTAGCGAAGCACTGATGGCGACCTATAAATTGATATGGGATGATTTCTGCTCCTGGTATCTTGAAGCTGTTAAACCTGAATTTATTGAAGGAATACCACAGCCGCTTTCGGAACATACAATTTCTAAAACGAAAGATTTTCTGGAGGTTTTATTGAAACTGGTTCATCCATTTATGCCTTTTGTTTCGGAAGAAATCTGGCATTTGATAAAGTCGCGTGATGAAAAAGAATCAGTTATGCTTTCCGATTGGCCAAAACAAACATCATTTAATGCTGAAATTATTAAGGAAGTTGAAAAGGCGAAAGAAATTATTTCCAATGTCAGGATGATTCGTCAGCAAAAAGCCATTTCACCAAAGGAGCGTTTGAAGCTGAATTATAGGATAATTAAGGTCGGGTTATCTGATGAATTGAATCCATTTATTTCCAAACTGGCAAATTTGTCCGCGATTGAGGCGGTGACCGAAAAGGTAAGTTTTGCGGCAGGTTTTGTAACCTTAGATGCTGAATTTTTTGTTCCGTTGGGAATAAAACTGGATATAGGAGCTGAACGAGAACGAATTGAAAAAGAAATTGACTATCTGAATGGCTTTCTAAAATCAGTGAATGCAAAATTGAGCAATGACAAATTTGTTTCTTTTGCAAAAGCTGAGGTGGTTGAAAATGAAAGAAAAAAATTAGCCGATGCAGAAGCAAAGAAAAAAGTGCTCGAAATCCAATTATCTTCGCTTTGATTAAAAAAGTGAATGTTAATTCTTTTCATAAGCCCGAATGATTTCTTAATTTTATTCTCATAATCTATTTATGAGAAATTTTTATCTGATTATTGCGTTTTATTCCCTTTTTGGGAATGTTTTTTCGCAAACTGTAGCACAAGATTGGACCCATACGGATTGTATCACAAATTATCAGTCTAATTTATTTTCACTTTTGGATAGCCAGAAAGTGGTAATAATGGAATTTGAAATGGGTTGTTCATCTTGTAATGCTGCAGCAAAATTTTTGGATAGTATTAAGCAAATTTATGATGTTTCACATCCAAGTCAGGTTAGATTTTTTGCCATGGATTACTGGCCTGGTCATACCTGTACCAACGTTCAGAATTTTGTTAATTCAAACGGAATAAGCTTTGGAGGCTTTTCGGGTTGCGCAGCAGATAAGAATTATTATGCTTCCTCATCACCTATGCCAATGATTGTGATAACCGGAGGAGCAGGCCATCAGGTATATTATAAAAATCTGTTTTATGATTCTACTCAAAATGTTCCAATTGTCGCTGCGATTAATCTCGCACTTTCTGATATTGCCGCTACTATCCAAGCTTCTTTAAACATACCTTTTTCATTACATGTCAGCGCTTATCCTTTACAGCAAGATGTTTTTTTAATTGTCAACTCCGGAGGGAATTTGAAAATGGATGTAGAGGTTTTTAATTTGACCGGTCAAAAAGTTTTCGATCATAATTTCAGTTTAACGGAGAAAGGTCAACAAAAGATAAAATTGAATATACCTGAGATGGCAGACGGAGTATATTTTCTTCGCTATAAAAAAGAGTCAGAAGCTAAGACCATAAAATTTATAGTTCAGAAATAATTTTTCATGAAAAAAATAATTTTACTTTTTACATTCATTTTTCAGTTGAGCCTTTTTGCAAGTTCGCCTAACTACAGTTTAACACCCGGAACTATACTGGAGGATACCGCTCAATTTAATACTTTGAGTATCTATGACATTTACCAGAATAATACTTCCAACAATGCGATTCAATTAAAATGGCAACTCATTTCAACTTCAATTCCGGCAGGATGGGATTACAGCCTATGTGAATATGGAACATGTTATCCGGGAATTCCAAACGGCGGTACAATGGATTCGGTTGTTGTTGGAAGCATGGGCTTTCTGGGTTTGAACATCAATCCTTTTTTTATTCCGGGCACCGCTGTTGTAAAAGTGTTTGTGTACGAAAATGGATTTTTTTCGTTGGGTGACACACTAACCTGGATAATTCACGCATTGCCCACGTCAATCAATGAATTTAGTTCGGATTTCAAATTGAATTGTTTTCCTGTTCCTGCTAATGAATTTTTATCAGTTGAACTTTCCACCGCTAAAAAATTAAACAGGTTCAGTTACAGCATTTATTCCACTCAAGGTAATTTAATGCAATCTGAAATTAATATTGAGTCAACGTTTATAAATATTCAGTCATTAAGCGAGGGTCGTTATTTTCTTCTTTTGTTTGCCGATGGCCGGCGATTTCGACCTATCTCATTTATTAAAATCAACTAGGAATGAAAAGGTATTTTTACACTTTATTTTTTTTAAGTTCTTTTATTCTTTTACTGGGTTCAACAGTAACAAAGCGGTTATATATAAATCGTGGAATTTTCACTACTGTAAAAAATACAAATTTTCCATTTCTTTCATTTAACTCTAACACGGCTTTCAATCAGCTAAATGCGGTAATTACTTTGTTGCAAAATGATTCGCTTAAACTAACAGTAATAAATAATGATATTGCGCCACATGGTTTCGCTGTTCAGGGTGCTGGAATTTCAATCTCATCCATTAATTCAGGAGATTCAGTTTTTGTTCAACTTCATGAAACTCAACACCGCGCATTTATTTATTTTGATCCGCTTAATTATCCTTCCAATCGCTATTTAGGTTTGGCCGGAATTATTTATTTCGGTTTGCCTTCCGGTAATGCAGTTTATTACTGGAATATTAAAGAACATCAAACAAGTTATTCTGCTTTATTAGCTTCCGGAAATTCGGTTAACTGGAATTCATATTATCCGGATTATTATACTATTAATTCAAAAAGTTTCCCTGATTTACAAATTGATTCTACGGCAAAAATCTCTGCTACAGTCGGAGATACAGTTTATATTGTAGTTGCAAATACAGGGCAATCTATGCACAGCTTGCATTTTCACGGGTTTCACCCGAAAGCTGTTTTCGCTGAAGCAAAAATTTTACAAGCTGGATGGGATAAAGATACGTGGGGAATGTACAGCATGGATATATTGGTGTTGAAGTTGATTCCTGATAAGCCGGGTCGTTACTCAGTGCATGACCATAATCTCGTCGCAATCACCGGTGGTAACACCCACCCGAACGGAATGTTCACCATAATGGAAATTGCGCCATGAAAAAAAAATTACTCATTGTTTGTTTAAATTTTTGTTTTTTGACTTTGATGTGGGGTCAGACAATAAGAAATTTCAATGTTGTTTTGCGTAGCAATTTTGGATCTGACACCATGTGGGATAATCTGGAAGTTCCAATTTATAGTATGAACCCATCATTAAGTGCGGAACCAAAACTGCCTGCATTTGTTATTTATTGCAATGAAGGCGATTCAGTGGTGTTGAATGCACTGAGTCTTGCACAAGGTGAACATCATACCATTCATCTTCACGGGTTAGATGTGGATACTCGAAATGATGGTGACCCCATGACATCTTTTTGGTTAGAGCATTTACAAGATACAACCTACAGTTTTAAAGCTACACACGCTGGAACGTACATTTATCATTGTCATGTTGCCGATGTAGTTCATGTACAGATGGGGATGTATGGCCTATTGATTGTGAAAGCGGCAAACGGCGTTCAAACCGCCTGGACCGGAGGACCTGCTTTTGATAAGGAGGTTCACTGGCTGATGACGGAGCTGGACTCATCATGGCATTTTAATGTTCCTTCTCACGATCCTATTGTTGATACTGTAAATATCCCACCTTATTTACCAACTTATTTTTTGGTTAATGGTAAATCGGAATGGCAGCTGGATAATAACGATTCAGTAATGATTGATGCCACCTATGGTTTTCAAATTTATGTCCGATTGGCCAATATTGGATTTTATGCAAATAAAGTGGTTTTCCCATCCGTGCTTTCTGCAAAAATTATTGACAGTGATGGACGTCCATTGCCAAGTCCGGTGATAAGCGATACTGTTGTTATTCAGCCCGGCGAGCGATATGGCGTAATGTTGTCTGCCAACCAGGTACTTGATGATAGTTTACCGATTCATTATATTAATATGAACACAGGCCTTACTGAAAACACACAATGGGTTCCCATTCACATTCATTCAACCGTGAATGTGAAAGAAATTAATAAAAACTTTTCAATTCATTTGCTTCCCAATCCTTTTCATGAATCCGTTTTAATTATGGTAAGTGAAGCGGATGAGTATTTTGTGAAAGTAAAAGATGTAAGCGGAAAGATACTTGACTATTTTGAATTCAGCGGAAATAAATTTGAATATCAGAAATCCACGCTCAGCAACGGAATTTATTTCCTCGAAGTTCAATCACGAAAAGGTGCAATGAAAACGGCTAAAATTATACGTTATTAAGATTTTTTTGATTCCCCAGCTTTCGAAAATTTCGAATCAAAATTTTAAAATCCGTTTCTAGCCGATAGTTTTTTGAATAGTCAAGATTCATTTTTCTGATTTCAGACGGACTAAATTTTTTTTCCTTAAACAGTAATTCAGGAGAAAGAACACAACTCTTTAAATTTGGTAGTCCAGCATTATCATTACCGCCGTATCCAACCCAGGTCCGTTTCCCTACCAGCACATAACCCAGGTTTCGGAAAAAATTTAATTTTTCATGGATGAACCAGATAATTACAGGACAGAGCGTGAAAAAAATAAGGGAAACGGAAATATCAAGCATTCGTTTTTTTCGTTTGTTTCCGGGTTTGGAAACAGAATTGAAATCAATTGTATATAAATCATCACCGGCTGTATCAATGTTATTGCTTCCAATAATTGAATAACTTTCAGGGGGAGCGATTTTAAATTCAACGCCTGTGCTTACCAGTTTCATCATATTGTCTATGATATCGCTGCTGCTTAAATCCCGGGCACAAAAAATAA
>OMJH01000051.1 GCA_900299295.1 Bacteroidota bacterium
AATGAAGTAAACAATGTTTTAATTCAAGAGCCAATCAATAAAGGCGACACTTTCGGAAACTTCAAAGTAGTAGAAGATAACGGAAATGGGACATTCAAAGTAACCAACGAACACTTAGGAATATCAATACCTGAAATGTCTAAACAGGCATTATTGAATCAGCGTGATATAGGGGCAAATGCGGAAAGCAAAACAATTATTCCGCATGAATCAACAGTTGATGATGTGGTAGGCAAGCAAGTGTTTTTTGGCGGCAAAACAGGCACGATAGACAAAACCGATACAGGCGAATATGTTTTCAATCCTGACGACAATTCGCAACAAACAATCATACCATTAAAAGACAAAACCAACCCACAGGAAAATTTAACGGAGTTAGGTATTATACCACTAAAATCTAATGACCAAGTTTCGCAAGAAAACACAAAATTAACAGGCGATGTTGTAATTGATGGCAAGAGATATTGGGTAGATATTTCTGATGAAAACAACCCCAAAATATACACTTACGAAAACAGAGAACCTAAAATATATTATCGTCAATATACTGACAAAAAAGGAAATTTAATGTGGTTAAGCGAAACAAGACCACATAATGAGGTTATTCATGTAAAACAGAATCCAAGATTACATGAAGTAAAAATGGGAAAATCGTCAAAAGAAAAAATTATTAACCAATTTAAAACAGAAAATCAAAATGCCATTTCGCAGCAAAAAACAACAACAGGCGTGTTACGCAACGAAGGGATTCGGGGGGAAGGTGAATTGCCAATCGTGGAGCAAAATGACGAATCAGAAATCACTTCCAAACAAAGTGAAGAAAACCAATCGGAAATCAAAGTAGGAGATACAATAACATCAGTAAAAGATGATAATGGCGATGTAATCAACAAAGGCAATGTAGTTGTTACGCAAATTTCACCCGATGGAAAATTAGCAAAAGTTTCAGATATATCTGGGTGGCATGAATTAAAAAATTTGGAAAAATCAAACATTGAAAAAACAGACAATGAAAATGAAAAGCCAATTCAAAAAAACGAATCAAAAAAAGAAGAAATAATCCCAATAAAAAGCGCGGATGAATTACAACGAGGAGATGAAGTAATGGTAGAGGGTAAAAAGTGGAAAGTAGATAAAATCAATAAAGATGGAACATTCAATTTATACCAAGAGGGAAAGTTGAATTTTATGAAAGGTGTAGAACCGAAAGAAATTGAAGGGAAAGTTGTTGCACCTAAGAAAGAGGTAATTCCATTAGATAAACAGACACCACAAGCAATAAGACCAATACAAGGAAGTTCTATTGGTGGTTTACGCGATGTCAGGCATTTTCCTTATTCTATGTTGCGTTATCCCGATGTTCCAATGCAGAAACTACACGATGAACAAGGAGCAAAAAGAGCAGTTGAATTTTATACCAAAATTGTCAAAGCATTTAATAAAATATTCGGAAGGGATTTAGAAATAAAAAGTGTAACAGAAAATAATGGAAAGTTTCATGTTGTAGTCAAATATGAGAATGGATTAGAACCACCATACTATTCTTATCCAACAGGCAAAATGGGGGAACATGAAATGACATTGGAAATAAACAATGATGTTCCTTTAACTTCATTAAGACATGAGTTGATACATGAAATGTTTGTTCCGTTTATTACAGCGAAATTTGACAGAATAAATAAGCAAGATAATAGTGCTAATGCAAAAACAATCGAAGAAGTGCAGCGCAATCGTGCTTATGATTATTCGATGGAAGATGTATTTTTTGAAAGAGTTGTTGAGAGCATTGAAAGTTTGCCAGATAATAAAGACAAGTTCAGTATGGATAATTATGCGATTGATTTAACCAATCGTATTCATCAGGAATTAAATGGAGAAGCACCAACCAAAGAAAATATAAAACCAATACTTGATAAACTTTTCAAAGACAGCAATGAATGGCTTCACAAAAACGTAAATGAAGTTTTCGATAAATTGGATTATGATAAAATTAAAAAAATAAATTCAGACGAAGTAATCAAAGAAATCGGCAAACAATTTTCTGATAGATATTATTTGGCAAAAGATGTTTTCCCGAAAGAATTAAATCAGAAGATACATGATTGGACAAAAATATTTAATGAGGAATATAAGGGGTTATTAACGCGAACAAACACCGATGAACCAACCAAGTCAGCATTATCAGTAAGTATTACACCTTATGCCGAAAATCGCATACAACTATTCAAACATTTAAACGATGTTTATGAAGCTGCAAAAGCAGAGGGAAACAATGCGGTTATGCAGTCAGCGATTGACCAAATGAAAGATAGTATTGATTCAAGGTTGAAGCGATATTTACCAGATACCCCATATCGAATTACAACACAAATGGGATTATGGAAAGGGCAATCAGAACCAACATTTACTATTGATTTCGATGAAATAAATGATGATGTAAAATCAGCAGTAGTAAGAATAGCGCGAGATTATGACCAAGATGAAGTGCATATACGCGATAATAAAAATGTTGATGAAAACGCACCTGCATTAGAATTGGATAAAAACGGAGCGTTCCAAACATTAGGCACACTTATTGAGTTTAAAAGTAAAGATGAACTTGATAAATTAATTCCTGATTTAGAAAAATATGGTTTCGATGGTGCTACCATTATTGAGGGAAATAAGTTATATTTGTATCAGAGCAAACTACCACACGAATACGAAGGAGAAAATAAAACACCCGAACAAATTATTGATGAATATAAAGAAAAAATAAATAAATTATCAAATGACTGGAAAGGAAGCATTAGAACGAGCAAACAACCGCGATTACTTAAACTCTCTCGGTATTCCAGAAATGGACGAGAAGGAGTATCAACGGATTATGGCGAAGCCATCAGTAACTTTCATACGACACAAGCGTTCAACGAAAGACGTAGTAATCCCAGCGACCTCTCCAAAGTCGCAAGAAAACCACTCGGAGAAAAAGTCAGACGAGCAGTAGAATGGGTAAGTAAACTTGTTCCTAAAATCGGCACATACAGAAAGCCGAATTTAGAATCAAAGGAGTATCAAAAACTCGTTGCTATCGGCAAAATGTATGATAATATGCCGAATAAAGATATGTCGCCAAAAGTATTGAGCGCATATAAAAGTTTAGTTAAAATCATTGCACATCAATACAAAAAACTTCCTATAAGAATTTATGCTCATGGAGAACCTATGATTAGTAAAGATAACATGGGTAAATACAATGATTTAATTGCCGAAGCGAAAAGAATAAGATTGGACAAAACTATTACTGATGAAAAAATAAGAACAGGCAAACTTGAAAAAATACAAAAGAAGATTGAAAAATTAGTTGAGTTCAAACCGAATAATTATGATGATGCTTATGCGAATAGTCGTGAAATGCAACATGATGTGGTTGAAGAAAATAAAATGCGATTCTTTACAGGTGGTTTTGGCGATGGAAGTGAAAACATAGATTATACAGGACACCCATTACTTGACAAAACAGAATTTAAAACTACACCGATTGAAGTCATTGATAATGGCAAGTTATTACAAAATGCGTTTGGAGAACCATTGCGTGTATCAAGAGAATTAACCTACAACGATGTATTCAGAGTAGTTCACGATTACATAGCACACGCAGGAACAGCAGCGACATTTGGCGCAAAAGGAGAAGAAAGAGCATGGGCAGCCCACGTATCAAGCATTATTGCGGACACTAATTTCACAACCAAAGAAAAGATTGAAGCAATACACGCATTAACATCTGAAACTCGCGGTCAAAACACATGGGTAAATAATATTAATGATTACAACAGAGAATACAGAAACAAACTTCTTGAATTAAGAAATGAAGCAGCCAACAAAGGCGACACCAAAACAGAAGGATTGATTAATCAAGTATTAAACAAATCAGAATATCACAAATTTGCAACGCAGAAAGTAGGATTATTGCCGCATGATGCGATGATTGGTGGCTATGAAGAAACAAAAGCAAACGATGATTGGATAAAAGAAAATACCAAAGAGTATAAATATCAATCGAAGCAAGATACCGCGAATAATCGCAATCAAAATCCATTCAACGAATCAGAGAAAGAAAAACTAAACAAAGTATTAACTCCCGAAGAAAAAGAAATTGTTAAACAAGCAGGAGCAAATACATTTTTAGGTGAGCAAAAACCAGAAGAACCCAAAGCAGTAGAATCCCTTATAGGCAAATCCGCTACACCTAAAGAATTAAGTAGTGTAGAAGAAAAAGGACAAAAACCGACAGAACAAAATTTGTCCAAAGAGGAAGAATACAGAAAAAAACTATCCGATTATTTCAGAAACAAGGGTAACGAAGATGAAAATGCACCTGTAAAGAGTGCGTTTGGATTGCCACCCGAACTTACAAAAAAATTAAATCATTTTATTGCAGACAGAATAGATGCAGGGGATAAAATATTTACCGCTATTGCAAAAGCAATAAAATTCATGGATGATAATTTTTCTGCAAAGTGGGATAAGCAAGGATTTATTAATGACGTGCTGAAAAATTCACCAATAGAGGAACAAGACAAAGAAGATTATGAAAAGGAAGCAGAAGCATTAGGATTCAAAGAAACCGAAAAAGAAAAACAATGGCAGGGAATAAGAAAGGAAAAATTAAAGAGCGACATTGCACAAGCGCAACAGATATTAAGTCAGGATTCAAAAACTAAATGGAGTGAAACGTATGATGATGCAGTAAAAACATTAATGGCGAGAAAAGAAAATGAAGATAAATCACTTGACGAAGCATTATCAAATCATGTGCGAAATATCGCGGAACTTCACGACAAAGGAATATTGTATAATCCGACTTCGCATGATGTGGCATTATTCACATTATTCAAAGATTTAACGACACAGAAATTAGCAGACATAAAAGGATTCGATTCAGAGGATATTAATGAAAGGGTGGGTGCTATTTTAAGTGCAGAAAAATTGCAAGATGAATTAATTAATGTAGTGAAAGCAAGTAATCCTTCCGAAGCAGGTAGAGCATTTAATCTTCGTCAAAGTGAATTGTGGAATGATGCGAAAGTTGGGCTGAAACTTCGCAGAATGGAATTGCAAAAAGCAAAAGGTGGTGAAAAATTAACCGATGAAGAATATAAAACTGCTTATGATAATTTCCAAAAAGAACGCGAACTTGACAAGCAAATACACAATGCGGAAATTCAACAGCAAAAAGAAAAGTTTGAAAAACAACTTCAAGAATTAAAAAATAAATACGAAGAACAATTTGCGAAAACAAAACAATCAACACCTAAAACAAAAACAGAACAAGATAAGGAAAGATTATTAAGTAAATCAGGCAAGAAAGCGGCTGATGCAATTCGCAGATTAAAAATGCCTAAAGGAACTCGAATTGATTTTTCATTGGGGACTTGGGATTTAGCGGTTGAAGGTGTGGCAAAATTAGTTGAGGGGGGAATGAAAACTGCTGATGCTATTGCTAAGATGATTGAAGATGGAATCATCAAATTTAAAACCGATAAAGACAAAAATGATTTTGAAGGATTACTGACAGGTGCGTTTGAAAAGCAAGAAAAGCGAGATGCAATTTTGCAAAATATTAAAGATAATTACGAATCAGAAACAATCACAAAAGACATGGTGCAAAAAAATCTTATCAGAGATTTTATTAATGCACACATACCTGAATATGATTTTAATGATGTTGGCGATGCAGCTTTCAAAGAATTGAAAAAAAGATTTCCTGATTTAAC
>OMJH01000052.1 GCA_900299295.1 Bacteroidota bacterium
AAAAAATTGGCCAATCCGATTCATTTCGGAGAACAAAAATACTTAATTTAATTTGGTGATTTT
Source organism: Bacteroidota bacterium (assembly GCA_900299295.1). Classification (GTDB taxonomy): domain Bacteria; phylum Bacteroidota; class Bacteroidia; order B-17B0; family Aurantibacillaceae; genus AM-1111. Next base: position 64 of record OMJH01000052.1, read on the forward strand.
GAGTCATGGATAAGATGTTAAAATCTTTTGAAAAACGTATCAAGCGTTTCCTACAATTACCTTTATTTATGATGGTATTTGGCAGTTTAATTTTTTTGTTAATGGCTTTTTGTTTTACTGACGATTTCATAAATAAACAAAAAAACAAACCGAAAGTAAAATCCGCCTACAAGGAAAAGGAGACATTCTTAAAACAACTACTGGAGAAGCAAAGTTTGACATTTGAAAAGATCAACATTTTGCTGTGCGCATATAAAAAGGAAAAGGAACTGGTTTTATATGTCAAATCCCCGGAAGCAAAGACCTATGTTAAACTGAAAACCTACTTGATTTGCGAGCAATCGGGAGTTTTAGGGCCCAAGCGAAAGCAAGGCGACGGACAGGTTCCTGAAGGTTTTTATTATATCAATCATTTTAATCCGGAAAGTGCCTACCATTTATCATTAGGAATCACTTACCCTAATGCATCGGATCGAATTAAAACTACGGCAAAAGATCCGGGCGGAGCAATTTACATCCATGGTGAATGCGTAACGATTGGATGTATGCCCATGACTAACGATAAAATAAAAGAAATTTACGTACTTGCACTGCAGGCGTATCAATCCGGCCAAAAAAAGATTCCCGTTTATTCATTTCCATGTCAACTTACAAAGGAGAATATGGAAGACCTAAAATCAACTTATAAAACGCAACCCGATTTACTTGCGTTCTGGTTGAATTTGAAGGAGGGATACGATAAGTTCAATTCAAGTAAAAGTGAATTAAACATCGGGACAGCAAAAAACGGAGATTATATTTTTGGTGACTGACTTATTTTTTTGTTACCGGCAAATACACCAATTTTTTTGTTGTGAAAAATTCTTCGGAAAAATAATCTAATAAATTGACCGTTTGTATTTGTTTTTCAAACAGCTGTAATTCTTCTGTTAAATCGCCGCCTTTCAGACAGATGATTCCGTTCGGCAGGGAATTTTTATTTTGATTTAAAATTTTATTTATAGACCAATTGTATAAGGTAGAAAATTCAGCTACTGCACGGCTTACTACAAAATCAAATTTTTCTTTAACGGATTCAGCCCGTGCGTTAATACATCGAACATTTTGAAGACCACACGCATTTTTTATTTCCTCGACAACTTTTATTTTTTTTCCTATTGAATCGACCAATAAAAATTCTGTTTCAGGAAAAAAAATGGCCAAAGGAATTCCGGGAAATCCGCCTCCTGTTCCAATATCTAAAATTTTAGTACCGGGTGAAAACTGTATGAATTTCGCAATTGCCAATGAATGCAGCACATGTTTTTCCAACAGGGATTCAATATCTTTCCTGCTGAGCACATTGATTTTTGAATTCCAATCCTGATAAAGTTCAGGCAACAATGTAAACTGATTGTATTGATGGGTAGTTAATTCAGGAAAATGCTTCGAAATAATTTCCATACTTTATCTCAACTTGATTTACCGGTTGATTTCATTAATTTCAATAGAGCTTCGCGGGCACGAAATAATTGCGCTTTAATAGTTCCGACCGGAAGGCTGGTTTTTACTGCAATTTCCTCATAACTCAACTCTTCAAAATAACGTAATTGGACCAATATTCGGTAACGTGGTTTTATCTTATAAAGTAACATTCTTAGTTGTTCGGATTTTTCTTTCTTAATGAAATTTTCTTCAGGATCAGGTTGTTCGTTTTTCAAGTCAATTACAGGGCCCTTATAATTGTCTGAATCATAGGAGGAATCGATTCTAATTTGAATCCCTTCGTTGTTTTTCTTCCTTAAGAAATCAATTGTAGCGTTAGAGGCAATTTTGAACAACCATGTACTAAAGGCAAATTCAGTTGAATATTGTTTTAGTCGTACAAAGGCTTTACCAAAGGATTGCATAACCAAATCTTCAGCATCCGTATCATTTTTAACCATTCGGTTAATGGTGAAGAAAAGCGTGTCGTAATAGCGAAGCATTAATTCTTCGTAGGCCTTAGCATCATTATTATCCAGAGCCTTCCTTATTAACTGATAGTCATAAAGTGCTTTTTCACTTAAACGTAGATTGTTTGATGAATTTATAGAATTCAGTTCATCCATTTGTCAGGCCGTGAAATTTTTTGCGTAAAACTAATAATTGGGTATAAAATCAATAGTAAAATATCAAAAAGAATCCAATATCCAATAATACCTTTTTCTTCCAAAAGCCGGGAAGTCTTACCATATATTATTAGTTGAATTATCCATCGAAGACTTAGGGTTATTAGTCCGATCACCAGGGTACTTTGAAAAAACAGACAAACAATTGATGTAATAAAGGAACAATAATTTAGCAGATGTGAAAAACCCAGTGAAATTGTTGAAGATGTTGAATAGTAAGGAGCGGTTGTCAAGTGTCTTTGTTTTTGTCTCCACCACTGCCTGAATTTTTTCTTTGGTATGGAATAAGTGAAAGAATTTTTATTAATTACAATTGCAGTGTTTTCCCTGTTGGCTACCTGGTTGATAAATAGATCGTCGTCGCCGGAAACTAAGTGATAATGTTTGGAAAAATTTCGGCTTTTAAAAAATAAATCTTTTTTATAACCAAGGTTACGTCCAACACCCATGTAAGGTTTTTTTCGCAATGCGGCGGATAAATAGGATAGGCCTATCAGCATGGTGTCAAATCGGATGAGTTTGTTGAGAAATCCATCAGTTGCTTTATATGCTCCGTAACCTAAAACAATTTCATTATTTTGAACAAATCCTGATGCCATTTCATTAAGCCAAGCACGCGAACCCGGTACGCAATCGGCGTCAGTAAGCAACAGATGCTCGTACTTTGCACCCTTAATACCAACCATAAGTGCGAATTTCTTTCCGTGTTTATAATAGTCATCTTCTTTAATAGTGATAATTTTAAGATTAGGGAAAAGTTTGGCGAATTCACGCAGAACATCATCGGTATGATCGTTTGAACAGTCATTAATAACAATAACTTCAAATTCATGATAATCCTGCGCTAATATTTCCGGTAAAAAATGGGTGAGATTATCTGCTTCATTTCTTGCGCATACCAAAACAGAAACTGGCGGGTAAGCTAGAGGTTGAGATAAATTGTTTTTATAGAATGCTAATCTGTACGTTTGAAAAATGAAACGTACAGTATAAAAAGCTGTAAAAAATACAGTTATATAAATCAGAACCAACGATAACTCAGTTCCGGGAAGGTATTCGGATAGGTTCATAGCCCGTCAAAGTTACACCTAAGAGGCCACGCGGAATTTGCTTATTTTTGCCATCTATAAACAAAGAAATCAACAATTTCAATTTTTCGACAATATTAGTTAGACAAAAATTAAAGATGAGTAATTGGAAGGCGGTATTGTTTGATATGGATGGTGTTTTGGTGAACTCAGAACCATTTTGGCGCGAGGCGATGATAAAAACATTTACTACTGCTGGAATTTCATTTTCCGATGAAGATTGTCGTTTAACCACAGGCAAGCGTATTGACGAAGTAGTTGATTTCTGGGCAAAACATCGTCCATTCACAAAAAAAAATAAAGAGCAGGTAATTAATGAAATTATTGACAATTTATGCCAAATTTTAAAAGAAAATGATATTGAGATGAAAGGAGTGGGGGAATCGATTCATGAATGTCGGAAAAATCAACTTCAAATAGGGCTTGCCACATCTTCATCCCATAAAATTATCGATTGTGTGCTTGACCGACTTCATTTAAATAATGTTTTTTCGGTTATACAATCAGCTGAAATTTTACCGTTTGGAAAACCGCACCCTCAGGTATTTTTGAACTGTGCCGCCCGGTTAAATGTTCTTCCTGCCGAATGCATTGTAGTTGAAGATTCAGTTAATGGTGTAATTGCCGGAAAGGCAGCGGGAATGTTCACCATTGCGATTCCTGAAGAAAAGTGCAGGGGAGATCATCGGTTTTCCATAGCTGACCTCATCCTTAGAGATTTGTTCGATTTTAAAGATTTTCTGCAAAGCCAACAACGTGAAATTTCAATTGCTTCATACTGATTCCGGATCTAAGGCCCGCGTGGGAGAACTTCACACTGATCACGGAATTATTGAGACGCCTATTTTTATGCCCGTAGGAACTGCCGGAACGGTAAAAGCAGTTCATCAGCGTGAATTGAGGGAAGATATAAATGCACAGATAATTTTAGGAAATACCTACCACCTTTATTTACGTCCGGGTTTAGATACCTTAGAAAAAGCGGGAGGTCTACATGCATTCAATGGATGGAAAAAACCGATTTTAACTGACAGCGGAGGTTACCAGGTATTTTCTCTTTCACATAAAAGAAAATTAACGGAGGAGGGTGCAACATTTCAGTCACATATCGATGGTTCACGCCATCTGTTTACGCCGGAACGGGTTATGGACATTCAGCGAAGTATAGGGGCAGACATAATTATGGCGTTTGATGAATGTACGCCTTATCCATGCGATTTCAACTACGCCAAAAATTCAATGGAACTCACACATCGGTGGCTGAAACGATGTATTAAAAGATTTTGTGAAACTGAACCTAAATTCGGATATCGTCAGTTTCTTTTTCCGATTATACAGGGAAGTACTTTTCCGGATTTAAGAAAACAATCTGCAGAATTTGTAGCAAGTCAAGATTTATTTGGCAATGCAATAGGAGGTTTATCAGTTGGCGAACCTGCAGAGGAAATGTATGCAATGACGGATTTGGTTTGCGCAATTTTGCCTGAGAATAAACCACGTTATTTAATGGGGGTAGGCACCCCTGTAAATATTTTAGAATCAATTGCGTTTGGCGTGGATATGTTTGACTGCGTAATGCCTACACGTAATGCACGACATGGACTGATATTTACCTGGGATGGTATTCTGAATATTAAAAATGAAAAGTGGAAAAACGATTTTTCACCATTAGACGCAAGTGGTAAATCATATGTAGACAATGAATATTCCAAGTCATATGTACGGCATTTGTTTTCAAGCAACGAACTTCTTGGTTCAATGATTGCAAGTGTTCACAACCTAGCATTTTATTTGGATCTGGTAGAGGAGGCCAGGCAACAAATTAAATCCGGAACATTTAGTAATTGGAAATCAAAACTTGTAGGCCAATTGAGCAGACGTCTATAATTTTATATAATCGATACAGTAAAGTGAACTTTTGAATGATTAAGAAAATTGATATTTATATTTTAAAAAAATTTGTTGGTACTTTTTTCTTCAGTATCAGCTTGGTCACCATACTTCTCATCGTTTTTGATATATCCGAAAAGATTGATAATTTTTACGAATACCATGTGCCGTTGCGTGAAATTATTTTAGATCACTACCTGAATTTTGTTCCTTTCTTCATTAACATGTTAAGTCCGTTGTTTATTTTTATTGCAGTTATTTTTTTCACTTCCAGAATGGCGGCCAGGTCAGAAACAATCGCTATCCTGAGCAGTGGGGTTAGTTATACCCGGTTCTTAAGGCCATATATGATAGGAGCAGGGATTTTTTGTATAATGAATTTATATCTTGGACATTTTGTAATTCCAAAAGGGAATCGTGTAATGCAGGAATTTGAAGATAAATACGTTAATTCAAATTATAATAATGAGGATCAAAATATACATCGAAATTTTACCAAGGATTTTAAAATGTATATTTCCAGCTATTCAAATTCACAGCGAAAAGGGAATTTTTTTTCAATGGAGAAATATGAAGGAAATAAGTTGGTTTATTTTTTTTCAACCAACAGTATAACTTGGGATAGTTTAAATAAGGTTTGGATCACTGAAAACTGGTATGAGCGGTATACAAATTCGAATAAAGACAGTCTTGCATTTGGTCCCCCAAAAAAATTGCAAATTGATTTTACACCTGAAGATATGGCACGAAGCGAGAGCAAGGAGAATGTAATGACCTATTTTGAATTGAAGGAATATTTGAAAAAAGAAAAAGAAAAAGGAACTCCCGGACTAGAGCGTTTCGAAGTAGTTAATTATAAACGTACTTCAGTTCCCTTTGCATCTTTCATTCTAACCTTAATTGGGGTGGTGTTATCTGCAAGAAAAATGCGAGGAGGAATCGGTATGCACATTGCCTTAGGTCTGTTAATCGGAGCCACTTATGTGGTTTTATTACATTTCTCCAGTATTTTCGCAGTAAACGGAATTTTGCCACCTCTCATTGCAGTATGGATTCCAAACTTTTTATATTTAATTATTGCTATTACCATGATTAAGTTTTTTTCACAACAATAAGAAAGTAAAATGAACAAATACGACTATTTCTACGATGAATCCGATTTAGGAAATTACCCTCCAAAACCGGAAGTACAAAATGCTCCGAAAGGATTGGTGAACATTAGCCTAAATTTTGTTTTTTATATCCTTATTTACCTGTTTTTATTTCAAGGCGATTTAAAGCTGCTTTCGGCGGTTTTAATGGTTATGTTTGTTCATGAATTCGGTCATTTTTTTTGGATGAGAAAATTTAACTACAAAGAAAGTCGTTTGTTTTTTATTCCTTTTATGAATCTTTTTATTTCTTCTACTTCAAATGAACAGATAACATTAAAGGAAAAACTTTTTTTGCTTTTTTCTGGTCCGATTCCCGGAATTTTTTTTGGAATAATTATGCTTTATTTCGGGAACAAAAATTCACATGAAAGCTTAATTCAGTTGGGCTGGATTTTTCTTGTCTGGAATTTAATTAATCTGATTCCACTCGATACATTAGACGGTGGTGCTTTGGCAGAATGTTTAAGTAATGTAAATGATTACACAATAAAACTAATAACTACAATCGTTACTACCTGCTTAGTTGTAGTTTATGCTTTACTGTCAAAAAGTTTCCTTACGCTGATTATTCCTGTTTTTTTATTAATGAGGCTGCGTTCTTTAAAACATCTTCATGAAATAAGGTACAAACTTGATAATAAAGGAATTAATTGGCGAACCAGTTTTTTGTTGCTGAATAACAAGCAGTACTGGATGTTACGTAAGGAAATGTCCGATGAAATTGAACCAAATATATTTGCCAACTCCGACTCAAGTATTACAAAGGAAATTCTAAATACTTTTGTGAATCGTCAGATAAAATCTGTATTGCTAAACGGACCCTATATCGATATTTCGAAAAGAGGAATTACACTAACCATTGTGTTTTGGCTTTTAGCATTCATAGGACCTTTATTTTTTATTTTTTTATTGATTTAATAGAATGAAACTTCCTTTTATCGTTTTTTTATTACTGATAATTTGCGGAGTTATACCGTTTTACGATTTAGTGTATCCCAACTCAATACCTTTAAAAGCGTGGATTCTTTCTTCATTTTTTGGAGTTTTATATTTGTGTTTTTTATTATTAAATACAGTAAAAAAATTAAAACAGAATAATAAAATTATAACAGAAAAATTTCATTATTTACCTTATAAATTTTGGGTAAAAAAAACGCTTTTTTTATTTTTTTTAGTTTTTACAAGTTTCTTTTTTTTCTTTAATGAAGCTAAATTCCTAGCTATAATTCCTTTACTCCTTATTTATACATCCGGTTTTTTACTTGTGAGTCTGTTAGAACTTTATTTTGGTATGTATTCAATAACAATAGAAGAGGATAGAATTTTACTCAATGGAGACAAATTTATTTCAATTCAAAAGGAAGACATTTTATCTGTTATAAAACGGTACGATAATTTTTACTTTAACACGGTTAGTGGGGGGTGTATCGTGGTCAATTCGGATTTTTTTAATAAGGATGCTAAACGTATAATTGAATTAAAAATTGAAAATTGGCTGATAACTAACAAGATAATAATGAAATAACAATTATATTGTTTAACATAATATAAATTATAAAGTAATTATTAAGTCGAATTTTTTCAAATTAATTGCCCAATACATGTTTTGTCAAAAATTATAATTAACATTGCAAAAAAATTATACAAATGAAAAAATTATTAATTCTAACCGGGACCTTAGCTATTTTAAGTCTAGCTTCCTGCAAGAAAGATTATGTGTGCGAATGCACAACAACATCAAACGGACAAACCTCCGCTCCTGATCAAACTACGCTAGTCGGTGTTAGTAAAGGTACTGCTCGTGCTAATTGCCTTTCCACTGAGTCTTCATATGTAATTGCAGGAACTACCTATAAATATACTAACAATTGTAACCTTAAATAATTATGAAAAAAACAATTATTCTTTTTGCATGTGCCGTAACATTGGCATTAGCTTCTTGTAAAAAAGACAGAGTTTGTGAGTGTACTAGTTCTTCGAATGAACCCGGCTACACCTCATCAACTGACACGTACACTGTTTTAAATGTTTCTAAAGGGACAGTTAAAAAAGCTTGTATCACAACGGAGTCTACCTACACATCAGGCGGATCTACCTATACTCATAAAAGTGAATGTAAATTAAAATAAAAATAAACCATGAAAAAATTACTATTTCTTAGCACAATTGCAGTACTTGCGTTGTCTACAGCATGTAAAAAAGACCGGGTATGCGAATGTACATCC
>OMJH01000053.1 GCA_900299295.1 Bacteroidota bacterium
CAGAATTGTTGGTCGAAGAATTTTCTAAGCCATACTTCAACGACCTAAGTGAAAGTTTTGATCGCGAATCAAAGAGTTATGATATTTTTCCGCCTCCCGAACAAATTTTTTCCGCATTCCATCTAACACCGTTCCAAAGCATTAAAGCAATAATCATTGGGCAAGATCCGTATCACGGTTTTGGACAGGCGAACGGCTTGTGTTTTTCGGTTTCGAGAGGCATGAAAGCGCCACCTTCACTTAAAAATATTTTTCGTGAGTTAAATGATGATTTAGGTGTTCCAACTCCCCAACATGGTGATTTAAGCGATTGGGCCAAGCAGGGAGTTTTTTTGCTTAATGCTATTTTAAGTGTTCGTTCGGGTCAGCCGGGTTCACATCGCGGTTTAGGCTGGGAAACCTTTACGAACGCAGTGATCAAAAAAATATCCGATAATTCAACGAATATTGTTTTTCTGTTGTGGGGAAATTTCGCGCAAGCAAAACGCGATCTGATCGATTCAAAAAAGCATTTTATTTTAGAGGCGGCACACCCTTCACCTCTTGCCAGAGGAGCATTTTTTGGTTGTCAGCATTTTTCTCGGTGCAATAACTATTTAATTACAAAGGGAATTCCAATCATCGATTGGAAAATAGAAGTTGATTAATTTAACTTTAAAGAAATCTGGCCACCCCACAATTGTCATTACAATCTTCGAGTAGCTCACGAATACATTTTTTGAAAACAGGATGTTGTAATTCTGGTTCAATTTCTACCAGTGGTATAAGTACGAACTTTCTTAAGTGTAAACGAGGATGAGGAATTTCTATGTTTTTATCAAAAATAATTTCGTGGTTAAAAAAAAGGATGTCTATATCGATACTTCGTTCCATATATTCCGAAGTTTTTCTTTGTCTGCCTAACTTTTTTTCGACTTCAAGACAAGTTGATAATAATTCACTTGCGGAATAAAAAGTTTTTATATAGATACATTGATTAAGAAATTTTAGTGATGAATTCATTCCCCAAGGCTCAGTTTCATAAATTGAAGATTGTCTGTTAATTATTATGGAATGGCTTTTTAATTCATTTTTGGCAGCATTAATGTTCGCCGATCTATCGCCCAAATTACCGCCTAACGCCAAAAATGCCTCGTTCATAAACTTTATAGGTAGAATCAATAATTTTGAAATAAATTTGTACAAATTAAAGCATTTAATAAGTAAACAGCTTATAATTACTAATTATGAAAAATTTTTTCACGGTTTTTTTCAGTAGCCTACTTGGTGTAATTATTTCCCTTGTTTTGGTGGGTCTCATTTTTACGCTTGCAGTGACTTCGGTTCTACATCAGACAATTGGAGGTCGGGATGAGCTTGCTCAGGAAATCAAAAAAAATTCAGTATTATTTCTTGATTTAAGTTCAGAAGTTAATGAGCGATCATCCAGTAATCCTTTTCAAAGTCTTGATTTCAGTGGAGGCGAGAAACAAACCTTGGATGTTATTTTGATGAATTTGAAAAATGCATGCTCAGATTCTGATATTAAAGGTGTTTATCTGAAGCTTGGTGGTGGAATGGAAGCCGGATTTGCTACAATTGAAGAGATTCGTAATGCGCTTTTGGATTTTCGAAAGACCGGAAAATTTGTTGTTGCTTACGCAGAACAATACTCACAAAAGGCATATTATTTAGCCACTTGTTCAGATAAAATATTTCTTAACCCTCAGGGAGGGATGGATTGGAAAGGGTTAAGCGCTCAGATAATGTTTTTTAAAAATGCTCTTGAAAAAATGGATGTTGAGGTACAAGTATTTCGTCATGGAAAATTTAAGAGTGCTGTTGAACCCTTTTTTTTAGATAAAATGAGCGCAAGCAATAGAGAGCAAACCGAAGTGTTTTTGAACTCGATTTGGAAAACAATGATTTCAGGAGTATCAAAGAGTAGAGGTGTGTCTGAAGAGGATTTGAATCTTATGGCTGATCGTCTGGTTGTTAGAAATGCGCAGGATGCACTGAATAAAAAACTTGTTGATGACTTAAAGTATGAAGACGAAGTGCAGTTATTTATAAAACAAAAATTAAGTTTAAATGAATATGATAAAATTTCTATTGTAAAAATGGTAAAATATAAAAAGGCCATGAAACGAAAATTTAATGAGGGAGAAGAGTCTGATGCTAAGGTTGCCATTATTTACGCTGTAGGTGAAATTGAAAGTGGTCAAGGCGATGATAATACAATTGGTTCAGATCGTATAGCAAAAGCGATTTGCGATGCACGTTTGGACTCAACAATAAAGGCAATAGTTTTGCGGGTGAATTCGCCGGGCGGAAGTGCATTGGCAAGCGACATCATGTGGCGCGAAGTGACACTGGCCCGAAAAGCAAAACCATTTGTTGTTTCGATGGGAGATGTTGCAGCTTCTGGTGGGTACTATATTTCTTGCGCGGCTGATTACATATTTGCTCACCCGAATACAATTACAGGTTCTATCGGAGTGTTCGGTATTATGCCAAATGCGCAACGGTTATTGAGTCAAAAATTAGGAATCACAATTGATACTGTAAATACCAATAAACATTCTGATTTGGGAACTATGTTCCGCCCTGTAAGTGCTGAAGAATCAGAATATATGCAGCACGGTGTTGAAGATGTTTATCAGGTGTTTATTTCACGCGTAGCGGATGGAAGAAAAATCACTACGGCCGACGTAGATTCTGTGGGGCAGGGGAGAGTATGGAGCGGTTCTGATGCTGTTGGAATAAAGTTGGTTGATGAGTTGGGAGGTCTGGAAAAGGCAATTTCTTTCGCTGCATCAAAAGCAGGACTTAAATCAGACGAGTATGGATTGGTTGCATTTCCAAAAAAAGTAAATCCGATTGAGAAGTTTCTCAGTAATGCCAGATCCGACTTAGAATCAAAACTGCTGAGAGAAAAAATAGGCGGTCAGGCTAAAATGTTGCAGGCGCTACAATACCTGATTCGTGTAAAAGGAGTGCAGGCCAGACTTCCTTTTGAAACATTAATATATTAAATGATTACAGAACTGGGAGTAACAATTCCAATTTTGTACCTCTGGAACCCTTAACTAAAATTGTATTTCCTTTTAAGGGTTGTTGATGGAAATAATCCAATGCTTCTGTAGTGTCGTTTAAAAAAACTCCTGAGTAATTTTTTTCCAATATTTTAAAATTAGCGCCAATTAAAAACAGTTTCTCGAATTTGTTTTCATTTGCCAAGTCAATAATTCGACGGTGTTCTATCGTAGTATCATCACCTAATTCAAGCATGTCTCCTAAAATAAGAATTTTGTTTTCTGCATTCAATTTTGCAAAATTTTGTATAGCTGCGAGCATACTGCTCGGATTTGCGTTATACATGTCAAGAATAATTTTATTATTTTTTGAATTAAATAATTGTGACCTGTTATTCGCAGGTGTGTATTCACTCAGTGCTTCAGTAATTAATTTTTCATTAACCCCAAAATAATTTCCAACACAAACAGCACATAACAAATTGTTGAAGTTGTAATCACCCACGAGTTGGGTTGTAACAATTTGTGCGTTTTTCAGTTCAGAAGCGGTGTATCGGGTTTTCCATTTAAAACTTATGAATGGATCTGAAGAGCTTATCATTCCTACTGTATCAAACAACTTTGTGCAACCATAGGTTACTTTATCTAAACTTAGGGACATTTCCTGTAAAACGGAATCATCTCCATTAATAAAAACTTTGCCATTTGTATTTCGAATGTAATCGAATAATTCTCCTTTACCTTTTTTAACCCCTTCGATTCCGCCGAAGCCTTCGAGGTGCGCTTTACCAATGTTTGTAATGATTCCGAATGTTGGTTCGGCGATAGCACATAGTTCTGCAATTTCTTTTTGATGATTTGCACCCATTTCAATGATAGCAAATTCATGCGCAGCATTAATTTTGAACAAGGTTAAAGGTACCCCGATATGGTTATTTAAATTTCCTTTGGTAGCAAGAATCTTAAATTTTTTCCCTAAAACAGCCGCAAGTAATTCTTTTGATGTTGTTTTTCCGTTTGAACCGGTTACTGCTAAAATCGGAATGTTAAAATTCCTACGGTGGAGTCGTGCAAGTTGCTGAAGTGATTTTAATGTGTTCTCAACAAGTATAAAATTTTCATTATTTCCAAGCGAGGGATCGTCAATTATTGCGTAAGAGCATCCTTTAGCAAGCGCATCTTCAGCAAATTTATTTCCATTGAAATTATCCCCGCTAAGCGCGAAAAAAACGGATTGAGGTACTATTTTTCTGCTATCGGTACAAATATTGAAATCGCTTTTTTCGAGCAAGGAATAGATTTCGTTTTCACTTAAATTTCTATGCATTTACTATCAAAAAAAAACCCGGAAATTTCCGGGTTTACTTGTTTATGAATAAGTTATTTTCCACCTAATCCGGTCGGACTTCCAACCCTCGTCATCGCACAACGGAATCCTAACCACGCCTGAGATTGACGCTGATCAAGAAATCTTCTGGTACCCGGGTTCATATAATACGAGCGGTCTCTCCATGATCCACCTTTGACAACTCTAGCCTTATCGTTTATCATTGAATTCACTGAGTATTCATACATTATCGAGTTAGGCTTTGTATCATAAGCATCTTCGCCCTCTTCAAACCAAATTGATGAGTTAACATCTCCATCATTGTAATTGATGTAATTGGAAGTTTTATAATTTCGGCGTTCATCCAAATTGTCAGAGGGGTATTCAATACTTACCTCACGCCATCTAACCTGACCAGGAATACTTACAAGATCGCTGTCAGTAACAGGAGTTTTCTCTACAGAAACGGACAAACCACGCTTACCGGGTTTTCCTAAGACTTGTGTAAAACTATCATTAATAGGGGCGACGTCATTAATTACAATTTCGTTTGTTAAAGAATCACGGACCTGAGTTTTAAAAACATTTCCGCGAAATGGTCGGAATTCATCTGCATCAGACGAAGTCATAGGACGATAAACATCCATCACCCATTCAGAAACGTTGCCCGCCATATTAAAGAGGCCGTAATCGTTTGGCCAATAAGAATAAACTGGAGCCGTTACATCTGCCTGGTCATTTAACCAGCCGGCCGTACCCATATAATCTCCTCCACCTCGTACAAAATTCGCCATCATCTGTCCGATATATTTCTCATCAGGATTTCGTGTACCATGCCCGTTCCATGGATAAATTCTTCTATCGGTAATGCGTTCTCCGATCGTGTTACCAATCAAACCATAAGCTGCATATTCCCATTCAGCTTCTGTTGGTAGCCGGTATTTTGGCAGAAATATTCCGTCTTCCATACGAACATCCCTATCAGGCTGTTGTTCGTCATAAGAAGGTAATTTTTGTTTTAATTGACCTTGCCATTTTCCAGGACCAGAGAGATATGTTTCCGTCGAAAAATAATTGGTCTCGTCAGGATTTGGCGTATGATCCAATAAACCTTCCCGAATGAGTATGAATTCATTAACCCTGTCCGTTCTCCAAGTACAGAAATCATTTGCCTGCAACCAATTAACGCCAACAACTGGATAATCGCGGTAAGCTGGATGTCGAAGGTAATAATCAACATATGGCTCGTTATATGCTAGTTTTTCACGCCAAATGAGGGTGTCAGGAAGTGCTTTTATGTAAACAATAGGTGAAGTTTGACCAAAAACACGATTTGTCCAATAAAGATATTCCAGATAAGCGAAATTACTAACCTCTGTTTCGTCTAAGTAGAAGGATGAAACGGTAACTCTTCTTGGAGAATTGTTCCAATCTTTTTGAACATCATCTTCAATTCTACCCATGGTAAAAGTACCCCCTTCAATCAAGACCAAGCCCGGTCCTGTTTCTTGCTCCTCATATGGAACTTTTTCAAACCCACCATTACTGGGTTCATTGTATGCCCATCCGGTTACCGGAGAACGCTCTTTAGCACAACTCGCAAAGAGTACGCAAGAAAGTAGCATGTATTTTATTGGATTGTTCATATAATAATATTAACAATTGTTAATAAGTTTATAACGATTAAAAACTTTTTTTGTTACAAATGTAAGCATAATATCAAAAAAATCAAACCCTTAGCTAAAAAGTTAACTTTTGAAGTAAAAATTAATAATTTGATTTTCAATAAGTTAAAAGGAAGGACAGCTTACTGTTCTGAATTTTTTGTGTTTAGGTTTACACTGAAACTGTAGTTGAAATGAAATTTCATGTGAACCAGCCGTTGCGTTACCTAATCGAGAAACAGTTACATCATAGCTATAACCTAACTTTATTTGATCCTTTTGAAAACCAAGTAACAAGATAAATGCATCTTGATTTCTGTACCATAGTCCACCAACTATCGGCCCTCTTACAACATAAAGTCCAAGATTTAATTGTTGAAAATCCTGCTGTTTCTGAAAAAGTATATTGGGCGAAATATATGACTCGTTTCCTTTTTCAAGAGGAATCATTGCACCACCATGAGCAGTAATTTTCATTGGAAGTTTACTTGGGCCGCCAATAAGTGCCTCGTCAGGTTCAGTTATATGATTAACGGCAGCGCCAAAGAAATATCTTTTACTATAACCTAAGATTCCTGCAGAAACATCGAGGTTAGATTTTTGATTTAGTCCGGGTGTTTCGTTAGTGTTCCAGACAAAACCTCTGCGAGGATCGATCATGTCACCAAAATTTAATTTACTCCAGTCAATGGATTTTTGGGCATAGGTGGCCTGAAATCCGAATTTCATTGAAAATTCACGGGTAATATGTAATTGGTAGGAGTAAATTGCACTAACATTCGTGGTGTTGAGGGTAGCAAGGCCTGCTTCGTCCTTGGTAACAAGAAGCCCTAGACCACCTGATATCCCGTCAATATGCTGGTCATAAGAAGCACTATACGTTACAAAAGTGCCGGAAATGGCCGGCCACTGGTTTCGATAATTCAAACAAACACGAGGACATTTAGCAGTACCGGCAAACGCAGGGTTCAGGTATAAGGGATTGGCGTAAAATTGAGTAAATTCAGGATCTTGTGAATACAATTTCCCAATAAGAGTTAAAACGCCACCAAAAAAAAGTAAAAACTTTTTTGACATATTAAATGGTTTAAATTTATCCAAATGTAATAAACAAAGATAATAAAACAATTGAGTAACAGAAAGTTTGGCTGCATTTTTTATTTAAAAAAAACAATATCAGTTTTTTTATTGCGTTTTAATGTGCTGAAGTTTATTTTTGAGAATTCACACGTGTTGAAATTGAAAACTTTCCGGCTTTTTGTAATTGCTTTTGTGGCACTGAGTGGCTTTGGGCAAGTCCCCGGACCAAAAATTAGTGTATCATCTGCCAGAAGTATTAAAGTGAGCTGGAGAGCGCCAATCCATCAAGATTTTGAGGGTTATGAATCAATTTCGTTTTTAAATTTTGACGGAGCTCATTTTGATCCGCGTTCCCAGTTTTTACCCTACCTTCTCATTGATTCAGATAATTTCTCACATGAAGATGAAGTTAATTTGGACGTACTTATTGCAGAGGCCTTTACTGATCCTGAAGAAATTCAAATTTTAAATAAAGCCTTAACATCAATTCCAACTGAATTTACCCTTGAGTTCTTTTCCGTTAAAGCCGTTGGAAAGGAAAAAAAAACAATCAAGATTTTCCCGATTCGTAAGACCCCATCCGGAACCTTCGAAAAATTAATTGAATTTTCACTCTATTCAAAACAAGGAACAAAAAAAACCTACAACAATTCAAACTATTCATCAAATTTTATTTCCAATTCTGTTCTTGAAAATGGTCGATGGTTGAAAATTGGGGTTACTCAGTCGGGCATTTATAAATTGGATAAATCTTTTTTTCAGAGTATGGGTTTGCAACCGGATTTAATAAACCCAAAAAATATTAGAATATACGGCAATGGTGGTCGGATGTTGCCTGAATCTAATTCCGTGTATCGTCCTGATGATTTAGTCGAAAATGCAATTTTTGTACAAGGTGAAAGTGACAATTTTTTTGATGATGGTGATTATGTGCTTTTTTACGGACAGTCTCCAAATCAGTGGATTCAGCAAAACTCTTCCTCATGCATGGAATTCCGACACCGACAGAATATTTATTCTGACATGAGTTATTATTTTGTATGTGTTGATTTGGGCCCGGGTAAACGTATCACAACGCGCCCGAGTTTAAACATCGCGCCCAACCAAAACGTTAGTAGTTTCGATGATTATAAATTTCACGAACAAAATTCAGTTAATTTAATTAAATCGGGACGAGAGTGGTATGGTGAATTTTTTGATGTTATTTCTTCCTACTCATTCAATTTTGATTTTCCTAATCCAGTAATTGGTGATACGGTACGTCTTGAGGTGGCAATAGGAAACAGAATGGGTGTAACCGATCCTTCAGCATACACTATTTTTTACCCCGGTGGATCCACCTCTCTTACCAGCTCACCCGTTTCTTTGGTAAATTACACCGCACCTTATGCTGCCAACGGAGTCAGCTGTCTTCAATTCCCCGCTGTTTCAGGAAATATAAACATTACAATATCAAAGAACAATTCCTCTGCCATTGGCTGGTTGAATTATATTAGGTTAAATGCAAGGCGAAACTTAACACTTAACCCAAATCAACAATTACCTTTCAGAGATACACGAAGTATTGGAACAGGAAATATTTGTAATTATCAGATTTCTTCCTCCACCAATACATTTATTTGGGAGGTTACTGACATTTTCAATGTCGTTGATCAGCAATTTAACGCGAGCGGAAATTTACTTGAGTTTGTTCAAACCAGCGATTCATTGCGCGAATACATCGCTTTTGATAATGGGAGTTATATGGTTCCGCTTTTTGTCGGAGAAGTGCCAAATCAAAATCTTCATGGGTTACCCCAAGCTGATTTAGTAATTGTTTATTATCCTGATTTTTATGATCAGGCTCTGCAAATTGCCAAGCTCCACGAAAGCATAGATTCATTAACCTATGTTATGGTAACGCCTCAACAATGCTATAATGAATTTTCTTCCGGATCGCAGGATATAGTTGCAATTCGAGAATTTGTGAGGATGTTATATTCACGCGCTTCGGTTCCGGATGAAAAACCTAAATTTTTGCTTTTGTTCGGTGATGGTTCTTATCGTTACAAACAAACAAACGGAAACACGAATTTTATCCCAACCTTTCAGTCTGCCGAGTCTTTGCAACCAACCACTTCGTATACAAGCGATGATTTTTTTGGTTTATTGGATGACACGGAAGGCGATTTTACTCAAGACGCAGTTGATGTTGGAATTGGTCGTTTGCCTGTTAAAAATCAGTCAGAGGCCTCTGCCGTAGTTTCAAAAATTTTAAATTACGTTAGTACAACCGGAAGCATTTCTACCGAAATTAACAGTTGTTTTAATTCCCAAAACGGACCAATGGGAGATTGGCGAAATGGTATTTGTTTCGTTGCCGACGATGAGGATTTTGGTTTACATGTTAACCAGGCGGATTCATTGGCTCGGATGGTCGGACGTGAACATCCTCAATATAACATCAATAAGATTTATTTTGACGCCTTTAAAGAAATTTCCACACCCGGTGGGCAATCCTACCCTGAAGCGAACCAGGAGTTTGCTAAACAGGTTGAGAAAGGTTGCCTGATTCTTAATTATACCGGGCATGGTGGTGAATTAGGGCTGGCTCATGAAGGTTTAGTTGGTGTATCTGAGATTCAGCGCTATTCCAACAAAAATAATCTTCCTTTATGGTTCACTGCTACTTGCGAATTTAGTCGGTATGATGATCCTGACAGGACTTCAGCCGGGGAATATGTTTTACTTAATCCGGAGGGTGGTGGTATTGCATTGTTCTCAACAGTTCGACTTGTTTTTGCACAAAATAATTTTATTTTGAGTCTTGCTATGTGGAATCATATTCTAGATTCTTTAAATTCGGATGTGCCTACTATTGGTCAAATTTTCATGTTAGGTAAGCAGGAACCACAGGTTTTCCCTGATCAAAACATGCGGAACTTTACTTTGTTGGGGGATCCGGCTTTGAAATTAGTTTATCCCAGACACGTAATCATTACTGACTCGATTAATGGAGTAAATGTCAATATATCAGTGGATACACTTAAAGCTTTAAGTAAAATTACAGTGAAAGGACATGTGTCAGATGCTGCGGGCAACAAACTGAATGGCTATAACGGAATAATTTTTCCTGTTGTTTTTGACCGCTCCGCATCAATTACTACCCTTTCAAACGACGGACTACCTCAATCCCCATTTATTAATTTCCGATTGCAGAAAAATATTATTTACAAGGGAAAAGCCACAATAAAAAATGGGGATTTCACGTTTAGTTTTATTGTGCCAAAAGATATTTCCTACAATTATGATTTCGGTAAAATCAGCTACTATGCTTTTGATGGCAATACTGACGGAACCGGTTACTTCAGTAAGGCTGTAATAGGTGGTTCTAATCCAAATGCAACTTTGGATGTTACTGACCCACAAATTCGCCTTTTTATGAATGACAATAAGTTTGTTTCAGGAGGTACAACTAATGAGAATCCTTCGATTTATGCAGAATTATTTGATAGTTCCGGAATCAATACGGTTGGCAACGGAATAGGGCATGATATAGTAGCACTTCTTGATGAGAACTCAAATGCTCCATATGTATTAAATGATTATTATCAATCTGATTTAGATAATTTTCAATCCGGAAAAATTCTTTATGGTTTAGAAGGATTATCAGAAGGAACCCACAGGTTAAGCTTAAAAGCCTGGGATATTCAGAATAATTCCGGCTTTTCCGAAATTGAATTTATCGTTGCACCTTCGGCAACACTAGCGCTTCGTCAGGTGCTTAATTATCCAAACCCTTTCTCTACACAAACATCATTTTATGTTGAGCACAACAACTGTTGCTCAGAAATTGATATTTCAATTGATATTTTCACAGTTTCCGGTAAATCGGTTAAAAATATCAGAAAAAGCCTTTCAGCGAAAGGATTTCGTTCCGAAGGAATTGAGTGGGATGGAAAAGATGAGTTCGGTGATAAATTGGCAAAAGGTGTTTACATCTACAAGGTTAAAATAACGGATGGTAATGGTAAATCGGCTGAACAATTTCAAAAACTCGTGATATTAAATTAAATTGTAACTTAGCATCCTTTTAAAACCCGTTTTGTGTTGAAAAAGAAAATTTTAATTACTCTATTTTCGGTAGGATCTGTTGGTTCATTTTATTCTCAGGTTAGTAATACTTCACAACTTACCGGAGGAATCAACACAATCACCACCGCGGTGCCTTTATTATTGATTACTCCGGATTCCCGTTCTGGCGCAATGGCGGATTGTGGCGTTGCAACATCTGCGGATGCTAATTCAATCCATTGGAATGCTTCTAAAATGGCTTTTGCAGAAAAAAAATTTGGAATGGGAGTTTCGTATACACCATGGCTTCGTAACTTGGTAAATGATATCAACCTCGCTTATTTGTCAGGATATTATAAACTCGATAAAAATTCAGCTGTTGGCGGGTCATTACGATACTTTTCTTTAGGTAATATTACGTTCACAGATGTTGTTGGAAACACTATTGGAAATTTCCGGCCAAATGAATTTGCACTAGACGGGGCATATGCAAGAAAATTAAGTGATCATTTTTCTGCAGGTATGGCAATGCGATTTATTTATTCCAATCTTACCAATGGCTTAACACTCACCGGTGGCACACAAACACGTGCAGGAACATCTTTCGCCGTTGATGTAAATGGAACATATAAGTCAGGTAAAATTGAAATGGACGGAAAAAAAACTTATTTAAATTTTGGCTTTAATATTTCAAACATTGGTAATAAGATTTCTTATACAAGCAGCGGAGACCGTGATTTTATTCCGACAAATCTTAAATTAGGTGTTGCCTGGTTAATTGAACTTGATGAACATAATACATTTACCCTGACCACCGATCTAAATAAATTATTGGTACCAACGCCTCCTGAATATCAAACTGGGACTACTAATATTGTTCGTGGTAAAGACCCAAATGTTAGCGTTACACAGGGAATCATTCAGTCGTTTTACGATGCACCGGGTGGTTTTAGAGAAGAAATTAAGGAAATAAATCCTTCGATAGGTATGGAATACTGGTATGATAAGCAATTTGCTGTTCGTTCAGGTTTTTTCTATGAAGACAAAACGAAAGGAAATCGACAATACTTTACTTTGGGCGCCGGAGTGAAATATAACGTTTTCGGATTGGATTTTGCTTACCTAATTCCCATCCGTCAAAATAATCCGTTGCAAAATACCTTGCGATTTACACTATTGTTTGACTTTGATGCATTCAAAGGACAAACTTCCAATTCGAGCCTGAATTAATTTTTAACTATCGACTCATAGAATGAAACCAAATTTCCGCGTTGGTTTTGGTTTTGATGTTCATCAGCTAAAGGAGGGAATCCCTTTCTGGCTGGGTGGTATTCAAATTCCTCATGAAAAAGGTATTTTGGGGCACTCAGATGCTGATGTTGTTTTGCATGCATTATGTGATGCGTTACTGGGGGCCTGCGGAGATCGTGATATTGGATATCATTTTCCAAATACGAATAATGAGTTCAAGGGAATTGATAGTAAAGAGTTATTGAAGCGTGTGATGTTGATTCTGAATGAAAAAAAATATGCGGTGGGTAATATTGATTTAACCGTTTGCACCGAGCGACCTAAAATTAATCCTTACCTGAATCAAATGAAGGAGATCCTCGCACCCATTTTAAATATCGTATCTTCTGATATTGCTATAAAAGCAACCACCAGCGAAAAGTTAGGATTTATAGGAAGAGAGGAAGGAATTGTTGCTTATGCAACTGTGTTGATATATAAAATCGACTAGTTTCCACTCACCATTTTTTTTATCTCGTTCAATTTAAATAATGCTTCAACAGGAGTTAAGGCATTGATTTCCGTTCTGAGTAATTCTTCCTTAATATTTTCCAAAACAGGATCATTTAATTGAAAAAAGCTTAACTGATAATTTTTTCCTGTAACTTTTTCTGATGATGTGTAGCTATTATTTTCTCCTGTAGTCGATAATTCAGCTTCATGATTTTTCTCCAGTTTTCGCATCATTTCTCCGGCTCTTTTTACTACAATGGACGGCATTCCTGCCATTCGGGCTACATGAATTCCGAAGCTGTGTTCACTTCCGCCTTCTTCCAGTTTACGCATAAAAATAATTTTGTTATTTATTTCACGAACCGAAACATTAAAATTTCGAATACGGGTAAAATGATTGGACATTTCGTTGAGCTCGTGATAATGGGTTGCGAACAAGGTTTTTGCTTTGAATTTTGGATGTTCGTGGATAAATTCCGCAATTGCCCACGCAATAGATATTCCATCGTAGGTACTTGTTCCCCTGCCAATCTCATCCAGCAAAATCAAACTGCGCTCAGATAAATTATTTAAAATACTTGCAGTTTCGTTCATCTCCACCATAAACGTTGACTCGCCTGAAGAAATGTTGTCAGATGCTCCAACACGAGTAAAAATTCGGTCGGTTATTCCCAGTTTCGCAGAGGACGCAGGAACAAAACTTCCACATTGCGCTAGTAAAACAATTAATGCAGTTTGTCGTAGCAAGGCTGATTTTCCTGACATATTCGGCCCTGTAATCATCATTACTTGCTGTTTTTCTGTGTCTAGAAAAATATTGTTGGCAATATATTTTTCACCGGTTTTCAGTTGTTTTTCAATTACCGGATGACGTCCTTCAGTAATATTAATCGAATAATTCTCATTTAACTCAGGTTTGTTGTAATTGTTTTCCTTAGCCAGAATTGAAAATCCAAGTAGGCAATCCAACTGAGCACACAATTGAGCGTTTTTTTGTGCGGGTTGAATATTAGGAAGTAATTGTTGCAGCAATTCATTGTAAAGGGTAGTCTCCAATGCTTGAATTTTTTCTTCCGCACCTAAAATTTTTTCTTCATAACTTTTCAGTTCGGGTGTGATGTATCGCTCAGCATTAACGAGGGTTTGTTTTCGTATCCAGTCCGATGGAACTTTATCCTTATGCACATGGGTTACTTCCAGGTAATACCCAAAGACATTGTTAAAAGCAACTTTGAGAGAGGGAATCCCGGTTCGTTCGATTTCGCGTTGCTGAATTTGCAGTAGAAAACCTTTGCCGGAAAAAGCAATTTTTCGCAACTCATCCAATTCAGAATGAACGCCGTCAGCAATTACATTTCCTTTATTGAGTAAAACAGGTGCATCGTCCTTGATTTCTTTTTGAATTTTTTGACGGATGAATTCACAGGAATCTATTTGTGCTGTAATTCCGGTAATGGAAGCGCTCTCGCAGCCTCTTGTTAATTCTTTTATTGAATTGCAAGTGTCAAGTGATCGTTTTAACTGAACCAATTCGCGCGGGCTTACTCGGCCAGCTGCAACTTTCGAAATCAGGCGTTCCACATCTCCAAGGTCTTTAAAAAAATCTTGCAGTTTAACACGTAATTCTTCTTCACGCAAAAGAAAATCAACAGCATCAAGCCGAGAATTTATTGCGTTTAAATCTTTTAGTGGAAGAGCTAGCCAGCGTTTCAGTAAACGCTTGCCCATAGGCGAAATTGTTTTATCAATTACATCGATAAGCGAAGTGCCTTTTTCATGATTGCTTCCAAAAATTTCCAGGTTTCGGACCGTAAAGCGGTCCAGCCAAACAAACTGATGCTCTTCAAGACGAGAAATCGAGGAAATATGCTGCAGATGTTCGTGTCGGGTTTCGCTTAAATAATGCATTATTGCTCCTGCACTGGCGATGCCGAAATTCAATTCCTCAATTCCAAAACCTTTTAGCCCGTTTGTTTTAAAGTGACGGGTAAGGCTTTCAAACCCGAAATCAAATGAAAAAGCCCAGTCATCTAACCCAAAGGAGTGTATTTGACTCTCATTTACGGATTGAAGGAGATTTTTTTGATCCTTACGGAAAAGGATTTCAGCAGGTTTGAAACTTTGCAGTAATTTACCAATATAGTTGGCATTACCTTCCCCTAATAGAAATTCACCCGTTGAAATATCCAAAAAAGCAATTCCGGATTTTTCTGACCCAAAAAAAATACTTGCGAGAAAATTGTTGCTGCCATTTTCAAGTACTTTGTCATTGTAAGAGAGACCGGGTGTAACCAATTCTGTAACTCCGCGCTTAACAATAGTTTTAGTCATTTTAGGATCTTCCAGCTGATCACAAATGGCAACCCGATATCCTGCACGAACCAATTTTGGTAAATAAGCATCCAGTGAATGATGTGGAAATCCGGCAAGCTCGATGTATGCTGCTGCGCCATTTGCCCGGCGTGTCAACACAATTCCTAAAACGTTCGCGGTTTTTATTGCATCTTCTCCGAAAGTTTCGTAGAAATCTCCCACGCGAAACAATAAGATTGCATCAGGATAACGGGCCTTAATCCCGTTGTATTGTTTCATTAAGGGTGTTTCCTTTTCTGACTTTTCGGAAGTTATTTTTGCCTTCATCGCTTTCCTCAAGCCCTAAATTACAAACATCGGTTTGCTTCCTAAAAGTTTTTTTTAAACAATAATTATCACTTGTTGAAAAGGGAAGATCGCGTGAAAGAATCAATTGGAAATTGCCAAAGGGCTGAGGGTGTTTTGTACCGAGATAATGTCCATTTTAATTGAGCCGATAAGTACTTTTGCTTCGGCGCGTATAGGTACGTGGTTAAAATCGTCAGATATCCAAACAGTCATGTCTTCTTCTTTTTTGAAAATTCTGCCACGCTGGACAATGGGTCGAAACTTCAGGCATTTAACCTTGCCGATATCGGATTTTATAGTTTCACGACCAACGAATTTAATTTTCAACGGCCAATCTTCTTTATCTACAAAACTTTCAATGGTAAAAATATCACCAATTTTTGCATTGGTAAAATCAATCGTTCGAGCAGCATAAAAAGCAGAAACCATATCCTGAGTCCCATCTTTTATTGGGAAGGTTTCGTTGTTTCCAATATTTACAGTGTTATTATATCTGTTGAAAAAGTAGTCCTGACTAAATTTGTATCCTCCTTCGTCCACTCTTCGCATGAAAACCCATGGAATCAATGCGGAAGAATCCATGAAGGATTCATAACGGTCACGTACTTTATAAAACCAATCGAAAGAACCCTTTGAGTACCCATTCCCTACAAGGTGATATAATTTTCTGCCGCCGGCCTCACGGAGTTCAGGTTTTACTTCAAGCGTTGCAATCCCTGCATCAATTAAACCATAATGTAATCGGTAAGTAAGCATTTCTCCTGGCTTAAACGCGGTGTTTTTTTTAGGCATTAAGGAGTAAGGCCCTGAAGTTTTTATAAAAGATAGCTGCGCCTTTCCATAAAAGGAATCTGCATTGTTGGTTGATGACGTTAATGCGAGTAGAATCACACTACTTATCAAAACAATTGAAAAAAACCTGGAAATCATAGTTAAAAATAAAAATATGTACTTCAGAAACCAAATCGTGTGCCAATTGATACGCTTTTAAAAATCTTAAAAGTTGTGAAATCAGTGATTGTTTTGGTTGGCTATTTTCTCTAATTGTGTTGACAATTCAGTTCCCCGCAGGTTGGTTGCAACGATAATACCACGTGGATCAATCAGCCAATTGGTTGGGATTGAATTCACATTATACAATTGTGCAGGTTCAGCGTACCATCCTTTCAGGTCAGCAATATGTTCAGGCCACCAAAGGTTGTCTTTCTCGATTGCGGCTATCCACGCAGATTTAGAGAGGTCCAAGGAAACACTGAAAATTTTAAAACCTTTACTTTTTGGAAGTGGTTTGTTATGGTAATTATTATACGTTTTTACTAGGTTGGGATTTTCCTGCCGGCATGGTCCACACCAACTTGCCCAGAAATCAATCAATACATAATATCCCCTTAGTTGCGAAAGACAAATTACTGTATCGCTGGTGTTTTTAAAGCAAAGTTCAGGGGCTTTGTTCATAATACCTAGTCCGGTTTTAAAGTTGGGTGGAGTTTCATAATTTTCTTCGGGCGAGTTGTTTTTTCCCGTAGTTTTTTTCTGCTGATGGCATGAATTGAGCACAAAGATGAAAGCAAATAGTGCAATTAACGATTTCATTATTTAAACTTCTATGAATATATTATTTACGAATAATTTCGGCGCCTATAGCATTTAATCGTTTATCTATAAATTGATAGCCGCGATCGATTTGGGTAACATTAAAGATGGTGCTTTTTCCACGTGCGCTGAGTGCGGCAATCAGCAATGAAACGCCTGCACGAATGTCTGGGGAAGCCATCTGAATGCCGCGAAGTTGCTGCTTTCTGTCAAGACCAATTACTGTGGCGCGGTGAGGATCGCACAAAATAATTTTCGCTCCCATGTCAATTAATTTATCGACAAAGAATAAGCGGCTTTCAAACATTTTTTGATGAATCATGATTGTCCCGCGCGCCTGAGTTGCAGTAACCAACACAATGCTCAATAAATCAGGTGTAAACCCCGGCCAAATTGCATCGGCTATTGTGAGAATTGATCCGTCGATGTAGGTGTCTATTTCATAAAAATCCTGAGCCGGTATGTAAATATCATCATTTCGTTTTTCCAATTGTATCCCTAATCTTCTGAATACCGATGGAATAATTCCCAGGTTTTCCCAGGAAACATTCTTTATTGTAATCTCGGATTGAGTCATGGCTGCCATACCGATGAACGAACCGATTTCAATCATATCCGGTAGTATTCGGTGATGTGTTCCTGAAAGCTTTTTAACCCCTTCAATGGTGAGTAAATTCGAGCCCACTCCGGAAATTTTTGCGCCCATGCCATTCAGCATTTTGCAAAGTTGCTGTACGTATGGTTCGCAGGCGGCATTGTAAATTGTAGTAATTCCCTCCGCCATTGTTGCTGCCATAATGATGTTGGCTGTACCGGTAACGGAGGCCTCATCCAATAGCATGTAGGTGCCTCTCAGATTTTTTCCGTCGATAGAAAAAATTTCATTTTCTTCATCGTAGGTAAACTTTGCGCCTAGGTTTTCAAACCCAATAAAATGTGTGTCGACACGACGTCTTCCAATTTTATCGCCGCCGGGTTTGGGCATAAGAGCTTTTCCAAAGCGTGATAATAATGGCCCAACAATCATAATTGAACCGCGTAGGGCTCCCCCTTTTTTTCTGAATTCTTTGGAATCGATATAATCGATATTTACGGCATCCGACTGAAAGGTGTATTCCGAATCGCCGGTTTTTTCAACCTTAACCCCAAACTCTTTTAAAAGATCAATTAGTTTCATTACATCCACAATTTCCGGGATGTTACTGATAACTACTTTTTCATCGGTGAGCAGTACGGCACAAATAACCTGCAAAGCTTCATTTTTCGCGCCCTGAGGAACGATTTCGCCTTGCATATGCCTACCCCCGGAAACTTCGAAAATTGCCATGAAAGAAATATTTAAAAATCAAAAATAAAGTGCAGGGCTCCAGCATTTTCGCTCCGCTGTTCAGAGTTATCAACGCTTAACAAACAATAAACTAATAAATATCAGTGCTTGAACT
Source organism: Bacteroidota bacterium (assembly GCA_900299295.1). Taxonomy (GTDB): domain Bacteria; phylum Bacteroidota; class Bacteroidia; order B-17B0; family Aurantibacillaceae; genus AM-1111. The sequence continues at coordinate 18,578 of OMJH01000053.1, forward strand.
TATTTTTGTTATAACGAAAGTTCTTTTTGTGTTGATGCTGCTTTTTATGCGGGTTCAGATTTTGTTGCTGATTGAGATTTATGTTGTTCTTGCGCATTAAATCCGCATTGCTTGTAAGAACTGAAGCATCCTCTATCTTTAATTTTCCTGCTGATAATTCCAATAAATGACCCAATATAACTTCATCAGGAACCGCATCTTTCGCCCAGTTCATATGTGATTTTTTTAAATGATTGGCAATTGTTTTTTTTAACTCTTCTTTTTCAACGCCTTCTTCAAATTCACATGCCTTTTCAATGATTTCCTCCATGATTTTGCCGTAATGCTTGTACTTAATCCTACTTCCCGGATAATCTACACTTTCAGGGCGCGAAATAAAACTTGAAGGTTCTGGTTTAGGGTACGGAGAATCAACGTCCAACTGAAAACCTGAAATGATAAAAAGATGATCCCACAGCTTATGAGTATAGTCTGCTATGTCACGAAGATGAGGATTAAGCTGACCCATAACCGATATGATTGCGTTCGCACAACGATTTCTCTCAGTTTTATCGTTTAAGGTCATGCAGTACTCTACCATGCGATGTACACTTCTCCCGTATTCGGGTAAAACAAGTCGGGGAAGCTGTGTGTTATAATCCATTAAAAATTAAAAATTAAAGAAATACAAATTTAGTCAATTTTCGGGCCTGATGAATTATTTTCTTACTGATATTCCTTTTTCCTCCATACGGGTAAAATGCGTAAATTCGCAACATTAAATTTTACATCATGTTTGATAATAACGAATTCCGAAAGTACGCCGTAAAACACCGCGGTATTAACAGTCTTACTTATGACTCTTATGTAAGCTCTCTTACTCCTTATATCATCGAAGAACGCCAGTTGAATGTCGCTCAAATGGACGTATTCAGCCGTTTGATGATGGATCGTATCATTTTTCTTGGAACAGGAATAAATGACCAGGTGGCTAATATTGTTCAGGCTCAGCTTTTATTCTTAGAGTCTTTGGACGCTAAAAAGGACATTCAGATTTATCTGAACTCACCGGGAGGAAGTGTTTACGCCGGTCTTGGAATTTACGATACCATGCAGATTGTCCGCCCGAACGTTGCCACCATTTGTACCGGCATGGCTGCTTCAATGGGAGCGGTTTTAATGTGTGCCGGAGAAAAAGGAAAGCGTACTGCATTGAAGCACTCGCGTGTGATGATTCACCAGCCTTTGGGCGGCGCTGAAGGACAGGCTTCCGATATTGAAATTACAGCACGTGAAATTCAGAAGCTAAAAAAAGAATTATACGAAATCATTGCAAAGCACAGTGGTCAACCCTTCGACAAAGTTTGGGCAGACAGCGATCGCGATTATTGGATGACTGCGGAGGAAGCGAAGGCTTACGGCATGATTGATGAAATTTTGACACGGAAATAATTTCCGCTATGGCAAAGACAACCGGTAACATTAAATGCTCTTTTTGCGACCGCGATAAGAAGGACGCGAAGATGCTCATTGCAGGTATCAATGGTCATATCTGTGATCAGTGTGTTTCTCAAGCTTATCGCATCGTAACGAGTGAAGCGGAGCAGGAAAGTCAGCAATTTGCCGATGATGCATTGAATTTGCTTAAGCCGGCAGGCATCAAGAAATTCCTTGATGATTATGTTATTGGCCAAGAACAGGCGAAAAAGGTAATGAGCGTAGCCGTGTACAATCACTTCAAGCGTGTGGCGCGTAGCTCCAAAATGGACAAGGAGGAAGAAGTTGAGATTGAGAAATCCAATCTGATACTGGTAGGGGAAACCGGGACCGGTAAAACTTTAATTGCACGTACAATTGCACGATTGCTGAATGTACCTTTTTGCATTGCAGATGCGACAGTTCTTACAGAGGCAGGATATGTCGGAGAGGATGTTGAAAGTGTATTAACGCGATTATTGCAGGCATCGGATTACAATGTTAAGGCTGCGGAGCGTGGAATTGTTTTCATTGATGAACTGGATAAAATTGCAAGAAAGGGTGATAACCCTAGCATTACTCGCGACGTAAGCGGAGAAGGTGTACAGCAGGGATTATTGAAATTGCTGGAAGGTTCAATCGTAAATGTGCCACCGCAGGGAGGCAGAAAGCACCCTGAAGCGAAAATGATTCAGGTGAATACAAAGAACATTTTATTCATTTGTGGAGGTGCATTTGTAGGAATTGAAAAGATTATTGCCAAGCGATTGAATACACAGGCGGTTGGCTACAGCAGCTCTGCCAATGAACAGACAATTGACCGTGATAATTTTCTTCAATATATTACACCAACTGATCTTAAGTCGTTTGGGTTGATTCCGGAGCTAATTGGACGCTTACCTGTTCTTTCTTACCTCAGCCCTTTAGATGCATTAACTTTGAAACGCATTCTTACCGAGCCTAAAAACGCGCTCATTAAGCAATATCAACAGTTGTTTGAAATGGAGGGGACAAAATTAATCTTTGATGATGAAGCGTTGAATTTTATTGTGGATAAAGCAGTAGAATACAAGTTAGGTGCGCGTGGGCTGCGGTCCCTTTGTGAGGCAATTATGATGGATTTGATGTATGAACTGCCTTCCTTAAAAAAGGCTCCTGTTGAATTTATTGTATCGCTTGATTACGCTCGTGAAAAACTCACACGTTCTACAATTAGTCGGTTAAAGGCGGCATAATCACAGCGAAAACTTATTTTTATCGATATTTTACTTGCATTTCATAAGTTCAAATGCCATTTTTGTTTTGAAATCAACAGGCAGTCGTGTGGAAAAATTATGTTCATATACTTAATTTGAATTTTGCGGAAATTTCCTATACTAATCTAATAAAATGAGAAAATCAATTTTTACTTTTTTACTTTTATTTTTTTACAAGTCGCCCACGTATGCCCAATCGATTTCTTGCAGTGATTTTTGCGTTACAGCAATTGAAACTGATTCGGTTAATCAAGGTCAGACTAACATTCAAATTTACATGGGTGGTGCAGCCTCTAATTTTATTAATTATCCGGTTGTTTCATGTGTAATCGATGCCAACGGCGACACGCTTGGTACTGGTTCCTTGTATTATTTTGGTCAAATTGGCAATACTACTCAAACTTATTTCGTAGTTGGAGGGAGCGCAACGTTTATTGCTGGGCAATCTTATACTATTTTCTTTCAGTTTGATACAGTATGGTGTGCATTGCCTTTTCCTTGTCCAACTCAAAACATCAACGAATTTTTTATGGTTAACTCTCCTCTAATTTACCCAAATCCTGGCAACGGGAAATTTATTTTTAGCATGGATTCGTCAATATTCACTCCAGGAGATGATTTGGAAATTATTAATTCTTTAGGCGAAGTAGTTGGAAAATATCAGACTTATTTCAGGGATACAGAATTAGATTTATCCGGAAATCCACATGGTATTTATTTTTTGAAAGTTCATTACAAGGGTGGTTATTTCACCACCCCTATTGTTCTGGAAGATTAGCTTTGAAATCTGTCTTTTAAAAATAATTCATTTGGATTTCCGTAAGGAGTATAATTTTTCTTTAGAAATGAATAAGGGATGGGAAAAGGTTTAGTTTTGCTTGCACTGGTATTCTTGATTTGTGTAACGCATTTAACGGCTCAAAAAGTTAGTAAAACTAAATTAGAAATGCCGGAAAAAATGTGGGTTATGATGCATCCTTTCATTTCGGTCCGTGTGAAAAATAGGCTTGAGCATTGTTATTCGGTGATTGAGCAAGTAAAAAAACAAAAAAGCCTTGATCAATTTGAAAACGGAGGTTGTTTGGATGCATTCCGTCATGTGTTTACAATGGCATTTCTCGCTCAGCATATACGAATTTCAAAACTTAGATCGCTCGGGGTTGCTCATGAAAAATCAAATCGAATTCAATTCGAAAAAAATATTTTTGAAAATGGTGAGCTTCCGGATTCTGTCAGTTGTCAGATGGATTTATTGAATAATGAAATTGGGTTTATTCTTGGAAAAAAATATAGAAATGTCGGAACAGACTCACTAGCTGAGCTAATTGTTGTAGAAATTATGCGTGGTTTCGCCTGGCAAATTGCAAGAGATCAAAATGGTAATTATCTGAGATGTGATGGGAGAGAAATTGATATAAGAGAATGGGAACGGAAATGGAGAATTCCGAAATGTTTGGTTAAATCAAACAGTAAGCTAGCAAATAATTAAATACTATTCTTGTAACGAAAAAATCTAGAGGTTGCCCAAAATTTTAACGCGAGTAATAAATTTAGGCATATCACGTGCTTCCTGCGATTTGGAATATTCACGCTGTACTCTTTCGTAAGTACTTAGTGCCTCGGCGTATTTTTTATCTGCTTCATAGGTCATCCCTGCCTTTTTCAGGAAAATTGGTGTACTGAACTGATTTGGATTTTTGTCAGCAGCCTTTAAATAATATTTAATTGCCTCTTCTGACTTTTTAAGTTCAAGATTGCAATCGCCGATTGCTCCCAGCGCAATGGACGAAAGCATCACGTCATCGCTACTAAAACTTTCAAACTTTTCAATCGCTTTTGTAAATTGACCTTGACGCATATAAGCACATCCAAGTTGATAGGTGGCCAGGTTTGCAGTTTTTGTACCGCTGAACTCACTTTCGATTTTTGTTAAACCGGGAGCGGTAATCGTTCTTTTGGTTGAAGTTTGAACTTTCTGTCCGCCTTTTATTGCCTGATTCAAACTGTCTTTTTCAAATTCCTGAAAGGAATAAAACGATATTTTTTGTGCGTCCTTTTCCTGACTAGGCATGTACCAGAATTTATAAGCGAAAATAGCACCGGCGATTAATAAAATTGCTCCGGCAATTAAATAAACGGATTTTTTGTTTTTATCTAAAAAGAATTCTGCAGCATCAATTTTATCTTGTACATCGAAGCTGGTTGTGGTTTTTTTTTCGTTAGAATTTTGGTCCATAATCTATTCAGCAATTAAGGGGCAAAAGTAAAAAAAAAAACAATACAAATTATTCAATAATAAAAGTCAAAACCCTTGAATTTGAAAACACTACATACGCTCAGGTACTGCAATGCCCAGCAATTTCATGGCATCTCGGATCAGGTATCCAGTTTTAAGGCTAAGCTGAAGGCGAAATTGACGAATTTCTTGACTCTCGGCTTTTAATACCGAATGTTCATGATAAAATTGATTAAAATTTCGCGCAAGTTCATATACGAAATTGGCAATTAATGCAGGCGAATAGGTCAAACAGGCTTCTGCAATTATTGAAGGAAAAGCATGTTGCAATCGTAATAATTCCAATTCTTCTTTTTGCAGGCTATCAATTGCAGGAATTGGTAGATTCAGGAGTTCGTTATCATTTTTATCTGAATTTAAAATAACTGATCGAATGCGAGCGTGCGAATATTGAATAAATGGACCGGTGTTCCCTTGTAAGTCTACCGACTCTTCGGGGTTGAAAACCATTTTCTTCTTTGGGTCAACTTTCAGGATGAAATACTTTAGCGCTCCTAAGCCAAGTATTCGGAACAATTCTTTTTTTTCACTTTCACTAAGATGGTCAATCCTGCCCTGAGCGCGAGTAACCTCTTCGGCGCGGTCAATCACTTCTTTAGCCAAATCATCTGCGTCAACCACAGTTCCTTCGCGGCTTTTCATTTTTCCGGTGGGTAATTCTACCATTCCGTATGATAAATGAAACAAATGGTCTGCATAGCTTTTGCCAAGTTTTTTCAGAATCAGGAACAGCACTTTAAAGTGGTAGTCTTGTTCATTTCCTACTACATAAATACTTTTGTCGATAGGAAAATCGCGTTCCTTTTCGTTTGCTGTTGCGATGTCCTGGGTGATGTATACGCTTGTGCCGTTACTGCGTAAAACAACCTTCTGGTCCAAGCCCTCCGCGGTTAAATCTATCCAGATACTTCCATCCTCCTTCTGAAAAAATATGCCTTTCTCTAATCCTTCCTGTACGGTTTCCTTACCCAAATCATAAACATCGCTCTCATAATAAAATTTTTCTGGTTGTATACCCAAAAGTTCGTAGGTTTCGTTGAAGCCGGTATAAACCCAGTCGTTCATTTTTTTCCATAAAGAGCGTATTTCGGAATCGCCTTTCTCCCACGCAACGGTCATTTCATTTACCTTTTTGCTAAGTTCGGAATGCTTTTCCGCATCTTCTTTAGAGAGACCTTCCGCAATCAGCTTTTCAATTTCTTCTTTGTAGGCGTTCGAAAATTTTACATAATAATCACCTACAAAATGATCGGGTTTTTGACCCGTAAATTCGGGAGTTGATCCATTCGCAAACATTTGCCAGGCCAGCATAGACTTGGAAATGTTAGTTCCCCTGTCATTATAGAGGCATGAATGAATAACGTGGTAGCCATTTGCCTTCAATAATTCAGAAACTGATGCGCCTAGAAAAATATTCCGAAGGTGGCCAAGATGAAGGGGTTTATTGGTATTCGGTGAAGGATATTCAATCATTACGGATTTTGAATCAGGACCTGTTGTTTTGAATCCGTAATTATTGTTTTTTATAAGGGAAGAAAAAAAAGCAAGCCAGGAATTCTCATTAAGCGAAATATTCAGGAATCCTTTAACTACATTAAATTCTTTTGTTTCGATGGTTCGCGATTTTAGCCATGTGCCAATTGCTTCACCGGTTTGTTCAGGTGATTTTTTTGAGACTTTTATGTATGGAAAGGTCACTAATGTGAATTCACCTTTGAATTCAGCTCTTGTTTTTTGCAATGAAATTTGTCCAGCTGAAGTTTCAAGTCCGAATAATTCATTCAGTGCCTGAGCGATTTTTTCCTGTAAAAATAATTCGGGATTCATACGATGACAATGGGCACAAAAGTCGTAATTTTTTTAATTGGCTGTAAGCTCTTTAACTGCAAGTTCGCCGACAAGGGTCCCGATTGCGACACCCATGCCTCCCATTCGAACCGCTGCAACTACATTCTTTGAAAGTTTTTTAATAATGGGCTTTTTTTCCTTACCTAAGCCCATAATACCGCTCCACCTGTGTTCAATAGTATACTTTTTTCCCGGGAGAATCTTTGTCCGAAGTAAACGATCAAGTTTACGCTGTATTTTTTGCGTGATTCCAAATTCATCGGTGGCTTCTTTTTCAAAGTCCAAGTGACGTCCTCCGCCAAGCAATACCCGATTACCTACATTACGGAAATAAAAATATCCTTCCTCGTAATGAAAAACTCCATTTAATTTCAATTGCTCAACCGGTGAGGTTATTAATACTTGACTGCGTGCAGGCGAAACGGGTAAATCGGGAAAAAGTTTCCGGGCAAATCCATTCGTGGCAAGTATTAGGTTAGCGCATTTAAACGAAACTTTGTTGTCGAGTTCTATCAAAACCTTGCTCGAAAGTTGTTCAATTGCCGAAACCATGGAACAGTTCAGCACTACAACACCAAGTGACTGGGCAAATTTCAACAGTGAGTGCATCATTTTACCTGTGTCGATTTGCCCCTCCAGCGGACTTGCAATGCAACTGCTAAATCCTTTCATGCTCATTTTTTTCGGGATATGATGAGCAGTAATAAATGTTTCTTTACTGGCCGTTATTTCTTTCAGTTGTTTGTTCAGCCAGCTGAGTTTGTCAGCACAAGCATCGAATGAAGTTGTCGTATCAAAAACTTCATATCCGCCACATGGAATGTATCCGATTGTTTCATCACCTAGGCGCTTTCTAAGTTTGGAAAGTCCTGTCAAACGCATGCGAACCGTATCTAATACATTTTTTGAAGGCATTGATTCGAAATCGGAAAGTAACTCGGTAGGACTCCCAAAGCAAGCAAAGCCTGCGTTTTTAGTGCTTGCGCCTAACGGTAGCCATGAACGTTCCAGGACTACAACATGCGCTGACGGATTAGCGTTTTTAAATGTAATAGCCGCATTGAGTCCTACGATGCCGCTCCCAATTACAGCCAGATCCGGCACACCAATAAATGACTTTTTTTCCCAGTAACTAAGTTCCATGTTGAAATGACATTGTGAATGTAATGATTAATTAAAATTGTGGAAAGGATTATGAAAAAGTTATGAATGAATCGGCTGAAAACAATTTCATTTTTAATGGGATTGAAAACGATTTTTGTCGAAATTTGAATGATATTGCAATGAAGACATTTAAAAGGATTATACTTTGTTTAATAACCAATTTGTATTGCCTTGTTTTTTTTTCCCAACAATGGAAATTACCTTTTAAAGGTAAAGTAGAGAAAGACGGAGGTAACTGCAGCGGAGCTCAGGTAACACTGATTAAAAACGGGAAATCTGCAGATGAGAAAACTACAGGAATTGATGGTAGGTTTCAATTCATGCTTGAACCGGACAATGACTACAAGATTGAAATAACCAAAGCGGGATGCATCAAGAAATTTTTTGTGTGCACAACCCGTGGTGTTCCACCCGGCGATCATAGTAATTTTTCAATTGAGTTGACGGCTGTAGTGTTGTTTGAGCCACCTGAAAATTGTGATGTCAGTGCTTTAAAAAAACCGCTTCTGACATTTGCATACGACTACAGCACAAAAAATTTTGAATATGATAAAAATCAATACGATAATTCGCTTGAAGCTTTAGAAAAAATCGCTGATTGTGAAGAAATTGCCAAAATCATAACGAAAAAATTCCAGAAGCTGATGCAGGATGGACAAAAAGCATTAGCTAAAAAAGACTGTAAAGGAGCAGCGGATAAATTCAGTGAAGCATTGAAGTTAAGACCGGCAAGCGAAGAGGCCTTTGCAGCAAAAAAGGAAGCTGAGTCAATGTGTCTGAACGGTGAAAAATCAGAACAGGATTTTTCCGATGCAATGAATGAAGGGAATTCAGCGCTTGCATCAGGTGATTATCAAAAAGCTTTAGTTGCTTTTCAACGTGCGGCTTCCTTAAAACCAAATGAAAAGGAGCCACCAAAGAAAATTGAAGAAGTGAATGCTTTGATAAAGAAAAAAGATAAAGACAAGGAATTTGAAGATTTGTTAATTCAAGGGAACTCAGCTGTAGCCGCTAAAAATTACGAGGAAGCTTTAACTTTATTTAATAAGGCAAAGCAACTCAATCCTGCCCACCCAGATCCGCCAAAAAAAATTGCAGAAATAATTTCTTTGCTGGATAAGAAGAAACAATTTGACAATGTTTTCAAAAAAGCAGTTGATCAACAAAATTCGCGCAACTGGGATGCTGCAATTACTTTGTTTGATGAGGCCCTTGCCCTGGTCCCCGGAAGCCGCGAGGCTATTCAAAAAAAGGAAGAGTGTGTGAAAGAGAAAAACAAGGTGGCTTCAGAGGTCGATCTTCAGAAAAAATTCAACGAAGCTATGAAAGCAGGAGCTTCCTCCTTAAGTGTAAAAGATTGGGATAAGGCAATTCAATCGTTTAAAGATGCATTGGCTATCCGTGTAAATGATGCAGAAGCAAAAAGCAAATTGCAGGATGCAGAAGCCGGTAAAATTGCAGCAGTAAATGAAGCTAAAATGGTTCTCGCTTATGAAGCGGCGATGAAAAAAGGGAATGCAGGAATGAGTTCAAAAAATTATGCTGAAGCGATTTCCGGCTTTACCGAAGCGTTGAAAGTAAAATCTGAAGATGCTG
>OMJH01000054.1 GCA_900299295.1 Bacteroidota bacterium
ACTAAAAATCATGTGGGTTCAAGTCCCACCTTGCCCACCATTTTATCGTCCGTGTTTTTGTGACCATTTGATCCGTGTTTGTGTGACCATTTGCTGATTGATTTAATATCAATACCAAATTTCTTTGCGGTTTTTCTTACACTGTTATCTGATACACCAAGTTTTTTTCCTATTGAAATAATGGAATTATTCATAATCATTTTTTCCAATTCTTCTTTTGAAGGCCATTCAATTTTATTTTTAATCATGTTTTGAAAATTACCATACTTTTCTTCGATGGTTTTCAATCTTTTCATATTTTCTTCCGATATTTTGTGTTTTTTAAATGATAGATTATGATTTTTCATCAATGTATGAATTCTTTTGTAATTTGGAGCACCGCATGATAATTTTACTCTAATCAATGCTTGACGAATAGTATATGAATCTTTTATGATTGATACTAATTCATCGTCGGTTACAACAACTTTTGGTTTACTTTTTTTATTTTTACCTCGATAATTCGGAGTGGTTGCATGACAATTTGGACATAACATTTGTAAATTAGTTAAATTATTATTTTCCGAATTACCATCAATATGATGTAATTCTAATGCTATTGGTTTTGATAACCATTCTGTATTATTACACAATTCACATTTATGGGGCTTAATTCCATCTTTTAACAATTTTAGTTTACGTTTATAAGTAGTCATATACTATAAATATAGACTACGACATCTAAAAGCAAAAAAATCATGTGGGTTCAATTCCCACCTTGCCCACCATTTTAATTGATTTAATCTCAGACAAATTTTCCTATTGACTTTTTTTAAGATTTGGATAGAGTAAAAAACGTCGGTAATAACAAAAACAAAAACAAAAACATGAAAGAAACTATTAAAGATCGTAACGGTAAAATTCTTGGATATATTATCACTGAATCAAACGGCAACGCATTGTCTCAAAGATTTACTGGTAAAATTGTGGGACGCTATAACAAAGTTACCGATGAAGTTTTCACATTTGAAGGTCGTTATATCGGTAAAGGAAAATCACTGTTGACCACTCTAATTTAATAAAAAACAAAAAATATGATCACTATTAAGTCACTTCGTCAAGCTGGCAACAAGGTTCGGGTTACTCATCGTCGGCGAGTTTTTGATAATGTCAACCTTCGATGGTCGCTTCTCACAAAGCACGAACACACTTTGTCGCAACTCGATAAGGTTCCGGTTGATGCCAAGGGTGGTGTTACCGAGATTGAACTGACCACCAAGAATGGTAAGACTATCACTGGCATTGCTGAATGTTCAAAAAAGGATGGTTTCAATCGTAAGTTTGGTGTTATTAAGGCTCTTGGACGAGTTCTTAGCGACGCACATAGTCAAAATGTTTCTCTTCCTTGAGGAAGTGAATGGTGGAGGCAGGTTTGTTGATACATTCTGTGAAAATGAACTGTTGGGCGCGGTGTATTAAAAATACACAACCTAAACGGACAAGACATTAACTGTTTTGTCCGTTTTCTTTTATAAAATTGATTTGGACAACAAAAAAACCTCCGATCCATTTTTGATCGGAGGAATTTCATTTGGGAGGGGGTACCCTCCAGATACGGGGGTTTATAAAAATGGTGGACATGACAGGATTTGAACCTGTAATTTCAGTTCCGAATTACCGTTCCATGAGTTCGAAGCTCAGGCGGACTACATGTCCATTTTATAAAAACCAACGTTCGGCGATATACAGCACTTCTCCGTCTTCGCCGACAAATCACCGAAAGTGCGAAAAGATGATGCCGTTGGATTAAATTTTACTATTTTTCTTCAACGTGGGTGATTTTGATTTTTGAACTACCACCTACGATTTTTTCAACGGAAAATCTTTTGTATTCCATATTATCATCAAAATCGAAACCGCACACGTAATTTTGATTTTGTTCTGTTAGTTTGATTTTTCTCCATTTGACCTCATAAAGATTTTTCTGATAAACAAACTCAGCCAAATCATAAGGTTCTGGATTTCCTAAAAGAACACGAACTTCTCCGGTGAAAGTATTTTCTCCTTCAACAAAAATTACATTGTTCTTCTCAAACACATTATACACATAATCTTCAATATCATCTTCGCATGCAATACGAATGTTTCCTATTTCGGTTTTGAATTTAGCAACAATTTGTGCGGCTAAACAATCCATACCCATGTGTTTGATATTCCTCAAAAATTCAGTCAATTCAACTCCATGAGTTTCAAAACCGCCATCGTAATGACGATACATTGTCAAAAGGATTGGCGAGTTTTTATCGGAAGAATGAATTCGAGTGATACAATGTGTGCCCATATTGATTATACTGTTTTTCTAAACTTTACCGTGACGTAATTTGAACAATACATTAACAACTGTTCGGTGATTTGTCAATATCTCTTAAATTTATTTTTCCAAAAGTAATGAATGTCGTTTTCAACATCGTAAGACACAACAATGTAATTTTTATAAATAAATCTATCTCCATTTTCTTCCACCTGTCTAGCAAACTCAGATACACTTCCAAAAATCAATTCAACAATGTTTTCGTCAGTACAATTACCCACATATTCCATTTTTTCTTTATTGATCATTTTTTTAATGGTTGCAGCGATGGGTGTCGACCCCATTTGACTG
>OMJH01000055.1 GCA_900299295.1 Bacteroidota bacterium
AAAAATGCAGCACGATGGGCAAGGGAGGCAGGAGCAGATATAATTCTTGGTGCTCATCCTCATGTAGTCGGGCCTTGCCGGTGGTTAATTCCCGATGCGAATCACTCTGATTCCTGTTTTGTAGCATGGAGTCTCGGGAATTTTTTATCAAATCAAAACAAGCGATATACAGATGCCGGCGTTATTCTGAGTTTACACCTCAAAAAGAATTTTGATCAGCATAAATCCTATTTTGGGAATGTTGAATATTTGCCAACATGGGTGTATCGTGGAGAACGCAGCGCTAAGAAAATGCATATTGTTTTTCCTGCTGAATGGAGTGTTAATAATAAACATCTTCCTGATTATTTGGATAATGAATTGATGAATAAAATGAAGCAGTCATTCGAAGATACCGATGAAATTATTAATCGATACGGACCATCAGTTAAGTTGAAAGCAATAAAGTAGCAAGGATTCAGTATTGAATTGTTTAGTTAATTTTGTTTACTTGAAATGAAAAAGTTGAACTCTAATTTTAAATCGTTCGTAATTTTTTTTTCTTTTATAGTTACGATTGGTAATTTGTTTTCCCAAACGTATAATTTCATCAAGTATACTACAAAAAATGGACTTGCAAATTCCAATGTAAAGTGTGCTGTTCAAACACGAAATGGTTATTTGTGGTTCGGAACTCAGGGTGGAGGATTATGCAGGTTTGACGGACGAGAATTTAAAACTTTTACGAAATCGAATGGGTTATTAAGCAATGACGTAACGAGCGTTGCCGAGGATAATTCCGGTAATATTTGGGTTGGCACAACGGAAGGATTGTGCATGTTTGATGGTAATCAATTTACCTCATTTCAAGAGGAAAACAAGGTTGGTAAAACAATAATTTACAATCTTTTTATTGATAGTCAGGGAACTGTATGGATTCCAACGGATGACAAGGGTGTAAAAATTTACCGTGATAAAAAGTTTATCACTTTGGATACCGCTACAGGTTTGAGAAAAAACAGAGTTCTATCCGTTTGTCAAGAAAGCAGTAATTTATTTTGGGTTAGTACCCATCGCGGCGGTTTATATCAAGTGAATCAGAATGGGAAAATTATTTCAATAATTGATTCAATTCCGGAATATCCGAAAGCTTCAATTTTTTGTATGAAAAAAAATCCGTTGACCGGAGAAATTTATGCTGGTTCAAATAATTCCGGATTGTTCAGTATTGTATCCGGAAAAATTAAGCGAATAAACATTGAATATATTAATAATGCGTTTATTGGCACCTTGGAAATCGATAAAAACCAAAATTTGTGGATTGGAACAGATGAGGTTGGTATGCTGAAGTATTCCTCTAAGGAGAATCGTATTTTTTCTGAGAAAGAGGGCTTGTCTTCAATTTCTGTCAATAGTATCCTTGAAGATTATGAAGGGAATTTATGGGTAGGGACCCAACTTGGTGGTCTTAACCTACTTAAGAGTGAATCCATAGTAAATTTCAATACGAAGGATGGGCTTCCGGATAATAAAATATTAGCTGTTTCTAAGCCAACAAGCGGTTTTCTTTATGTTTCAACCAAATCCGGAGGTATATATTATCTGGAACCTGGGTCGTCCGCATTTTTGCCAGTGGTTTCAGCGCAAGAACTGTTTGAAAAGCATTTTACTTTTTTGATCAGTTTAGCAGGAAATATTTTGGTAGGTGGCACCGAAAATAATGGTTTAATTTTTTTTAATGCAAATGGAAAACAACTGAAGCCCTTTAAAAATTGCAAAGAGGTTTTAGTAGATGGTAAAGAAGAAGGTATTTATAATGTGGTTAAAATTTTGCCGACCTCTGACAATAAGTTATGGGTAGCAACTTATGGCAGCGGCCTTTTTTTATTTACCTCCCAGGGCGAAATCTTGAAACATTATTATGCGAATGACGGCTCAGGATTGAATTCGAATGATTTATTGACTGCCGGATTCGACGCCAAAGGTAGATTACTCGTTTCGGAGCATAGCTTTGGATTGAAGGTCCTAGAAAATGGCCACTTTGTTAATTACAGTTTAGCAGATTCCTCAAAATTCTCTGTTGTTTGGTCAATCGCATTAAATAAAGACGGAAGAGTTTTTTTTGGAACGCAGGATGAAGGACTCGTTGTTCAGTCAGGAAATACCTTTACTTCTATTAATAACGAAAACGGTTTATGCTCGAATTTTATCCAGTCAATGTTTATGGAAAGAAATGCAATTTGGCTTGGAACAGATAAAGGAGTTAATCATATTGTGTTGGATGGAAAAAATCAGGTGTCAGATATTAGATTTTATGGAATTGATGAAGGATTGATGTCTCAGGAAATCACACAGAATGGCATTACTCAGGATGAAAATAATTGCCTTTGGTTTTGTACACAAGATGGATTAGCTCGCTACAATCCTAAATTAGATTTCAGGGTTTCTACCCCTCCGAAATTATTGCTGACCGATATAAAGCTGTTCTATGAACATTTGGACTGGAATCAATATGCGGACAGTTTAGATAGTAAAACAAGACTGCCTGTTGAACTGGAATTATCGCATGATAAAAATAATCTCACTTTTGTTTTTCGTGCTTTGACTACTGACAAGACCAACTATAAATTTAAGCTTGAAAATCTGGATGCTGACTGGTCACCTTATAGTTCAAACAATCAGGCAGTGTATACCCATATACCACCGGGTGATTATGTTTTTCGGGTTGTTGCACGAAATTCGTTCGGCATTGAAAGCAGTGAGGTTATTTCATTTAAGTTTTCAATTTTACCGCCCTTTTGGAAAACATGGTGGTTTTATACGTTTAGTACAATTTTCATTTTAGGCAGTTTAATTATGTTTTTTCGATGGAGAACTGCAGCTCTTGAAAAAGAAAACCGCAATTTGGAAAAAAAAGTGGATGAGAGAACAGTAGCCTTAAAGAATGCGAATCAAAATCTTTCAGTTGCATTGCATGACATTAAGGACAGCATAAATTATGCAGAACGAATTCAACGAGCTATGCTCCCGGTTGTCGAAAAAATTAGAAATCATTTTCCGCAATCCTTTGTTTTTTTAAGACCTCGTGATGTGGTTTCTGGTGATTTTTATTGGTTTAATCATAAAGACGGAGTTGATTTTTTAGTCGCTGCAGATTGTACCGGACACGGCGTTCCTGGTGCATTCATGAGCATGGTAGGTAGTTCTTTGTTAAATGAAATTATATTGACAAAAGGTGTGAAAGACCCTTCGGCGGTGTTATCTCAACTCAATACCGGAGTGCAACATTCGTTGCGTCAGCGTGAGAATCACACCCGCGACGGGATGGATGTTGCTTTATGTGTCGTGGAATACGATAAAAAAATCCTTCATTATGCCGGTGCAAACAGGTCACTTTGGATTGTAAGAAATCAGGAGAAAGAAAGTGTATTACAAGAAATCAAGCCAACCAAATGTGCGATTGGTGGTTTTACTGAAGAAGCTCAGCGTTTTGTCAGTCACACAATTCAATTGCAGGCAGGGGATGCGATTTATTTACATTCCGATGGTTTTGCAGATCAGTTTGGTGGGCCAGACGGAAAAAAATTAATGACAAAACGTTTTAAGGAAATTTTGATTTCACTTCAATCAGTCCCCATGACAAATCAAGGGAATCAGCTCTCAGAATCGATCGATAAATGGATGTCAACAGGCTATGATCAGGTTGATGATATGCTGGTAATTGGAGTAAAATTTTAATTTTTTTTTTTGTAAAATAAATTTTTCATGCTTTCTTTATTATTTTCACCTTATTAATTATTAATATGCGCTATCATTCTATTAATCAAAAGTTATTTGTAGCCAACCGAAAGAAGTTTGTTGCTAAAATGTTACCCGGTACATTGGCATTGTTCAATTCTAACGATGTTTTACCTACGAACGCTGACGGGCATTTAAAATTAAAACAGAATTCTGATTTGTTTTATTTATCCGGCATTGATCAGGAAGAAAGTATTCTGTTACTTTTCCCTTCCTCCAATGAAAAAGCACACCGTGAAATTTTATTTGTGAAAGAAACCAATGAAACAGTCGCAATCTGGGAAGGTCATAAACTTACTAAAGATGAAGCGCGTGCCGTTTCAGGCGTACAGCAAATTTTTTGGTTGTCGGAATTCAATACTGTTTTCAATACCTTAATGTGTGAGGCGCAGGGAATTTACCTCAATGCTAATGAACATATTCGTGCGGTTGTGGAATCACAAACACGCGATGCACGCTTTGTTGAATGGTGTAAAGAGAGATACCCCTTACATCACTATCATCGTAGTGCGCCACTTCTTCATGATTTACGTGCTGTGAAATCAACTGAAGAGGTCTCACTGATTCAGAATGCCTGCAACATTACCGAAAAAGGTTTTCGTCGTTTATTGAATTTTGTTAGGCCCGGGGTTTGGGAATTCGAGATTGAGGCGGAATTATTGCATGAATTTGTGCGTAATCGTTCAAACGGTTTTGCCTACACGCCGATTATTGCGTCCGGGTTTAACTCTTGTGTCTTGCATTACATTGAAAATAATCAGCAATGTAAAGAAGGTGATATTTTATTGCTTGACGTGGGAGCAGAGTATGCCAATTACAATTCCGATTTAACGCGTTGTTTACCGGTAAACGGAAAGTTTACTAAAAGACAACGTGCGGTGTACAATGCTGTTTTGAGAGTTATGCGTGCCGCAACTCAAATGCTTGTGCCTGGTAATAATATTAGCGATTATCATCGTAACGTGGGTAAATTAATGGAAGAGGAACTAATTAAACTTAAATTACTCCGTCTTTCTGATGTAAAAAAGCAAGATCCTGCCAAACCTCTTTATAAAAAATATTTCATGCACGGAACATCTCATCACCTTGGTTTGGATGTGCACGATGTCGGAAGTCGTTTTAAAAAGTTTGAAG
>OMJH01000056.1 GCA_900299295.1 Bacteroidota bacterium
ATAACGTTTCCGGCTCTTGCACTTGCTAAAATGAAATTAGTGGAATTTTTATTATCTGTGAAAAAGGAACGCCTAAATGAATTTATCACAATTTCGACTGCACCTTTAGAAGCACTATATGGATCATAACCTCCAAGTTTATCTTCTTCATTAAACGCAACGTCATTTTCAAGATTCTCATAACACTTATCGCTAGTAACTACTACTATACCCTTAACAAAAATATTTTTTCTGGCAATTTCTATAACCTTAGCAGTTCCAAGAATATTCGTTTCAAAAGTTTCTATTGGGTCTGAATATGATTGTCTAACCAATGATTGAGCTGCAAGATGAAAAACAAGGTCAATTTTATTTGTTTCAAATACGTGCTGTAGAGTTTCTTGATTATTAATATTTCCAATGACAGAACTTGAATAAATTTCTTTGCCGAGTATTTCAAAATGGTTAGGAGCACCCATTATCTTATCCGAAAACCCAATTACATTGGCCCCTAGCTTATTCAACCAATATCCTAGCCAAGAGCCCTTAAAGCCCGTGTGTCCTGTTAAAAGAATGGTCTTATTCTTGTATTTTCCTTCGAATAAATTTACCATACTTTCCATGGAGGATAATTAGAGTTCCAAAGCTCTTCAAGTTCAATTTTATCTCTAACAGCATCCATGCATTTCCAAAAGCCACTGTGTCTGTATGCAGATAATTGTCCATCTTTTGCGATTTCTATCAATGGTTTTTTTTCCCATTGAACATTTGTTTGGTCACCCTCAAGGTATTTGAAAATTCCTGGTTCTAAGACAAAAAATCCACCATTAATCCAAACACCATCTCCTTCTGGTTTTTCTTGAAATCGGGTTACCATTCCATCAATATCAGTTTCAATGTTCCCAAACCTACCTGGTAATTGAATTGATGTTAAAGTGGCAAGTTTCCCGGATTTTTTATGGAACTTATATAAATCGCTAATGTTTATGTCAGCAACACCATCACCATAAGTAAGCATAAATGTATTATTACCAACATGCTTTTCAATTCTTTTGATTCTTTCGGCAGTGTTGGAATCAAGTCCGGTATCTACCAATGTAACTTTGAATGACTCAGTGTTTGTATAATGAACATCTACAACGTTTTTTTCTAACTCAACTGTGATATCAGAATTGTAAAGAAAATAATTTAAAAAATACTCTTTTATTACATGGCCTTTGTAACCTAGGCAAACAATAAAATCATTAAAGCCATAATGTGAATAGATTTTCATTATGTGCCAAATTATTGGTTTCCCACCAATCATAATCATTGGTTTTGGCTTAACAGTTGTTTCCTCAGAAATTCTGGAACCTATACCACCTGCAAGAATTACAACTTTCATGATTTTTATTTATCAAATATAATAAATGGCACTAACAATTGATATTGTTTTCATAGGAAAATTGTTTATTTTTGAAATTAAAAATTCATTTGTCTTTGAATGTTTCAATAATTGTTCCCGTATATAATTCATCCTCTTTTATAAATAAATTGCTAATTGCAATCGATAATGAAAGAGTTAAAAACAATTGGAGTCTTGAACTAATTTTAGTCGATGATGGCAGCAAAGATTCTAGTTATGAAAAAATTCTCTCGTTGTCAGGAAACTATCCCTATTTGAAGGCTTTAAAATTATCTAGAAATTTTGGCCATCAATATGCAGTAAAAACAGGTTTATCTTATAGTACTGGGGATTATGTAGCAATCATTGATGACGATTTGCAAGACCCTCCTTATCTATTACCCGGTTTTTTTAAATACTTAGAAGAAGGTTTTGATGTAGCTTATGGGGTACGTAAAAAGAGGAAGGAATCATTTTTTAAAAAGGCATCCTATAATATCTTTTACCGAGTACTAAGAAGAATGAGTGAGATTGAAATACCACTCGATACAGGTGACTTTTGTGTAATGAAAAGAAACGTGGTTGAAAGTATGCTTAAATTGAATGAAAAAAACCCTTTTTTAAGAGGAATAAGGGCTTGGGTTGGTTTTAATCAAATAGGTGTTGAGTACGAAAGATCATCAAGAGTGGACGGTGAATCCGGTTATACTCTAACAAAACTTTTGAAAATTGCCATTGATGGGATTTTTTCCTTTTCAAACATGCCAATAAGAGTTATTTCTTTTTTAGGTTTTATTGGATTATTTTTTTCTTTTGCTTATACCTCCTTGTTGCTTTATGCAAAATTATTTAATAATATTCCCGTCCCTGGTTTTACAACTTTGTCGCTATTAATAATTTTTTTTGGTTCGCTTACCATTATTTGTTTAGGAATCATCGGTGAATACATTGTCAGAATTTATGATGAATCGCGTAGAAGACCTGATTCAGTAATTGCCGCCTTTCATAATATTGCAATCAAGCGCTAATTAAATTCTTATATGATAAATGTTGGCATAATTGGTCCCTTTGGTTTCATTGCGGATAATTTAATTCAATCCTTCG
Source organism: Bacteroidota bacterium (assembly GCA_900299295.1). Taxonomy (GTDB): domain Bacteria; phylum Bacteroidota; class Bacteroidia; order B-17B0; family Aurantibacillaceae; genus AM-1111. The sequence continues at coordinate 2,468 of OMJH01000056.1, forward strand.
TTGGTGATGATAATATTAAGCTGACTCTTTTCGGAAGACGTAAAAAAATTGAAAATTCATTGCCTTATTTTCAAATTGATTTGAACAAATTAGATCAGAAAAGTAATTATTTTAAAGGGTTGGATGTTATTTATTATTTAGTTTCTGATTTGATTCCCGCAAGGGAGTGATAACCCTACTTTTTCGTTAGATAATTCTAAACTTTTATTTTTAAATCCCGATTTTAAATTAACTTCATTTAATGAGGGTCTGAAAAAAACTATTTATCTATAAAATAAATCAATTTTTTAGTTGATAGATTAAAATCAAATCTTTTGTTGTAGGTATATAATTTAATAATTCATTATTCCATTTATATATTGTTTTATTTGGTGAAACTATATCAACTAGGCCGACTAATTTATAATAATTTTTTATATAATTATTTGCCCATTTAAAAACAAAATCATCTGTTTTAGGTTGGATAAAAAGCGAAATAGGATTATTAAAATAAATAAAATATTGGGGTTTAACTTTTTCAATAGAAGAGGTAAATTCTCTTTGCCATTTATGGTGTTCAGGAACATTATTAACAATCGCAGTAAAATAGGCGTGCTTTGATAACGAGTTGCGATTTGCATAAACAAAAAGCTCAGGTTCTGATCCAATTAACGCAAAAGTCTCGTTTTGTTTTAGATTTTTTTTTAGAAATTTACCAACTTCCATTGCTTCTGGAAATGGGTTATTGCCATAGGTACTTCTTAAAATTTTTGAATAATTCGGATTGAAATAATAGGCTTTCAAATTAAAAAAATGATTTGTAAAGCAAAGAATTATTAGTAATGAAATAGAAATAAAAGAAAGTTTTAGATTTTTTCGATTACAAAATTTGATTGAATAGTCTATAAAATTGGCAAATAATAATGTTGCAGCTGGGATAATTAACAGAAAATAATGGCCATAAAAATAAAAACCTGGTAAAACCATTAAAAATGACAAAATTCCAAAAAGAACCAAAAATATTTTTTTTTGAGGTTGAATTTTTTGAATAAATAAGACGCAAAAACCTAAAATTGAAATAAACCAAAATAACTTGTGATTATCAATTATTCTTATTATTTCGCCTTTAAGTAATAAAAAACCCTGACTAAAATTTATTTGGGTTATATATCTACTCGACATTTTAAAAGTGAAATAAATCATTTCACTGAGAGAGCCTTTTAATATTATTAGAAATAAGAATGAAATAACCGTAAAAGCACAGCCCAGGCTAAAATATAAAATATTAAATAAAATTTTACTTCTTTTTAATTTGTTTTTTTTGTAAAATAAATTAAATATAAAATAAATAGTTACAAATAAAATTATACTAAAAGCAGCGGTTTTAATCATTACTGCAAAAGATAAAAAAATGCCACTCAAAAATATTTTGAAATTGGAATTTTTTACTTCATTTGATAGTATAAAATAAATTCCTAATGATATAAAAAATGAGACTAAATGCTCAGCCTGAATAGTAAACCCGCTCATATCAGGATTTAATGAATAAATTGAAAACATAATAGATGTAAAAAGGGAGATTGCAGGTCTGAAAAATTTTAAAGAAATAAAAAAAATTAAAATAGTGTTTATTAGATTTATTATCGTGAAACCAAAATGTAAACTTTTCAAATCATAACCGAACAGTTTTATCATAAATGCATAGGAATAAAACAGCCCGGGAAATTTTACTTCATAAAAATCCTTATAAGGAATTTTTCCGTCTAGTATTAGTTTGCCAAAATATGCGTAAATACCCTCATCTCGTTCAAAAGGTATAAGAAAAAATTTGGCCCTAATAAAGTAGAAAAATGCAATTGAAATAAAAAGTAGCAAAAATGAGATTTTTAGTTCCCAACCTCGGTAGGTTTGTAAATCGGACTTTAACTTTTTAAAACGATTTAAAGTAAAAGCCTGATTTTTAGTTTCCGAATTTAATTCTTTGTTTAGGTGGGAGGTAGAATTAGTAAAATTCTCAATTGAATCAGTTACTTTATTCTTATTTTCTCCAGAATAATTTTCCATTGTTTTTTTTCACTTAGTATTTTTTTAAATCAATAATTTTTAAATTGAAATAATCTTTAATTCTTATTTTAGGCTCATCCTTTCAAATGTAAGGAAAGTGAATGTTAAAAAAAGGAGAAAATTTAGAGTGAAAAACTTAATTTTTTTTCCTTAAATCGTTTTTCAAATGTTTTGTTTTCACATTTACAAACTCATCATGTCTTTCAACTTAACAGCCTGGCGCCTCGAAATTTCAATCTGTTCCCCGCCTTTCATCTTGGCCATCAATCCTCCGTTGAACCAGGGCTCAATTCCTTCAATCCACTTCAGGTTGATGATGTGTTTTCTGCTGGCGCGAAAAAACGACTTTGGATTCAGGCGCTGATCGAGATTATTCAGGCTTCGTAAAATCAGCGGCCGGCTCGTGTCAAAGTAAACACGAACATAATTTCCTTCGCTTTCAAATAAGCGGATGTTGGCGAGTTTCACAAACCAGCAGCGCTCTCCGTCTTTCACAAAAACCAAGTCATCATCATTAAATGGCGTTGTATTTTCTTTTTTGGGACTTTCCTTCTCATCTTTTTCCAGCAATTTTTTTATACATTCCGCAAGTCGAGCAGGCTGTACGGGTTTCAGTAAGTAATCCAGTGCATTTACTTCAAAAGCACGAAGTGCATAATCGTCGTATGCGGTAACAAAAACAACTTCAGGCAAAACAGAAATTTCCTCAATCAGTTCAAGGCCGGTCTTGCCGGGCATTTGTATATCCAGAAAAAGCACATCGGGATTGAGTTGTTTGATTTTTTCTTTCGCTTCGCTGGCATTTTGCGCCTCACCTACAATTTCAATTTGCGGATGCGCAGCAAGCTGATGTTTTAGTTCCTGCCGGGCTAAGCGCTCGTCATCAATCAATAATGCTTTCATACTTAATTTAGTTTAAAGTTACTTTTTTCCGGAGATATTTCGTAATGTACAAAGCTATTTACTATTGTTATTAATTAACTCATTTTTAAAGGGTATTTCCAGTTTGCAGCAAACTTTTTCGTTACTGTTTTTCAGCGTAAAACTCGCCTCTTCACCGAAAATAATTTTAAGACGCTGTATTGTGTTTTTAATTCCTAATCCTGAATGAGTTTCGTCCGGATTTTGATTAAGTTTTCCGGAATTTAAAATAATTATTTCGAGTCGTTCATTTATACATGCTGCTCTCAATTCAATCTCTCCGCCATCTTCCAGTTTTGAAATTCCGTGTTTTATTCCGTTTTCAACCAAGGTCTGAAGCATTAAGGCCGGAACTTTTTTAGTGAGGGCTGATTCCGATATTTCAATTGTGTACTTCAGTCGTTGTTCGTAACGAATTTTTTCAAGGCTCAGGTAATCTTGCACTAATTTGATTTCATCTTCAAGCGGGATGAGTTTGTTTTTTTCCAGTTGCAATGTATTTCGTAAAATGTTTGAAAGCATGGTGATGGCCTCCTTTGCTTTTTCCGGATTCTCGTGAATGAGCGCGCGAATGCTGTTCATGGCATTGAACATGAAATGCGGATTGAGTTGTGACTTCAAATTATTCAGCTCTATTTCATTCATCGCTGCCCGGTATCGCAGATTATCAATTTCGGCTTTCTTGTAATTTTCAATGTATTGATACGAAAAATAAATCAGGTTCCACAAGAAGAAAACAAAGGCAAAATTGATACTATTTGCTGCGGATTCAAACGAAAATACGGCCGAGTTACCCAGCGTCAAGCGGGCAACAAGGAACTGAAGTGCAACAAATACAATGGCCATGGCGCTGCTTCCCGAAATAACAGCGAGTAATTGTTGACGAAGGCGTAGTCGGACCAATTTGTATTTTAAAATAATAAAGCGAAAACCATGCGTTATGGCGATTGCAAACAAATACCAAAAAAAATAGTTCAGCAAATCGGTTATCCCAAGTGAATTGGTAAAACTGAAAAAGAGGACCTGTAGAATGATGAATATCCCCCAACCGAAAAGCTGGCAAATCCAGTAAATCGTTTTTTTATTCATAACGATTTTGATATAATGTTGAGCTTATCGTCCGGATAATCCCAACCATGAATTTCGGGTGATGATTTCTTTTACTGAGGCTTCCTGATTTACTTCGAGGTGATTTCTGTAAATGAGTTTGCTTTTTTTCACCTTAGCCGATAGTTTTTTGAGTGATTCCTTGCCTTTCTTGTTTCTGCGCATCACTTCCACAGTTAATAGTGCATTTTCTTTGGCATTGGCGAGAAAGTTTTCGAAAACTTCACGGGCATTGGATAAGGTTAACTTTTCACCGTTGAATGTTACGAATTCATCTCCGTCCTTATAATGCATTTTTTTTCCAAACTCATTTAAATTAAATGTGCCTTCTACAACCAGACGTTCCGAAACGGGATTGTAACCCAGGTCAAAATCACCAAGTGTAATTTCTTCGCTCTGTTTTTTTTCAAGATAATTGAATCCCACTTTTTTGAAGACATCGGCGAAGGGGAGTTTTTCATTTCCGGAAACACATTTGTTGAGGAATTCGCCAATAGACGGATAGGTAAGTGAGGTGATTTTTGAAAAAAGTTCATCATCACGAAACGCGGTTTCTTTACCATAGGAACGGGAAAGATCTGCCATCAAATCCTGAGTTCCGTAACGCCCGTTGCTGTTGTAGCGGAGAAGTATATCAAGACACATACCAATCAATGCTCCTTTTTCATACACATTGTTGTACTGCGTTTTATACTTGTCAAGACATCCTTTACTCATTCGCGTGAACGGCAGGGTATCGTTGTAATAATCCTGAGCATTCAGCATTTTATCCTGCATGGTTTGTAAAAACTGATCGACGGTAATCAGCCCTTCTTTCACTTGGACGTGATGTGCTGCGTACTCTGTCATTCCTTCGTACAACCACAGATGTTCAGACATTACCGGTTGATTGAAGTCAAAATTCCCGATTTCTTCGGAGTGGATATTTAAGGGAGTAACAATATGAAAAAACTCATGAGCTGAAACATCTTTCAATACCTGTTCAAGGTCGAGGGAGTCGGCTTCGAATAACACATACGTCGACGAGTAGGAATGTTCAAGCGCTCCGCTGGTGCCGGAAAGTGTTGCAGCATCTGTAAAATGAAAGATGAAAGCATATTTATCGACCGGTAATTTACCACCGAGGTAATTTTTCTGGGCATTCAGCAATTCGTTTAATGTCCGGGAAATAAAGGCAGATGTTATTTTTTTATTGGGTGAAAAAACAGAGATCAACACTCGGGTTCCCGCTACGTCAATTGTTGTTGTATCAGGTTTACAATACATGATTGGTGAATCAACCAGTTCATGATAATCATTTATTCTGAAAATATCTTTTTGAAGGCCCTGGGTAATATCAATTAAACCGGTGGACGCATAAAAACCATCGGGCTTGGTGATTTCAATTTCGAGGGGGAGTTTGTTGCCGCCCATGAGATAACCAAAAATACCATGATTATTCAGGATGAATTCGGAGTTTGCATCGAATTTTGTCCCGGCAGGTTCAAAAACAATGTCGTTTTTATCCTCCGTATCCCAGGTGTCTTCTGCCTCATAACTAACGAAATCGATTAAAGCAATATCGGGCAGTTCGTAACGATTGACATCAAGTTTTTTTACGGGCAATTCTTCTCCGTTTTTCCCCGTTACTTTAAAATTATGAATGAATCGCCCGAAATTATAAACGCTGTAGGTACCGGGAACCATTGCCGGAAAGCAAAAAATATTTTTTTCACTTTTTAGATCAGGTAAACGAAGAATTATTTTTATTTGGTCCTTATTGACTTCCCTCAAATCAACGGAATAACGATAGGGCAGGGCCGCCTCCAGGAAAAAAATCGGGAGGCAAACGAAAATGAAAATAAAAAAGCGATACATGGAAACAGAAAAGTCGAATCTTTAAATACGATGCAAAAATGCTAAATAAACAAATGTAATTTCATCATTGGCAGTAAAAATTATTATCAATTTAAGGTAAGAATAAAATAACATCCATGGAATTCCGTTAATATGCAGTGATTTTACAATCTTTGCAGAAAGTGTTTTGAAGCGATTTATTTTTCATAAGTGGGTTCCGGCTGTTCTGCTTGCAGTGTTTTCAAATGTTGTGATGGCCCAGTCTGCACGCATAAATGGTGCGGTTCAAACTCAGTCAAATGCTCCCGCCATCGGAATTACTGCCGTTGTACTGGAATCCGTTTCAAGCCAAACCATTACTGATTCTGCAGGTCGTTTTCAATTGATTGTGCCTGCGGAGCGTAAAATTACCCTCAAACTGACAGGACTAGGCTATTCCGACACCTTGCTTGTTTTTCAATTGAATCAGGATGAAATTCTCAATATTCAAATAAAAGTGAGAGACAAACGGGAACTGGGACAAGTAACAATTGAAAACTGGGGAAATACAGGGTATGATATGGATCCTTCGCGGGTGAGTTTCATTCCCGGAGCCATGGACATTGGAAATATAATGAAAGGAATGATTGGTACCAGGTCAGGGAATGAATTAAGTACCGGTTATAACGTTCGCGGCGGCAATTACGATGAAAATCTTGTGTATGTAAACGATATTGAAGTTTATCGTCCTTTTCTTGCACGAAGTGGAGCCAGTGAGGGATTAAGTTTTGCCAATGTGGACATGGTGAAAAACCTCAGTTTTTCGCCGGGCGGATTTGAAGCCAAATACGGAGATAAAATGTCCTCAGTGCTCGATATAACCTATCGAAAACCAAAATCATTTTCATCCTCCGCGTTTTTGAGCTTAATGGGAGCCACTGCCACAGTTCAGGGACGTTCTGAAAATGGCTTAGTTGGATGGATGATAGGAGCACGGTATAAAACAAATCAGTACCTGCTCCGTACACTGGATGTTCAGGGAGATTATCGTCCGCGGTTTTATGACTATCAGGCCTTTCTAAATTTTGATATTTCTCCTGCCTGGCAGGCAGAATATTTAGGAAGCGTCGCCGTAAATGATTATCAGGTAGTGCCGGCAAGCCGTGAAACCCGCTTTGGAACCATTAATGAAGCCTATAGTTTCAAAGTTTATTTTGACGGTAAAGAACAAAGTAAATTTCAGACCTTGTTTAATGCGGTGAGTGCAACCTGGCGGCCGCTGAAGGGCGAAAAACGTGACAGCCTGCGGTTAAAATTCATTGCCTCCGCCTATCAGACCGCCGAGCAGGAGCATTTTACGGTTATGGGTCAATATTACATTAACCAGTTAGAGACTGATTTTGGTGATCCCGATTTTGGGAATGTGGCATTCAATCGTGGCATTGGTACATTTATCAATAATGGACGTAATGATTTAAATGCCTCCGTATTTTGTGTGGAGCATAAAGGCAAGTGGCTTATTAAAAAGGATCAGTTGCTTTGGGGCGTACGAATGCAGCAGGAATTCATAAAAGATAAACTCAGTGAGTGGAAGTTTGTTGATTCTGCAGGATATTCTTTACCGCAGGGCGATATGAGCATAATTGAATTGCAGGATGTTATTAAAAATAAAATTGAGTTGAACAGCAATCGTTTAATGGGATATGCAGAATATATTTTATCACGAAAACTGAAAGACACCTCGGATTTGTCGTTCACAGCGGGTGTACGCAGCAATTACTGGACGTTCAACCAGCAACAGGTTATTTCTCCGCGCGCAACACTTGCCTGGCGCCCACACCTGAAAAAACTTAGCTCAAATGCTTTGGTATTAAAAGCTTCCTATGGTTATTATTATCAGCCACCGTTTTATCGTGAGTTTCGCGATTTTTCAGGGAACATCAATACGCAAATTCGGGCTCAGCAGTCAATTCATTATACATTCACCGCTGATTATAATTTAAAAATATGGGGTCGGGATTTTAAGATGATCGGAGCTTTGTATCACAAGCAATTAAATGATTTGATTCCCTACGAAATAGATAACGTCAGGATTCGTTACTACGCAAAAAATAATGCACGCGGCTATGCAAGCGGTTTTGATTTTCGTATGAACGGTGAGTTTGTAAAGGACATTGAATCGTGGGTTAGCGTGAGTGTAATGCAAACGCGGGAAGATTTAAAAGATGACTTTTATTATCGATATACCGATACGACGGGGAAACCCTGGTATCCGGGTTATAGCGTGGTTCCTGTTGGCGATTCTGTTCGATACACGCCGGGTTATATTCCTCGTCCAACTGATCAGCGTGTGAGCGTTTCTGTTTTTTTTCAGGATTATCTGAAGAACAAGCAGAACTGCCGCGTACATATGCTAAACACTTTCGGCTCTTCACTCCCTTTTGGCCCGCCTACGCGCGATCGCTACAGCGACACGCTGCGCATGCCTTCTTTCTGGCGCGTTGATATTGGTTTTTCCTTTCTTTTACGTAAAGAACTAAGTCCGGAAGAGGAGAAAATGCTGATTGTGAAACGAAAAAATTCATGGTTACGCTCTGCATGGTTAAGTATTGAAGTGTTGAACCTAACGGCAAGGCTAAATACCATTTCTTATTTGTGGGTAAGGGATGTGACCAACAGAACGTATGCGATACCGAATTACCTTACGAACCGGCAACTAAATTTGAAACTGCAGGTAAAATTTTAAACAGAATTAATTTTTAATAAATTTTTCATTCAGGGTAAAATTTTCGCCACTGATTTTAAGTGAATAAATACCATCAGAAAGTTTTTTTGTGTTCAACTCAAAATTAAAAATGATATCGTTGGTGTTTTTTGATTCGCTTAAAACACTTTTCCCTTGTACATCAAAGATTTCAATATCAATTTTCCCCTTGTAATTCAGTAATTGAATGTTTATATTTTCAGTTGCAGGATTGGGAAAAAGTTTTGCCGATATTTTTTTGTCGATTGAATTTGATTGAGTGCCTACGCCGGCAGGTTTTGCGTCCAGCACAAAAAGACCATTTTGCATGTCACTCACCAAAATATTTCCGCTGGGGAGAAAAGGATCGGCTGCCCAGGCTCCCATATAAGAGCTTGGAGATGTAGGATAACCATTATTAAGTCCGTTTTGATAATGTGTGTCAAAATAACCCGCTACGTACACATTGGAAGGATTGCTTATGTTGAATAGGTACAGGCCGTCCTGATAATAGGCTACAAAACAAAAATCATTTCCAACGATATAGGGATTATGCGGCGTTGCGCCCTGGTTTGATTTGATGGTATCGAGCAAGGTCAGATTGGAGAGGTTGGAAACATCGAGCACTTTTACTACCGTGTTGGTAGGAACTTCATCACAAAAAACGAGTGTTTTTTTATCCGCTGTTCTGAAACTGCTGTGATTGTATCCTGCCTGTACGTAACCGGTGTAGCTGGCCAGTTCGAAAAATTTGTTTTGAATTTCATCATAGTGATAAATGTGCAATCCGTCGTATCCGCAACTTGCAAAGACTGTATCGTTTTGTACCCACATATCATGAACACTTGAAATGGAAGGATAGTCGCTATCGAGGAAACGAAGTAGGGTGGGGTTTGCCGGATTGGCAAGACTATAAACCGCCATACTTTTTTGCCCGGCTCCGGAGGTATTAATGTATCCACAGTATAATTTATTGCCGTCTACAAAAACTGTGTGGGAACGATTTAAAATACTGTTGCCTTTGCTGATTACATGAATAGAATCTGGCAGATATGAAAGATCTGCGATAATCATTCCGTTCGGCGTTGCATCATCGCTCACGAGGTAGGCATAGTTCCCGTAGGTTTTCATTTCTCGCCACAGGCAATTTGCATTAATGCCAGACTCAAAATCGCGAACAACCGGTGAAGCAGGATTGGTGACCTCTATAAAGTAATAGCCGTTAGTAGCACCAAGAATTGCGTATTCGCGGTTGTCGGCAGGATTCGCCCAGCCAACTACACTTGAGTACTTGGTGTTCGAACCGTTGGCGTACCAGTTGTTAACCGTGCACGGACTGATAGTTCCTAAAAGATTAATGTTGAAACTCGCGTAGGTTTGTGCCCATCCGCAAACAACACTTATCAATGCAAGAAGAAACAGATTTTTTTTCATGTTGATTTTTTTTAGAATAGATTTTAAATTTCATCAATTAGTGTTTTCATAATGAGCGTCATTTGCGGTTCTTTTTCAGCAGCAACGCGTTGAACATCTTCATGCGTAGTTTCCTGAATTTTCCCATCCACACCAAGGTCAGTGATAATTGAAATGGCGAAGCAGGGAATATCAGCATGTCGTGCAGCAATTACTTCAGGAACCGTACTCATTCCAACAGCGTCTGCACCTAAAATACGAACCATTCGGTACTCGGCAGGAGTTTCGAGGCAAGGGCCAGTAAGTCCGAGGTAAACACCCTGACTTACTTTTATCTTGTTTCGTTCAGCTATTTCAAGTGCTTTACGAATCATTTTTTTATCATATGCCTCGCTCATATCAGGGAATCGTATCCCGAGCCGATTATCATTTTTGCCTAACAGTGGATTTGTTCCGAAAAAATTGATGTGGTCATTAATGATCATAATTTCTCCAATTTCAAAATTCGGGTTTACCCCACCGCTGGCATTGGAAACAAACAAGTGACGGATTCCAAGCGCTTTCATCACGCGTACCGGGAATGTACATTGCTGCATGGAATATCCTTCGTAAAAATGAAAACGGCCCTGCATGGCAACCACGCGTTTACTGCCCAGAATTCCGAAAATCAGTTTGCCGCTGTGCCCTTCGACCGTACTTACAGGAAAGTCAGGAATTTCTTCGTAAGGAATTTCATGCTGGATTTTAATTTCTTTTACAAGTCCACCAAGTCCTGTTCCGAGAATAATTCCGGTCTGAGGAGAAAAATTATTGGTCCGCCGGATAATATTTTCGGTGGTGGATTGGATTTGCGCGTGCAAATCGAAGGATGCTGTCGTTGAACTCATCTGTTTTATTTTTAAAATCAATTTCTATTGGCAAAATGAAGAGTGGTAATCCGGTAAGCGCTTCCAGTAATTCAGGTTTCTGTAAACGCATAAAATCTTTTTCAGTGGTAATTATTATTTTATTTTCGCCTGCAATGGTATTAAATTCTTTGCGTAACTGTTCAATCTCATCGATAGTAAAATGGTGGTGATCTCCGAATTTTTTATGCACAATTGAATTTGCATATTCTTTTATGTAGGTAATGAGTGAATACGGATTAGCAATTCCAGTTATGACCATTACATTGAATTTAAACAATTGTTGTGGAATATCCATTGTGAAACCGGAATCGCTGAAATAATGCAATGTGCTAAATTTAATCCATGAAAAAAACAGCTTTTGATGTGGCAAAAGATTAATTTCTTTGGAATAAACTTTTAAATCCAGGTGGGTAATTCTTTCCGGCGTTTTGGTGATGATAATGATATCGGCCCGTCGGTAATTTGAAGGGTATTCACGAAGGAAGCCGCCGGGTAACATGGAATCATTTACAAAAAGGTTTCGAAAATCTGTGAGCAAGATATTCAATCCGGGTTTCACTCTTCGGTGTTGGAAGGCGTCATCCAATAAAATGATTTCCGGTTTTGGTTTCTTTTTAAGTAATTGTTTGATTCCTCTCAAACGGTCAGCATCAACCGCAACTGAAATATCCGGAAATTTTGTTTTGAATTGTTTTGGTTCATCTCCTACCTCTTCTGCAGTATTTTCAGCAAACACTTCCATGTAGCCTCGGGTTTTTCTGCTGTAACCTCTGCTTAAATTGGCTACAGAAAATTGATCTTTCAATAATTGATTGAGGTATTCAATATGCGGAGATTTTCCGGTTCCGCCTACAGCTAAATTTCCAACACTTATTACATGCTCACGGAAATTGTAGCTTTTCAATATTCCCCAATCGTAACACAAATTCCGCAATGCGGTAATTAGTCCGTACAACAACGAAATCGGAAATAATAAAATACGTTTCACCTGATTCAAAACGATATAAACTTAAGAAAAATACCGTAACATGATGAGTGTCAAATTTGATTTTCACTTCTTAATTTTTGGAATTAAATTGTAACTTTATGCCTCGGTAAATCGTGATACTCAATTAAGTGAAAGATTTCATCTCCTTTCTTAAAACCAAGACCTTTCTAAAGCATTTCGGAATGGCGCTGGGGAGTCTTGTCCTTGTTCTTTTTCTTTTTTTTCAGTTTTTGGGATTACTTACTCATCATGGCGAAATGATTCCTGTGCCCGATTTTAAAGGAAAAAAGTTAGGTCAGCTAGAAGCATTTATTGAAGATAAAGAACTCAGTTACGCGATTATTGACAGCTTGTATTTGCCTGAGGAGGAGCCGGGTATTGTTATTCGGCAGGACCCTGAACCGGGTATTGCTGTTAAGCACAATAGAACCATCTATTTATACGTTTCCAGTAAAATGCCGCCTCAAATTGAAATGCCTCAGTTTGCAGATCGTTCATTAAGGCAGGCTTTAAGTATGATTGAAAGTTACGGCCTTAAACAAGGAAAAATTAGTTTTGAATCAGGTGATGAGGGCGCGGTACTTCGTCAGGTTGTAAATGGTAAAAGTTACACTGCTGAAGAAATAAAATCTGCCAAAGCCGGCGGACAGCCCTTTCTTATCAAAAAAGGTACACCCGTGTCGTTGGTAGTGGGGCAGGGCAGCGGCTCTATGCTAACCGATTATTTTTCCGTTTCCGGAATGGCACTTTCCGAGGCATTGAATCGCCTCTCTTCCTTTAGTTGTAAGGTAGTTTTTGATGCCGGCATCAGCGATTCATTATCCTGTAAAGTTTATCGCCAGTATCCCGATCCCGCAATTGTAAAACAACTTGGCCAAGGTTCAAATGTTTCACTGTTTGTAACCGAAGATGATGCAAAAATTCAACCTGATAAAATCAATCCGAACGATTAAAAATGAATAAGCAAGTTGTGTTTTTGTTGTGGCATTTCATTTTAGGCTTCGTTTTGTTCGGACAAGATAGCCTTTTCCCTTTGCGCTTCAATCCTGCCATGGCGGTATCAAAAGAAAGTGTCCAGCACCGTTCCGAGAAAACTTTTCCAACGGCATTTTCATCATTGTCTATTCCTTTTTTTGATGATTTTGCAAGGCGCAGTTTTCGACCTGATACAGGAAAATGGCTCCCAGGTTCAGCTGTTTATATTAATACCGGATATCCACGTGCTCCATTTACCATAGGTGCAGCAACCTTCGACGGGCTAAATGAATTCGGATACCCCTATAATATTTCTGCCGGTGTCAATTCCAGCGCCGGAGCGGATACCTTAACTTCAAAACCGATAAATTTAGGCTTTCTGAATTCAGCCGACAGTAGTGTTTACCTTTCGTTTTTCTATCAGGCCAGAGGCTGGGGAGATGCACCCGAGACCGCTGATTCACTTGTTTTGGAGTTTTTTCGTTCCTCGGATACATCCTGGAATGCCGCTTGGGCAAAAGCCGGTTTTAATCCGGGTGTTAACGACAGTTCATGGCGTTATGTGATGGTAAAAGTTCCGGGAACATCAGGTTATTTCAACAATAGCTTTCAATTTCGTTTTCGTAACCGTGCAACCCCATCCGGAGCGCTTGATCACTGGCACCTGGATTACGTTTTACTGAATGCCGGAAGAACGAAAGGCGATTCGAGTTTTAAGGATATTGCGTTCGGGTACCAGGCACCGTCATTACTTCGTTCTTACTCTTCTATGCCTTACTGGCAATTTGTATCCGGTGGGGATGTGGTTTCGAGTTATCCGGTTTTTATTCGTAACAATGATACAACCACTTCCGCGTCCAATTTTTCAGTTAAACTTGAGTTATTTGACACATTGAATAACCCAATTTTACCGCAGGTAAATCCAGGATATTTTAATATTGATAATTGGGCGATTGGAGGATGGGACAATTATCCAAGTCATGCAAATCAGGTTATTAATTTTCCTGTCCCAATGAATATGTCGGATTCAGGTACCTACAAAACACGCTTGACAATTCAGCCAAATGATTTTAATCTTGATGAAAACTGGAATGATACGCTCATTGGTGAGACTCATTTTTACAACTACTATTCTTTTGATGATGGAACAGCCGAATCAGGTTACGGACTAAATCAATATGGGTCAAAAATGGCAGTCAAAATTTCACTGAATAAATTTGACAGTTTAAAGGCCGTCGATATTTATTTCGCTCCTGTAGTTAATGTTCCGTTGATCATGAATTCTTCCTATGTGATTTGGGTTTGGAACGATAACAGCGGTGTGCCGGGTGATTCTGTTTATGCTGATACTGTCAGGTATCCTGAATATTTGAATAATGAATTTCAAAATGCTTTTCAACGTGATACCTTATTAAAAGCGGTCGCATTAAATCCCGGAACTTATTATGTTGGATTTCAGCAAACTGGAAATACTCCGCTTAACGTTGGTTTTGATCGTAATTTTAATCATCGGGATCACATGTTTTACAATACAAATGGAACCTGGGCAAATTCTTCATTTGATGGTTCATATATGATTCGTCCTGTGTTTAAAAAGCTTGATTTGGGTACCCGACTTGAAGAAATGAAAAGCGAAGAAAAAGGAATTTCTATTTTTCCAAACCCTGCAGATGAATTTATTTCGATTCATTTATTTGGTAAATCGAGTTCAAACGAATTTGATGTGGTAGTGCATGATTTATCCGGCAGAAAGGTGTTACAGCAGCGTATCCGTAATCATGAAAAAGTTTCAACCACCTCGCTCGCCGAGGGGATTTATATTTTGAAAATCAATTCCTCTTCGGAAGTTGTATTCACAAAGACCATTGTAATTACGAAATAATTTATTTGATCATGAATGATGAGCCTGAAATACAGGAAGAGGATCAGGATTTATTTGAGCATTTTCGTGTTGAGGTAGATAAAGGTCAGGAGTCGATTCGGATAGATAAATTTTTAGGTGCGCGTTTGCGAAATGCTTCACGAACGAAAATCCAGTATGCATCAGAAGCTGGAAGCATACTTGTGCACGGGAAAGCTGTAAAGTCGAGTTACAAAATAAAACCCGGGGATGTTATTTCTATTGTTTTACCTCATCCGCCCCGTGAAATTGAATTGATTCCACAAAACATTCCGTTGAACATTGTTTATGAAGATGATGATGTGATTGTGGTTAATAAGGCACCCGGAATGGTTGTGCATCCTGCGTATGGTAATTATTCAGGAACACTCGTAAATGCATTGATTTATCATTTCCAAAATTTACCCCGCTCACGAACAAGTCTTTCAGAAGAATTGTCTGTTGATCGGCCCGGACTTGTTCATCGAATTGATAAAAATACATCAGGAATTTTGATTGTTGCTAAAACAGAACGTGCAATGGTCAGGCTCTCCAAAGATTTTTTTGACCGTAACCTCGACCGAAGGTATGTTGCATTGGTATGGGGAAATCCTGATCAGGATTCAGGAACCATAACCGGTAATGTAGGTCGTGATCCGAAAAACAGAAAAGTGATGCATGTGTTTCCCGATGGCTCTCAGGGAAAGCATGCGGTAACGCATTATCGCGTGCTTGAGCGTTTCGGATATGTTACATTGATTGAATGTAAACTGGAAACCGGAAGAACACATCAGATTCGGGTTCATATGAAATTTGCAGGTCATCCCATTTTCAATGACAACGAATACGGAGGTGACCGAATTTTGAAAGGCACAACATTCACTAAATACAAACAATTTGTAGAGAATTGTTTTCAGCTTTGTCCGCGGCAAGCACTGCATGCCCGATCATTGAAAATTACGCATCCACGAACCGGTAAGGAGATTGAATTTGAATCCGAAATTCCGCAGGATATGTCAGCGGCAATCGAACGCTGGCGAAATTATTCGCGATTCAATGAGTCGGTCGAAGAATAAGTTTTAAATTATTTTGTAGTTTTTATATTCGCCCGGTATCCAGCCCGTTACTTTCGTGATAATATTCAAAATTTTATCTTTCATTGAGCGTTTTATTTTTCTTTCATCGTAAATAAAATCCCAATCTTGGTTTTTTATTCGCTCATTCATAATGGCCGGATGTGTTCCTGAAAATTTTTTCAGTGAATCGATTTGTGAATAGTCGAAATTGTCCGATTTACTAACATTTTTTTTCACCCATTCGTCATCGTGCCACATTTTATGGAAGTTGTTTTGCTTTTCTTGCTGGGCTTTTGGAGGTTTAACCCATCCGTAATGAAATATTTCAGCGTTGATTTTTTTTACCCGAAGTTTTTTATTGTCTGCTGTACGAAACCCCTGCGCATCTTTGTAAGAACGTATCTGCTTGTCGTTTTTAATGATTCGAATTTCGTTTCGGTACCATCTTCGTGAATCACCAATGTATTCGTAGGTCCCGTAAAAATGCGTGTAGCTGAACAATAATCCCTGTACGCTCTTTTCATTTTTCCATTTCTGCATTTGTTGTTTTACCTCTTCAATATATTTCTCATGAAGCACTTCATCACCTTGAATGTAAAACGCATAATCATATTCCTCCGGGATTAACTCGAATGCCTTGTTGGTTTCAATAGATAATACCTTTCCACCCTCACGCAAATTATCATCCCACTCGGTTTCAAGAATCTCTATTTTGACCGGATCAATGCTACGGATAAAATTTAGCGTATCGTCTTCTGATTTCCCTACTGCAATGAAGAAGCGATCTACCAGTGGCAATACCGACAATATAGCTTCGCGAATGGGATAATCGTAGCGAATTACATTACGGGCGATGGTGAATCCGGCAACCTTCATTAAATACCCGTATAATTTTGAGGTGTAAGTTTCTTAATCTGCTCCTTCACACTAACAGAAATACTTAAATCATTGATAAAAGCGTGCAGGCTTTCCCGTGTAATTGTTTTGTTGGTTCGGGTGAGTGATTTTAATGCTTCGTAGGGTTTGGGATATCCTTCGCGTCGCAATATTGTTTGAATCGCTTCCGCAAGTACCGCCCAGTTATTTTCCAGGTCATTGTTTATCGCTGATTCATTTAAAATGAGTTTATTTAATCCTTTTAGCAAGGAATTGTAGGCAATTACGGAATGCGAAATTGGAACACCGATGTTTCGCAATACGGTTGAATCGGTTAGGTCACGTTGCAACCTCGAAATTGGAAGTTTGGCAGATAAATGTTCGAATAAAGCGTTGGCAATACCTAAATTTCCCTCCGAGTTTTCAAAATCAATCGGATTTACTTTATGAGGCATAGCCGAAGAACCTATTTCGCCTTCCTTTAGTTTTTGCTTGAAGTAATCCATGGAAATATAACTCCAAACATCCCGATTTAAATCGATAAGTACAGTATTAAAGCGTTTCAGAAAATCAAAAAATGCTGCAAGGTTATCGTAATGTTCAATTTGTGTTGAAGCCTGATTGCGCTCATTTAATTTCAAGACTGAAATAACAAATTCATCAGCAAATTTTTTCCAATTCACTTGCGGGAAAGCCACATGATGGGCGTTGAAGTTTCCGGTTGCTCCCCCAAATTTTGCGGAAAAAACCACCGTTGTATGATTCAGGATTTTTGTCAGTCGCTCGCAGAAAACCAGTATTTCTTTTCCTAATCGTGTAGGCGATGCGGGTTGGCCGTGTGTACGCGCAAGCATTGGAACATTTTGCCATTGCGTGGCTATTTCATCCAACTTGTTAATGATTGATTTCAGTTGAGGTAGAAGTTCTGTGTCCCAGGCTCTTTTCAGAAGCAGCGGGGTGGCGGTATTGTTGATGTCCTGAGATGTTAAACCGAAGTGAATGAATTCAATGTATTTTTCCAGGCCAAGTGTTTGAATTTTTTCTTTGATAAAATATTCAACTGCTTTAACATCATGGTTTGTCACTTTTTCAATTTCTTTAATCGATTTGGCATCTTCGATTGTGAAATTTTGATAGATGGATCGTAAATCGCTGGTTTGTGAAGATGAAAATTCCGGTAATTGTGACAGACCGCATTTTCCTAAGGCGATAAGATATTCAATTTCTACTTCAACACGGTAATGAATCAATGCAAATTCAGAAAAATACGAACGTAATTTAGTTACTTGTGATTGATAGCGCCCGTCTACAGGCGATATGTTTAAGATTGAATCATTACTCATACGTGAATGGCAAAATACAAAAGTAATAAGTTAAACTCGAATAATTACTTTTGTTGGTGGCTTACTATTTAAGACATCAGTTATCAACCATTATAATTTGAAAGATTAGATTAACTTTTTTAAAGGTTTTGAATTATACAGGTATTTTTAGACAATGTTTCGCTTATTACTTGTTTTTGTTTTTCTAAGTTGTATTAGTTCTGGTGCAATTGCGCAGGGGAAATCGCCAAAAAAAATGCGTATTCTTTTCATTTTTGATGCCAGTAACAGCATGTCCGGTAAGTTGAATGGTAAAACAAAAATGGAATATGCAAAACAAATGTTTGTTCAGTTTGTAGATAGTTTGAGTCGAAAGAAAAACTATGAATTTGCACTGCGTATGTATGGTAACACGGTGGCTTATCCTCCCGGAGATTGCGAAGACTCGAAACTATTTGTTCCCTTTCAGAAAAACAATCTTGCACTAATAAAACAAAAAGTAGCTGAGGTTAAGCCTACAGGGATTACGCCTATCGCTCATTCATTAACAAAATGTGCATTTGATTTTCCGGATCAGGTTTCTGAAAATGTGGTCATATTAATTACGGATGGAATTGAGGAGTGTGGAGGCGATCCTTGCATCGCGAAACTGGACCTTGAAAAAAAAGGAATTCTCATTCGCCCTTTCATAATTGGAATAGGATTATCCAAACAAGATGCAGAAATTTTTAACTGTGTGGGTACTTACATTGATGGTGATAATCCTAAAAATTGGTCGGGCCTGAATCCTG
Source organism: Bacteroidota bacterium (assembly GCA_900299295.1). GTDB lineage: Bacteria > Bacteroidota > Bacteroidia > B-17B0 > Aurantibacillaceae > AM-1111. Next base: position 21,325 of record OMJH01000056.1, read on the forward strand.
TGTTGGAGCAGTTGTCGGTTTCACGAACTACTTCACAAATTAATTTATTAGATATCTCCGGCAGACCTACCGAAACAAATGTTAACATGTCTATTTTTGATCAGAAAACGGGTAATATGCTGTACAATTATGTTCATGCACTGAACGAAAAAAACAATCCGGATACGATTACGCATTTTACTCCCGGCAGAGTATATCGCATTGTTGTAAATACTATACCCCCGGTGGAAAAAAAGAATGTTTCTATTAATTCAGGAAAACATACGATTATCCCAATTGATTGCCCGCAGGGCAAATTAAATCTGCATTTCTCACCTCAAAAAAATTATATGCGTAAACCAAATTTAAAGATGCGTGCCATTATAAGAAAATCAGGTGAAATGATAACCCTTCATGTTCAGAACCTTCAAACCCGTGAAACTTATTTAACAGGAAGTTATGATCTCGAATTTCTAACACTTCCACGTACTATCATTCAAGATTTAAAGATTAACCAGAGTATGGAAAAAGAAGTTGAAATCCCTTTGCCTGGGTATGTGACCATAAATTTAAAAGAGGCGGGAGAGGGATGTGTTTTTAAGGAGGAAAATGGAATACTTACGCGGATTGTCAATCTTGATAAAAATAAAACAAAACAATTATATTCTTTGCAACCCGGTAAGTATAGGGTAACCTATCGTGCAAGGTCACAGAAAATGACAATTTTTACAATTGACCGCGGATTCGAAGTAGAGTCTGAAAAAGAAATTCAGCTTGATTTAATTTCTCAATAAGAAAATCAAGTACTGGTTTGTGCTCCACCGTTCGGATTACTTCCGGTGCTTGTTGCTTCACTTGAATAGGAAGGAGTAATTCCGTCGCCTTCCGATTTGGAACAGGCCGCAAAAATTAAAGTTGTAAAACCAATCACCGTAAGCAGAATAAGAAGGTGTTTTGTTTTCATACCCGAAATTTATTGCGAAGGTAGCAAAATGCTTAGCATTTTGAACTAATCATAGAAATTTCTGTTTTCTTTACCCATTTTTCGAAGTAATATACTGGCGCGGTAGCGATCTTCCTGGTATAAATTGTTAAGTTCATCTAAGTGTTTAACTACTCGGTTAACCCCGATTTCGTCGGCCCAGCGTAATAATCCTTTCGGATAGTTCACGCCTTTGGTCATAGCCATGTCTATATCCTCCCGGTTAGCAATGTTGAGGTATAATGCGTCAGCTGCTTCATTAATTAACATACAAATGATGCGGAAGAAAATATTTTCTTGAAGTTGTTGATCATCATTCGGTAGGGGCTGAATTGCGTCGGGGCTATAATCATAAAATCCTCGTCCCGACTTTCGACCGAAGCGTTTTGCCTCCATAAGTCGTTTTTGACATAGTGCAGGTTTGTAACGCGGGTCAAAATAAAACTCTTTCCATACAGTCTCGGTAACGGTGTAATTTACATCGTGGCCTATCAGATCGGTAAGTTCAAACGGACCCATTTTGAAACCTCCTCTTTTACGTAGTGCTTCATCAATGGTGGCAATATCTGCAATTCCTTCTTCAAAAATACGCATGGCTTCCCCAT
>OMJH01000057.1 GCA_900299295.1 Bacteroidota bacterium
GTTTAAGAATTGAACTTATATTCTAGTGTGATATGAAATGTATCTTATTTTTCAGCTCCCTTATGCTCGTTGCAACACTTACAGCACAGCAGTCACAGCTTTTTTCATTCGACAGAAAAGCAACAATTGATTTCAGCACACCGCTACCTGATTTTTTTACAGCAGTTCAATGTATTGAAAAACCTGTTCCCGGAGGTATTCCTATGAAACCCTCTTCAGAATCGCAAAAATCAAAAGTTCATCCTTCAACGCTTTCACAAAACACAACGCTCTCCTCTCCCTTCGTCGGAAAAAATTTTTTCGCCAATCCTTTTTACAATTCAACACCTAACGACAACGACATCGCGGTTTCAAACGATTGCAAAATTGTTTCCGTCAGTAATACACTCATCTATTTTCACGATTGCCAAGCCGACTCTTCGCTTGGAACACAATCGTTGAGTTCATTCGCTGCCGCTCTTAACCTGCCGCATGACGAATTTGACCCCATTATTGAGTATGACCCTGTCAACGACCGTTTCATTATCGTTTTTCTGAATGGATTTACAGACTCTACAAGTTCCATCATTCTGGGGTTTTCACAAACAAATAATCCGAAAGGCGCCTGGAATTTATATTCGCTTCCGGGAAATCCTAAGAACAACGGATTATGGACGGACTACCCGATGATGAGCGTCTCTCCTACTGAATTATTTATTACAGTCAATCTGCTCTATCCTGACAGTTCCTGGCAAACCGGTTTTGTGGAGTCGCTGGTGTGGCAACTGAAAACATCAGACGGTTACAATGGAACAACCCTTCAGGCCGCCATGCACGATAGCATCTTTTGGAATGGTAAACCGATTCGAAATTTATGTCCAGCACGCGGCGGCAATGCGCCTTACGGACCGCATCAGTATTTCGTGAGCAACAGAAATTTTGCGACAAATTGTGATACTGTTTTTTTGGTAAAAATTTCAGATACGCTCGGCGCCCCGGGTCAGACAGTAAGTGTTACACAATTAAACAGCAATGCGAACTACAGTTTTCCGCCGGACGCACGCCAGTTCGCAACACATAAAATGGCCACCAACGACGCAAGAAACCTAGGAGCAATTTATGAAAATGATATCCTGCAATACGTACACAACACACTGGATACCTCCACCGGATTCTGTGCTGTATACCATGGCGTTATTCAGCAGGTCTCATCAAATCCAATTGTAAGCGGATACATTATCAACGATACCATTTGTGATCTTGGATATCCAAACATTTCTTATATCGGAAATTCTTCTTTTGATAACTCCTGCATCATCAATTTTAATCACACGGCACCTACTGTATATGCCGGATGTTCGGTTGTAAAGACAGATGGCAATGGGCAGTACTCCAATCGGGTGATAGTAAAAAACGGAACATCGTATGTAAATGTATTGAGCAGTGCGTTGGAGCGGTGGGGGGATTACAGTGGAACGCAGCGCAAATACAACGAACCGGGAAAAATATGGATGAACGGATACTATGGTTATCTGCAATCTTCCTTGCGGCGCCACGGGACATGGGTTGCAGAGATTGCCCTGAGTCCGCAGGATGTTGGTATTCAAGAAAGCAACCAAGAATCCTCCTTAAAACTATTTCCAAATCCTGTGTCAACCATTGTGACACTGGAAATCCGGCTTGAAAAAAATGAATACCTGAATTTTGTTGTGTATGATCTCGCGGGTAAAACAGTGAAAGTACTTCTCCGCGAATACTTAAAAGCAGGTTTGCATCAATTTAGCTTTTCACCTCAACCCTTCGAATCCGGAAATTACATTCTAAAGGTTTTTAATGCCGATGGGGATTTTTTTCAATCGCGCCAGTTTCAAAAGGCAGATTAGAATTCAACATTTTTTTGTTAACAGTTTTAGGATCAAACTCAATTATTAGACTTAAGAATTTTTACTTTTGTACTCGAACTATGAAACTGGATAAACTAATCATCGATAAATTTTTTGCCAAAAAAACCATTGGCGGAGAACCAAGTATCAATGATTTGCGGGATAAAGAGTTCAGCGGAAAAAAACTTAGCGTTGAAGAACGTTTGGCGTTAAATAATTTCGATCGCTATCGTCTAAAAATTTTAAATTCTTCTTCAGACGAAGATACATTCCACAACAATTACCGTCAGATTCAGGTCATCGCCAATTTAGGAGAGTGGCGCGAATTCCTCAAAGAGGAATATTCAAAAGCCTAATACTGTTTTAAAATTTTATCTGGCAAGAAGGAGATATCCCTTTGCGCTGCCCTCGTTTCCGTCAAGATCAGTATAGCGAAGTACGAAGTAATACGTGCCATCAGGCACTACGTCTCCACTCAGGTTTTTTCCATCCCACCCCCCATTAATCGAGGTGACATCCGACAACAACAATCCCCAGCGGTCAAAAATCTTTAAATCCATTTCACGAATACCGGAGGACGGAATAAAAAACATGTCATTGTCTCCATCATCGTTTGGAGTAAATACATTTGGAATTAAAATTGAAAACGGTTCGTTTACTAAAATAATTTGTGTGGCTGTATCCGTGCATCCAATGGCATCCGTAACAATCAAGGTTACGGTATAACCGCCTGGGTTCGCATACATTGAATTAGATGAGGCAGATGTTGAGGTAAGACCATTTCCAAAATCCCACTGGTAATTTGTAACAGGGTTGCCACCGGCGACAAAACTCACCGATAACGGTGCTGCGCCTGAAGATGGAGCAGCCAGAATTGAAGCAGTAGGTCCGGGTAACTGAGAAATGATTACAACATCTGTACTGCTGCAACCGTTCAACGGATTTGTTACCGTAAACGTATATGTTCCGGATTGATTAATAAAAGGATTTGGGAGCGCCGCAGAAAATCCGTTTGGGCCGGTCCAGGAATAGGTTACTCCCGCTGTTGAAGTTGTACCGTTTAAACTTAAAGAGGAGCCTGGTAAACAAGAAAGCGTATCATCAATTCCTGCATTGCAACCCGGTGAAACAGTATCTGCTGGAATTGTTACTGTTTGTGTTATCGAACAACCTAAAGCATCTGACAAGACGAGTGTATACGTGTTTGCAGGCACGCCAGTCGGATTGGATCCGCTCGCTGCAGGAGACCAATTATAGGTATAGGTTGGTGTCCCTCCAGATGCGGAAGAAGTGATATTCCCAAGCGGGTTATAGCAATTCACCATCGCTGATGTAAGCGTAACTATCAACTGAGGAGGCTGAGCAATAACAACTGAAGCGTTGGCTTGACAATTATTTGCGTCAGTGATTGTACATGTATAATTCCCCGCGGACAAGTTGCCGGCGCTTGCTGAATTTCCTCCGCTTGGCGACCAAACGTAGGTATAATTCGGTGTTCCGCCGGAAGCAAGAACACTTGCAGATCCTGTTGACTGACCAAAACAGGAAACATTGGTAAACAACGAGCTTGCTGTTAACAAATTGGGCTGAGCGATATTTACCTGTAAAGAATCAACACATCCTGTTCCGTCGGTCACTACGCAAGTGTATGATCCTGCACTCAACCCGTTTACAGAACTGCCGGTACTTGCTGTAGGAAGCCAAACAATCGACAAGGGCGCAATGCCATTTGCGTTCACGCTTGCTGCTCCGTCAGAAAAACCGAAACAACTTACACTATCGGAAGATAAAAGACTTAGAGCTGCAGGTGATGATGCAGCAACACTTACAGTTTGAAACGTGCTGCAATTATTCGCGTCAACAAGTGTACACGTGTAAGTTCCCGAAACAACTCCGCTTACCGATGCGCTTGTATCACCGATTGGAGTCCATAAAATTTCATAGGAAGGAACACCACCGCTGAAAGAAGCTGAAAGATTTCCGTTTGAAAAGCCGCAGGTAGTTGTGCTCGAAGTAAGCACCAGTGAAAGTGGGCTTGGTTCAGAAACAGTAACACTCGCAGTGGCAGAACAATTGTTCGCGTCCTGAACAACAACCGAATAAGTTCCGGCAATAAGACTATCTGCGAGAGAATTATTTCCTCCTGACGGAGACCAGGTGTAGGTGTAATTTCCCGTACCGCCTGAAACATTTACACTCGCTGATCCATCAGCTGATCCATTACACAAGGCGTCACTGCCGCTTGTGCTTGCAGACAGTGCTGCAGGTTGTGAAATTGAAGCAACAGCAAAGGCACTGCAACCATTCGCATCTGTAATTGTTACCGTATAAGAGCCCTGCGGTAAACTATCGGCCAAAACAGAATTACCACCTACTGGTGCCCACGAAATTATAAATGGCGGCACACCTCCCGAAGTATCAGCAAGCGCAACACCATTTGAAAATCCAAAACAAGTTACTGAATTGGAATTCGCAATGGAAACCGACGGGCCATTAATATTATCGACAATTGCGATTAAAGTATCAGCACAGGAATTCGCGTCAGAAACAATCAAGGAATACGTGCCGGCAATAAGTCCGACAGCAGTTGGCGTAGTGCTATTTCCCGGCAGCCAATTGTAATTATACCCCGGCGTACCACCCGAAACAAGCGCAGTTGCAGAACCGGAATTTCCTCCGCACGGAGCCCCAATAGTTGAAACCGTGGCAGATAACAAAGGCGGCTGCGTAACCGTTGTTGTTACGCTTGTGGAACATGAATTTGCGTCCACGATTGTACAAGTGTAGGTGCCCGCACTTAAATTCAACGCTGTCGAATCACTCCCTCCGGAAGGTTGCCAACTGTATGAATATCCCGCCGTACCGCCGTTGGCATCCACCTGCGCAGAGCCCGATGCTTGGCCGTTACAAATTACCGGAGTGGAATCGATAGCGGCAGTTAATAGTTGCGGTTGTGTAACGACGAAGGTGTCGCGTACAAGACAATTGTTGGCATCGTAAACAGTGAATGCATTTTGACTCGCCGGTAAATTATTTATATCCTCAGTGGTTGCGCCGTTACTCCATTGAAAACTATACGGAATCACCCCTCCGGATACAGAGATGTTAACTGAGCCATCCGATAAACCAAAACAAGAAACATGAGTAATCGAAGACGTAATTAAAAGTTCAGGGGGTTGTGAAGGAAAAAAAATTGCGGTATCCGAACAACCTGCCGCGTCTGATACGGTAACTGTATAAGACTGAGAGGAAAGTCCTGTTGGATTGTTGTTTCCTTGTCCGGCTCCCGGCGCAGGACTCCAGTTGTACGTGATTCCGCCATTCCCTCCGGTAAAACTTGCAGTAGCAGTTGAGCTGGAGTCTCCGAAACACAATACGTTGGTTCCCGTCACGGAAGCATTAATAGCAACAGAGCCTCCAATTGTAAATGTCAGAGAGTCTTTACAGCCAATATGTGAGGTAACGACACATTTGTAAACGCCGGGACACAAAGAAGAGGCTGAACTTGTGCCTTGACCGACAGGAGGTGTCGGCGTCCACACATAGGTGTATCCCGGAATTGAACCCGAGGCCGTAACGGAAGCAATACCATTGCAACCACACACCGAATTTGTTACCGGTTGTGGATTTAATGCAAGCGCAGGAATTGGAGTACAGCCGTTATTAAGGGAATTAAGAAAACTCTGGTTGGCTGCATTGTTCGGGAAGCCCGGTGTCTGAACGTCAGACCCACAATTGGCAATATTGGTGCATCCCTCAGACCAATTAGATTGAAGGAACGGGTTTCCATTGTTGAAATACCACACATTGTTTGCTCCTGAACCTCCGCTACTAAAATAAATCATCGGGTTCGCGTTTGCCGCGGCATAGGCAACAGAAAAAACTTCGCATCCGGAGGTATTCACAATTCGCATACAATCTCCGGTGTTGGCAAGAACAATATTGTTCCAGTTACCTCCGGCAAACCAACCTGTCATCGGGTAACTGCAAACGAATGCTCCGGGTGTTGTGGCATTACCTTCAAATAAAGTAGTGTTATTAATTGGGGCGATAATCTTGCAGTTTCCGTCGCTCATGGATAAATCGTCGGGCGGAATGCCCGGATCTTTATCCGCGTTGTTGTAAATAACAATCATAGTACCCACCGGGACGGCGGCCCACATCAAATCAAAAGAAAAACGGGCGCAACCCGCGGCTACTCCAACTCCCGTTCCATGGTAACCGCTGTTATCATCAATAATCCACCCGCGAATGTCAATACTTGGCGGAAGGGAATTCGGATTACAGGAATAAATTACGTTAGTATCCATAACTACCAGTTCAACCCATTCCTTGTTTCCATTTTGTCCGTTTGATACCTCGTTAATGATCAGGGTTTGTGAAAATCCAAGCCGTGAAAAACAGAGAGCGAATAACAGGCAAAACCCTTGAACTAATACGTGTGAATTCCTGAATTTCATCAATTCAAAGATAAGGATTGGAGACTGAAAAAAATTTACACCCGAGAAATTATTTTTTTTTTCATGACTTCTGAAAAAATTTAATATTGACTTAACATGCAGGGAACATTGCTTTTAATTTGACAGGGTAATTTTGGCGTATGACGTTGGAAGAAAAAAACAATTACAAAATTCTTTTCGTTGACGACGAACACGACATCACCGAATTTTTATCGTATAATTTTAAAAAGTTTGGTTTTGATGTGCGACACGCTGCGAATGGCATGGAAGGAAAATCAGTTGTTGAATCGTGGATGCCGGATATTATTGTAGCTGATATTCTGATGCCTGAACTTAATGGTATCGGGTTTTGCCGGGAGATTAAAAAAACGAAGCGACAAAAAATATTCCCGTGGTATTTCTGAGTGCGGCGCAGGATGATTTTCTGGCCTTGAACGCCATGGAAGCTGGAGCCCATCATTTTTTATCAAAACCAATAAAAATTGACGTGTTGCACTTAGTGGTAAACAATATCCTTGACGCAAAAAAACAAGCGGTTTAAGCTTGTTTCAAAAATTGAAATAACCATACCGTAAAGGAAGCAGCTTGAAAAAAATTTGATCCGCCTGCCTTCGACCCTGCTCAGGCGGCGGATGTATCAAATTATCAAATTGTCAAATAAATTACCCAACAAATTAATCCCTGAGGCAACGAACAGAGAAGCCTCTAGGCTTATTGTCGTCGTGCCTGCTCACAAAGCCACCGTAGTAAAGCAGGTAGCGGCCCCACGCATCGCCTGTATCGTACTCCGTAGAACTCCACCAGGCGCCGTACTCTCCAACGTTGTCGAATGAACCACTGCTGCTACGGACACCGCCAGGAAGACCTGTGAAACCGCTGCTGTTATTACCATTACCTTTTGATACTAATTTTTTACCGCTACTTCTTGTGTCTTTACAAGTATGGCAGGGTACTTTTTTACGGTATTCTTCATTCCAGTCTTTACAGTTAGGGCAAGGGATATTTTCCATCACACCCCAACCGTTTGCACTTTTCATTTTTGTGCCTGCATCGCTTCCCAAAAAATCAGTTAATTGCGTCCATTCAGCATCGCTTGGTATGTGGTAGCCTGCAGGCGCTAAACCTCGAGGGTCGCTTACCGCATACCAATTGTACAATTTACCGTATTTACTTCCGTTGGCAGCCTCGTTGTTATAATAACACCAGGCAGGTTGTTTGTTTATGCCTGCTCGCGTCCATTCTTCTTCCGTTTTGGCTTCGGGTATCAAATCTCCGTTTCTGAATTTACTGACGTCCAGATTTTCTGCTGTCCACACTTGCGTGCCGATTTTTACTGTTTTTATCTGTCCAATTATGCTTTGCTGCAAAACGCTCATCAGAGCAATAAGTAAAATAAAGTTTTTTGTTTTCATTATAGTTATTTAGTAGTTGAATTTGGAAGCTATAATAGCAAATTTATTAATTAATCGGAGCAAACGCATGCCCTGCTTCTGTTATCTTTGATGGTGAAATAAAGCGCATGAAAATTTTCAGTTTTACTTTCGGTCCTTTTCAGGAAAACACGTATTTGCTCACCGATAAAACCGGGGAATGCATTATCGTTGACCCGGGTTGCTTTACCTTCGCGGAACAACAAGAACTCAAATCTTTCATTCAAAACCATCAACTAAAACCGGTACAACTACTCAATACACATTGTCACCTCGACCATGTTGCCGGAAACCGATTTATTTACGATGAATACCAACTGCTTCCGGTAATTCATCCGCTGGATCTCCCAGTTCTTGAAATGCAGGAAAACAGCAGCAGATTGTATGGTCTGCCCTGCGATAAATCTCCGGCACCCAAGAACTTTTTCAAGGATAAAGACCGTATCAAGTTCGGCGAAACAGAACTGGAAGTTCACTTTGCGCCCGGTCATTCGCCGGGACACGTTGTTTTTTTTAATTCAAAAACTAAAGCGCTGATTGGTGGAGATTTGTTATTCCGCGGAAGTATTGGAAGAACCGATTTACCCGGCGGCAATCACGAAACGCTCATTCATTCCATAAAAAATGTGCTTTTTCCGCTGGGAGATGATGTGATTGTTAACAGCGGTCACGGCCCTGAAACTACAATCGGGCACGAACGGATGACGAATCCCTTTTTAATTTAAATCTATTTTTTAGGTTCTATTTTTTCTAAAGAAGAAATGATTCTTACATCCATTTCTTCTGCGATGTTTGTCACCACAAGACTTGGTACTTTGATGCCGTAATCGGCTACCTTCACTTTAAATTTTGATTCCATCGATGGCTTTCCGCCTTTCACTTTAATTGTACCGCCTACAACCACATCTTTAGTAACTCCGTGAATGGTTAATTTTCCGGTGGCAGTTACCGGAGTTTCTCCATCCTTTTGAAGGTCAACAATCTGATTCACTTTCCCAACAAATTTGGATTGCGGAAATTTTTCAGTTTCCATATAATTTTCATGGAAGTGTTCCTGCATCAGCGGTTTTTCAAAGGTAAATCCGCTATTGTAAACGAGTATCTGCAAATCTCCTGTTGCAGGCTTGTAAACAAGCACGACATTTTTATTGGTAGCAGAGATATTTTCTACCGGCGTTTCAGAAAAAAAGGTAATTACGTTTTCTTTTCCTTTGAAAAGCTGTTGCGAATACGTCAGTAGTGACGTTACTAAACAAAAAAACAAGCTGATTTTTTTCATATTTTTTTTCTATTCGTTTACAAAATGTATACCAAGGCTACGCGGCGTGTACACGCGCAAGAATGGATTGAAAAAGAAATTTTCCGTCTTCGTTGAACAGTTCTTTGTCGCTTGCGCGTTCGGGGTGAGGCATCATCCCGAAAACATTGAATCCGGCGTTACACACCCCCGCTATATTTTCCCGTGCTCCGTTTGGATTCGATTCAGGAGAGATAGTACCACTTTCATCGCAATACCTGAAAATCACCTGTCGGTTTTCATTCAATTGCTTCAATGTTTTCTCGTCCGCAAAATAATTACCTTCCCCGTGCGCAATAGGTATTTTCAGCACTTTTTCATTTGGAATTGCCTTGGTTAAAATCGTGTCGTTGTTCTGAGACTTGATAAAAACATTTTTACAGACGAACTTTCGCTCTGTATTATGCAGCAATGCCCCCGGAACAAGCCCCGCTTCTGCAAGTATCTGAAAGCCGTTGCAGACACCAAAAACATATCCGCCACCATTAGCGTGAGCAATCACGCTCTCCATAATCGGAGAAAATCGTGCAATGGCACCACTGCGTAAATAATCGCCATATGAAAAACCTCCGGGTAAAACAATAAAATCACAGCCTTCGAGGTCGCGGTTTTTATGCCAGAGTTTTACCGTTTCCTGGCCCATAATGTTACGCAAAACATACACCATGTCCTCATCACAATTTGATCCAGGAAAAACAACTACACCAAATTTCATATCAAAGAATTTAAATTAATCGAGTAGCAAAGATAATTTTTAAGTTCGGATGTTTTAACCAATGTGAATTTCATATAAAAAAATCAAGGGTACAATTTTAATAAAACATCACCAGCATACAGAGGCCAATTAAAGAAAGCAAAATAATATCGCTGAAAAAATTTTTGCGAAAATTTCCGAGCCACTCCCCCAGCCTGCCGCTTAAAGGAGGAGTTATGAGAATTGGTATTAATAACCCGGTTGTGTTGTCAAAAAAAATGGTACCCGCGGCAAATAATATCCAATACGTCAATAACGCCATGTTTTTTTGCTGACGTACTTTTCTGCCGGGCATAGATTGCAGAAAACTCAAAAGCAGGAGCAGACCAAGAGCTGATGCAAAAACACCTTGCACAATTCCCCCCCTTTTTTCCGATAAGGACAAAAAAGAAATTTCCGAAAAAGGTAAACGAAAAAGAAAATCACGTTGAACAACAAATAAAATTGCCCAGGCAATCAAATAAGGTAAAATCAAGCCCACTATTGCCAATAACCACTCCCGCCAAACAAAAGGACGAAGAATAAACAGCGCTAAAAAAATAAATAAGGAAAGAAAAAATGCAGCGGGAAAAAACATGGAAGCCAAGGAAAAAAATATAGCACAATCAAATGCAGGGCCCTTTGCCTGATCTATGCGATAGGCGGAAAAAATGCGATAAGCACCGATAATGAGAAAGAGATTTGCAATAAGCGCGGGGTGGAGCCCAAAACGGACAACAACTACTCCCCCCAGCATAACGTATAAAAACCCGACAAAAAAGGAAGGTTCTGTTAAAGTCTCACTTTTGTTAAAAAAATAATTCAACAGATAGGCGCCGGTCAGTAAAACAAGAATTGCTAAAACTCTTCCCCACCAATGGCTTTCAAGATTTAAAAATAAACCTTGAAATAGGAATCCTTTTGAGTGCATTGAAACTTCCTCAGCGGTAAAAAAATCAAACGGAAAAATCAAAACACCGCCCAAGATTCCAACCAACAAAGCGCCGGCAATCAGGTTATTTTTCAGCAAGTTGGAAAGCAAAGAAAAAAAGAGTAATATTGCGATAAATTTACAAAAATTTTGTATGGCTTATTTGTTACTTACCTGGACTGACATTTGGATGTTTCTTGGAAGAGCATTCAAATATTTTTTTACGTTTCTTCCCGGAATAGGGTATTACCTTAATTTCCTGATCTGGATAATTGTAGCCTGCTCATTTTTTTACTGGCTTTACAAACAAGCAAAGGATACAAAGCAGGCCCAGGCCGACAATCGGCTGATTTAATCTGTCGTTTATTTGTTTTTGAAAAAATATTTCCCGCCCAAGGGGAATAAGATTATTTTTGTCTCCACAATTCAATCGTATGGAACTTTATCTCGACTCCGCTGACCTCAAAGAAATTGAAGAATCTTTTCATCAGTTACCATTCCTGAACGGGCTAACAACCACGCCCACCTTTATGCACCGCGAAGGGGTGAGCGATATTGATTCGCTGATTGTGAAACTATCGAAAATTGTTCCTGTTTTACAGATTGAGGCGCTAGGCAACAAAGCCGAAGACGTTCTTAAAGAGGCACATCGTCAGTTAAACCTTGGCCTTGATCCTAAAAAAACCGTTTTCAAGATTCCGGTTTCACTGGAAGGAGTGAAAGCTTGTAGTTTACTCCGCAAAGAAGGATTGATGGTGAATGTTCACCTCGTTTACACATTGCAGCAGGCCTATATGGCTATGCATGCGGGTGCCACATATGTGTGTCCGCTCGTTGGAAGATTACAAGACCAGGGGCACGATGCACTTGCGCTCGTTGAACAATGTGTTGAGAGTGTTGATCTTTACGGTTACGACACAAAAATTATGTTCTCCTCCGTTCGCAACAACGAGCACATCCGTAATGCCATCAACATTGGCGTGCACACCATTACCGTACCCTGGAAAGTATTAAAAACACTCACGGATAATAACTTCACAACACTTGGGACCGAGCAGTTCATCGAGCATACCCGCCTGATGATGGTGCGTGTGAAGGAAGTAATAAATGGCGTGAATCCGATTGTGAATGCAAATACAACTGTGCTCGATGCAATGGTAAAGATGACGGAGTTCGGATTTGGCTGCATTACTGTTATTAACGATGATGGCAGCGCAAAAGGTGTTTTTACAGACGGAGATTTGCGCCGATTGATCAGTACTGCCGGACGTGATTCACTCAATAAAAAATTATCCGAACTGAGTTACAAAACTCCGGTTTCCGTTGACGGCAACGCACTTCTTAATGAAGCGGCAGCATTATTCAAAAAACATACTATTGATAACATCCTGGTTACAAACAGCGGCAAGCCCGTCGGAATGCTCGATATTCAGGATATGAAATAAGACAAGTTATTGTCTTACCACCCGCTGAATTATTGCTCCTTTCAGTCCTTGAAAACGA
>OMJH01000058.1 GCA_900299295.1 Bacteroidota bacterium
ATTTTTTCTTTCAGATTAATTTTTCGCTGTAAAGGAGTTTGCAAATAAACATCCAGCGTGTCGTACGGAATTTTTAAGGTGTCTCCGCGAAGAAGAAAACGCGCCACTTGCAGGTATTTTTCAACGCGGATACAGCCGTGACTTTGAGCGCGTGCCGCTGTTTTGAAATAGCGTTTGCTGTTGGTGTCATGTAAATATACTCCATGCTTGTTATTGAAATTGAATTTCACTACACCCAGTGAATTGTCTTCGCCAATGCGTTGCCGGAATTTATACGGAAGGTTTTTTGCATTATAGCGCTTCCACTTAATTTTTGACGGATCAAGCACTTCATTTTTTGAATTGATGACTTCCATGTTTTTCTTGCGTAAGTAAGCGGTATCGCGTTGAACCGCCGGAAGTATTTCTTTTGAGGCAATGGAGTAAGGAACATTCCAGTAGGGATAAATGGTCATGAAATTCAATTTTGAAGACAACAATGGGGTTTGCGTTTCCGGCTTTCCGCAAACGATATTTGACTCCATTACGATTGTGTCTTCTTCCATTACAGTAAGCTGAAACGAAGGAATGTTGATCCAGAAGTATTTTACCGGCATGGAATCGGGTTCCCATTTCCAGCGTTCAATGGCCATTTCCATTTGGCGTAAAACTTTTTCACGGTTGTACTGAAACGCCTGTCGTGTAAGCTTCCCGATTTTCCCGTCAGGTTCCATGTTCCAGTTTTTTTGAAAGCGTTTCAACGCATTCACAAGTTTAACGCTGTCGCTCTTTGCAGAAGCTGTGTCGTATTCCCCCGTAATTTTTAAGCGCGCTGAAATTTTCTCTTTCAGCAAGGCAAGCGAGTCACCGCATTCGCTGATTGCAACGGAATCAAAATTTATGGCTTTTTCGTCGTATAAAAATTCACGGAAGCCCCGGATAAGTTGTTGGTATACTGCTTTGCGGGGTTCAAACGAGGAAAGAACTTGGTGCAATTGTTTTTTATTTATCCCCTCTTTCAGTAAACTCTCCCAGTTGGAAGGCATTTCCTTCGCCTTCCACAAAAGCAATAAACTGTCCGGATAAAATCGTCCGCGATGAATGTGCACGGCCATTTTGAAAAAACCATCTGTCAGAAGCAATTCGGCAGCAGAGAGGGCAGAGATGTTTACGCTTCCCGCCGCGGTATCTGAAAAAACCGCGGAAAGTGAGTCAATCGCTGAGGCATGATAATCTTCCGGATTCAACGCGAAATGACGCGCGTTGATAATGTGTTTTTTTAATGAGTCCCCCAGCGGATTTAGTTTGCCGGCGGATGTCCACAGTGGCGCATTGCAATCAAGTAAAAATTTTTTGAAGTTTAAAAACGCTTGTAAGGTATCCTTAGCTACAATTAGGGTTGAATCGTTTTCCGGATTATTCAGGCGTTGTTTTAAATCGCTTAAAACCGCAACATCAATTTCCTTCGGATCCTTTGTGACAATTTTTTTTTCTTCCGGTTTCTCCGATGTACAAGACAGAAAAAATAAAATCAGCGTTGAGAGAAAAAAAATTCGTAAATTCAATCGTGCGTTTAAAATATAACAGCAAATATAGATTAAAAAAACACCAAGTGAGAGTAAGAATCAGGTGATTTGAAGGCAAATGTTTTAAAAATTGCAACACACTTTTATGAGTTCATTACTGCAAAAAGCACCTCAACTTCCCAAGTCAGAACGTGATTTCAGGGAAATTCTTCAGCGGATACATCCTTACATTTTAAAAACACCGGTGCTTTCCGGTTCTTATTTCGACGAAGAATGCGATACGCAATTGTTTTTTAAATGTGAGAACTTTCAGAAGATTGG
The DNA here is from genome assembly GCA_900299295.1 of Bacteroidota bacterium. Classification (GTDB taxonomy): domain Bacteria; phylum Bacteroidota; class Bacteroidia; order B-17B0; family Aurantibacillaceae; genus AM-1111. The sequence continues at coordinate 1,827 of OMJH01000058.1, forward strand.
CGCTTTTAAAGCAAGAGGGGCTTTAAATGCGCTTTTACGTCTTACGCCTGAGCAATTGAAAAACGGTGTTGCTACGCACAGCAGCGGTAACCACGCACAGGCTCTGGCTTACGCCGCGAAAGTAGTTGGGACAAAGGCCCTTATTGTGATGCCTTCCAATTCTGCGAAAGTGAAAACGCAAGGCGTTCAGCGTTTGGGCGGAGAAATTATCTGGTGTGAGCCGAATACGCAGGACAGGGAGTCGAAATTAAATGCGGTGGTGAAACAAACCGGAGCTTATTTCGTTCCGCCTTACAATCACGAATGGATTATTGGCGGACAAGGTACTGCGGCCATTGAATTGATGGATGAGGTGCAAGATCTTGATATTTTAGTTGCGCCAACCGGCGGCGGCGGTTTGCTGAGCGGAACGGCTTTGGCCGCTGCTATGGTGAACCCGCAAATAGTTGTTTACGGGGCCGAGCCGGAGGCTTTGAATGATGCGGCGCGCAGCTTTGAAAGCGGAAAAATTGAAACGAATCCGCCCGAAGCGTTTACAATCGCGGACGGATTGCGCACGTCTTTAGGCGAGCTAACCTTGGGCTGTATCCTAAAACATGTAAAGCAAATACTAACAGTTACCGAGGGGGAAATAATTTTAGCAATGCAAACAATCTGGGAAAGGTTAAAAATAACAGCCGAACCGAGTAGCGCCGTGGCACTGGCGGCGGTTTTGAAAAATAAAGGATTGTTTAGTGGTAAACGTGTTGGAATAATTATTTCTGGAGGCAATGTAGACTTGTCTGATTTGCCGTTTTAATGGGCGAAAGGATGCTTTTTTTTATTTGTTGCGTAAAATTGTAATTATTTTCTTAAGTTTGCTCCCTGTTAAATTATTAATTTCATTTTCATGAATCTTTACATTGGAAACCTTGCATGGGGAGTAACCGATCAAGAATTACAAGAATTACTTTCTCAGTATGGTAATGTTGCTTCTGCCAAGGTGGTAACTGACAAAATCACCAAAAGAAGCCGCGGCTTCGGTTTTGCTGAAATGCCTAACGAAGACGAGGCGCAGAGAGCCATCAACGAGTTGAATGGTAAGCCGGTAAAAGGGCGTAACATCACCATCAACGAGGCGAGACCACGCGAGCCAAGAGCTTAATCCAAAGCCTTTCTATTCGGATTCCTTATTCTGCGTTTTACGCGGGATTGGATTGTTTTTGCCTAAATTACGATAGAGGTAAAAACCAGATGCTTAATTATTTTTCTTACCTTTACGCGAATTTTAAGCCCCATGGAAAAAAACATCTCTTTTGCAACGGCAGGGAACGATTTTCCCATCGCACTGCGGAAAAAGGTGGACGAATATTTCAGGTCCAACAATATTCGCCAAACGGGAAATTTGCGTTTGTATCTGAAAACGATTATTCTAATCGTTGTTTGTTTTTCCTGCTATGGTGTCATTGTTTTCCTTCCTTTCCCGTTTCTACTGAAGGCAGTTTTAGCCGTTGTATTTGGCTTCGCCAATGCAGGAATCGGCTTTTGTGTAATGCATGATGGTGCGCACGGATCCTATTCTCAAAAGCCCTGGATAAATAACCTTACCGGATACACGCTGAACATGTTTGGAGGAAGTGTTTATTTCTGGAAAATCAAACATAACGTAATTCACCACAACGTTACCAACGTGGAAGGCCACGATGATGACATCAATCTTCGTCCGTTAATGCGCACCTGCGAACATCAGCCGTACCATCCTCTTCATCGATTTCAGCACATTTATGGGATTTTTCTGTATTCGTTGACAACTATCTGGTGGATTTTATTTCGCGACTTCTTGAAATATTTTTCAGGTCGAATTGCGTCAAAACAAATCGGCAAAATGCCGTTCAGTGAGCATTTGATTTTCTGGCTGACCAAGGCACATTATTTTATCACATTTCTAATTGTCCCCGTTGCTTTTATGGGTTTAGCAAAGGCACTATTGTTTTATTTTATCTGGAATTTTTCAATGGGTTTTGTTTTGGCTATCGTTTTTCAATTGGCGCACGTGGTTGAACCCACCGAGTTTCCTGTACCGGATGTAGCTAATAACAAAATAAGCCACGATTGGTTTTACCATCAGTTTGCGACCACAGCAAATTTTGCCACACAAAATTCAATTGTCACCTGGTACACCGGTGGATTAAACTTTCAGGTTGAACATCATTTGTTTCCAAAGATAAGTCACGTGCATTATCCTGCGCTTCACAAATTGGTAAAAGAACTTTGCGCAAAATATAACATTCCATATAATGAATTTCCAACTATGCGGGGAGCTATCAATTCTCATTTTTCTGTTCTTAAGCTATTGGGACAAGAGGAACATCCTTCGTTCAATGTAAAAAGCAACGTCGGCTCTCTGGCAGGAGTTTAACGTCTTTTTTGCAGCGAAACGGCAATTCCATTTTATTTAATTCATTAATAAATGCGCCTTTTAAAATTTAAATCACCACTATTTCTTTTTTTTCTGGTTAGTGTACAAATACTGCCAGCGCAAAATAATTTTTCAACTTCCTGGCCAAATATCGAAAGCGAATTGGTAAAGTGGGACAGCGTTCGCGGAAAGTGGATTGCTGAGAGCGTTCAGGCTCTTGCGGAAAATCGGGATCTTCCTCAAAGAAATTTTTTGGAGGATTTTACCCCTTTTGAGTTATTAAAAATGGTTCCAGTCACTTCATTGGACAGAATAAATGTTGAGACGGAAAGGGTAATCCAAGGATGTCAAATTGTGGATGGTAAAATGATGTTGATGAAGTCTATGTTACAAAAATTGAATTGTAATGTCCTTTTAGGACGAAGTTATGGCGACCCGCATATCTCAACTTTTGACAAATCAAATTATTCATTTCAAACAGCAGGAGAATTTACCTTATTGAATTTGAATAATGGTTATTTGGAAGTGCAGTGCCGACAGAAACCTCAAAATGAAAATTTTTCATTCAACACCGCTGTGGCCATTCGTTTAGCGGGAGATAAAATCGGACTTTATGAATCGGATGGTCCGTCATGTGATGTGGAATTGCGAATAAATGGCACTTCTTACATCGTTGGAAGTACCAGTTTCCCGCTGCCTCACGGAGGGTGCGTGCGTTTCAGTGAAGGAAAATATATTGTTTCAGCGCCTACCGGAGAGGTAATTACTTTGGAAATAAAAAACTGGCGGGGAGGATTTGGTTTCATTAATGTAAATGTGAAGGTTTTTGCCTGTGACAGGGCAAACGTAAAAGGACTTCTTGGTAATGCTAATGGTGACACCGATGACGATTTTGTTACAACTTCAAGAAGGCCCACGACAAATTATTCTGCCATGTTTGGAAATTCTTTAGTGGCAAAACTAAGCGCGCAGGCAGAGCGCCAGTACTTGACGTACCTGGCTAATGAATTTGCCGATCAGTGGAGGGTTACCAATGAGAATTCGTTATTCGAATATGCGCCGGGCAGAAACACGCTGTCTTACACCGACAGAACGTTTCCCAGAGCACATTTAACGCTAAACGACCTTACACCATCTCAGCAAACGCAAGCAAGAAAAACGTGTGAGGATAACGGTGTTGCTGTGGAAGACTTGCGGGGTTGTATTTTTGATCTGGGCTTTCTAGCGATTAATCCAAGCCCTCGCACACCTATTCCTGATTTTACGAAAGGTGTTACACTGGGAAGGGTTGAGCTTCCTGCCGGTAAAATTATCAACACTAAATCCCCTATTTTAAAAAATAGTTTAACGCCAAACCAGGGAGTTGTGCCTAAAACCAACATAAACACAGGAGGAAAGCCAACTATTAATAATTTGCAGAAGAATTTAGGGACTCCTCAACTAAAATCACCATCAGGAGTTAAAACTCCATCGGGAGCAATAAAAACAACTCCCGCATTTGTGCCCTCAAAAATTGGTAAAGGAAAATAATTTTTTAACACTCAAAAGATTTAACCGAAGGATTATTCATCAAAAATGAGTTTAACCTTTTTATGTTTTCTCTAGTTCCTGAAACTTCAAAAAAATAAATATTTTCGTTTTCATTTTTTAACTCTTTTCTTACTACATAATTAAGAGCGATCGCGTTCATTTTTCGTTCAATTTCTTCTATTGCGTCTGCAGATTTGTTGAAGATAATCTTGTAGGTGTGTTTTTGATTAAAGTGTTCAATCCAAATCTGGACTTTTTCGAACAGAGCAAGAACGGTAATGACAAGCAGAAGTCCGAAAAAAGCAAGTTGATATTCACCAATACCAATTGCCATGCCTAGCGATGCCGTCGCCCAAATGGAAGCAGCCGTAGTTAACCCTGTTACTGAAGTAGAATCCTTAAACACCACACCTGCACCTAAAAATCCGATGCCGGTAATAATGTTTGCGGCAACGCGGTCCATGCTTGCCGGAGCACCGATGCGCACAGAAATCATCGTGAACAAGGTTGAGCCGATAGCAATCAGAATCATCGTACGAAATCCCGCGGCTTTACTTCTGTATTCGCGCTCCATTCCAATGAACCCGCCGGTAATCAAGGCTAAGACTAATTTCAACGCATCTTCAAACACAAATGAATTCATATTGCTTGTATTAAAAAATTATTCCAAAACTTTCATTATCGTCCGGAATGCCAATGCCCGATTGCCGAACTTTTGAATGTGCTCTGCCTGCAGTTTTTTAGCGAAATTATTTTGATAGCGCTCCAGATCTTCCTGCTTAGAATAAAAATACTGGACACAAAATGTTGCGCCCTCGTCGGCAATATTTAGTAATTGACATAATTGATGGGAAACAAAACATCCGCTCGCCAGCACATCCGGAATGTGTTTTGTTTTCATCCATTCAAGCCATTCTTCGCTGATGGATTGTTCGGTGTTTATGGTAACATTGTAAATAAACATATAGGTTCTTGGATGGGAAATTGCTGTTATTTAATTGCAAACTTAACGAAGATGCTGGTTTGAATCTTGATTTTCTGAAATTCAATTTCTTTGTTATCATCGTCTGACGAAAGCCGTTCATTACTAAAAATATAATTTTTTTCCAGCACAACGCCTCGCGTGTTTGATAAATGATTTCCTAAACTTTCATTTTCTTTTATGATTAGGGGTTTACCGGTTTGTTCACCAATCGCTTGCAGTAAGTAATCCGCTTTTGTTTTCGCCGCTGTAATCGCGGATATTTTCACTTCTTTGCGCAAGCTGTCCATTTTTGAGTGATTGACCTTTGACACAAAGGCATCCGTGATTTCAAGCTTCTCCAGTTCAAGAAAAACTTGACCCACCATGGCGGCGCTGGTAACTTTTAATGTGTAATCTTTTTTTGTGAGAACATCTTTTTTTTGCCAGCGTATTTTTACGTAGTCTGCATTAGCGTCAGACAATGATAAATTATTTAAATTTATTCCAATGGACTTAATTGCATTTTTGAGTTTTTCTTCTTGCGTTTCAATTGAAACTTTTTCTTTGTTTACATATCGCTCACGAATAGCAATCGAAATATAGATTTCATCCGGAATAATTTCTTTCTCTGCAGTGCCTGTAACTTCAATAAAAGGAATATTTTCTTCTTTGAGTATTAGGCTTTGTGAATAATTGAATTGAAACATGAAACAAAAGGCAAAAAAAAGAAAAAGATATTTTTTCATTTGGAATTGAATTAAAAAGTTTAAAACTCAGGAATTGAATTATTGCCGAATTATTTTTTTGGTAATCCGTTTACTATCAGTGTAAATATCCAGAATATAAGTGCCCTTTTCTTCAGGCAAAGAAACAGGAATTGATTTTATTTTTCCTGTTGGCCTGATGAGTTGAATTTCTTTTCCATTAAGATCTAAAACCCTTATAAGTGAAATTTCGGTTTCTTTTTCGAAGAGAATTCGTGTATTACCGTCGGTAGTCGGATCCGGAGCCACGGTTATGTTTGAAATAAATTCAGGATGAAATTGTGCAAGAACGATATTCAAAAGAGAATCAGCATCAACCAATTCAGGAAGCTTGTTTGCGCCCTGAAACATCAGTTTAAATGAATCGATGGCAGCGCTGTTGTAGGCAAACATTTCTTGTAGCCATTCAGGTGGAAGCGTTTGATAAAACAACCGAGCATATACATTGAATGTGCTTGTAAAAGAGCTGATAGGAATATGAAAGTGAACATAATCTCGGCCACTGCCCTCTATTCCGGGGGCGTATAAATTGAAATCCGGATCTGTTTCCGCGCCACCGTAAATTTTCACAGTGTCATAAACAAGGTGATTCGACATGAATCCTTCCGGTGGCAGGCGATTATCTTTAAGCATGGTGTCGGCTCTTTCGAGAACGGTTGTTCGGTTACCGTTAACATCAGCCATAATCATTTCATACACCTGCGTTTGCATAGTAGAATTTATGGTTTGATGATGTGGTTGAAATGAACCGGATAAATTCGCTAGGCTACCATCCGGATTTAAAATTCCGGATTTAAAAAGCGTGTCGTTATTTGAACCTAAAATTACAAATTGAAGAACAGCCCTTCGGCTTGGGTAACCGGAGGGGAATTTGTGCCCGACTTTATTTATTAATCGTACGCGGTAAAATGCAGTGTCTGAACTGATGCTGTCTTGAAAAATTTTTAGGTCTACAGAGTTGTATCGAATATTACGCTTGGTAATTGCAAGCGTGGAATCAAAATTTTTATCAGGCACATTAATATTAAGTTTAGCCTTATTTTCTTTGATAAGCTTGAGCATAAAAGTATTTGCTCCGTGAAACTTGTGTTTGTTAAAAGGGGATCGGGGAGGAATGTTAAGATAGCCGTTAGCAATTCGGATGGAATCTATTATCTGTGGCATATGGCAATTTTGACATGTTACATTATCTGCCGAGAAGGCGGAGTTAAGCCATTCATGATAAGTTGCCTGTTCAACAAAAGTGTTTCCGGTTGCGGTCCCATTAAGATCTGCCGTTTCGGTGATTAATGTATGACAAGGGGAACAAGCGCGTGACTCACTCATGTGGGCGCTGAAGGTCGGAGTATATCCGGTATATAATTGCATAGGACCAATAATCGGATTGGAGTAAGGACCGTAAATTTTGCGAAGAGTATCGTAAGGAATTTGTCCGGAAAAACTACTTCCAAGGGAAAGCCCAATACCACTAGTTCCTATGGTATGGCACGAAGTACAAGAAACGCCATCAAGGCCTAGAGTGTCAATGATTAATGAATCAATCAGGTATGGGCTTTGCCCGTGAAAATAATTAGTGTACCGTCCCATTGGCGCATGACAGGAAGTGCATTTGTCTTGTAAGGTCGCAGCATGGGAGGGATTTACCAAAATTTCATGACTGACTTTTGCGCGCCATAATGGGTCTTTCGCTGAAAGTGCCATCATGGAACTTTCCCAATCGTCAAAAAGATTAATGCTTGTCCCGGAATAATCGAGGTTCGCATAATTTGCAGAATCAAATCCGTGACAAGCTTTGCAATTTTCTGAATTAAGAAAATATTCATCTTGTGAAAGTGGAGTGGAATGTATGGAGGGGTTTTGTTTTAGCAGTAAAATTTTCTTTTCTAGTAGTTTTCGCTCTTTATCAGAGTGAAACTTCGTCTTTGGAACTGCACGAAAAATTTCTTTTGTAAGAACCAGAGTCATCCCTAAGGCTATCCCTGTTATCAATAAGGGAATAAGTAAATATTTTCCGAAATTCTTCATATTAGTGTCTCATTCAAATCTAAAACTTTTAATCCTTCAAAAAAAGAAGATTATTTAATTTTTCTTTTCGTTAAACGGCGATAATTTAAAAGGGCCCGATCCTCCATCTTACGCATTTGTCGCTTTTGAGTTAATGTTTTGTCTTTATAACCACATAAATGTAAAACTCCGTGAATCATCACGCGAAGCAACTCGAATGTAACTAAGGAAGAGAATTTTTCTGCGTTTTCAATTACTCGTTCTGTGCTGATATAAATATCACCTGAAATTTTTTCTTTCTCAGAATAATCGAAGGTGATGATGTCGGTAAAAGTGTTATGTTTTAAAAATTCGCGATTGATTTTTAACAATTCATTGTCTGAACAAAAATTAAATACAAGTTGTTCAATTTGGCATTTGTGGATTTGCGCTGTTTTTTGAACCCACCATTTTACTGTATTTTTTTTTCCTTTAAAAACAGTTTTCGGAAGATTTACGAATGAAATTGCCATTTTGATTAATAAGCTATTATCGCACAAGCGTTACGTGTCCGATGTGTATGTGTTCTTTCATTTCTACCACGTCGGAGTAGCGAACCTTCCAAATATATACATCCTGCTGGCATTTTCTGCCTTTGTATGTACCATCCCAACCTTCTTTAGGATCCTCGGTTTCAAAGATTAATTCGCCCCAGCGGTCAAAAATTAAAAACTCGTAATCTTCTACGCCAAAAACAACCGGCTTGAAAACAGGATTTATATCATTTTCATCGAACGGCGTAAATGCATTTGGAATCCAAAAACGGTATTCGTTTTTAATTTCAATCGGGAAATAGGCGGTGTCCGGGCAACCATAAGAGTTGATTACAACTTGCATTACTTCATAATTCCCCGGACTCGTATAGGTGTGTTGCGGGTTAGGAATTGTATCAGTAGAACCATCGCCAAAAAAATATTGCCATGCAACGGCTCCGCTGCTTTGGTCGCTAAACGTTATCCAGGGTTCAAAAATGGAAGCGGATGTTGGCGAACCGCTAAAGCCGGCAACAGGTGAAGGCAGCGTGGTTATCATTGCCGGGATTGTAAATGTACTTGTGTCAATACAGCCGTTTGTTGTGATGATGGTTAAGCTTACGTTATAAACACCAACAGCAGTGTAAACATGCGACGGATTTGCCAGGGTTGAAGTAGTTCCGTCACCAAAATCCCAAAAATAAATAGCCGGAGTCCCAACAATACTGCTATCGTAAAATTGCATAAAAAAGGGAGTACAACCAACAATCGGAGTTGCATTAAAATCTGATTGCGGAATGGGATAAACCACAACGCTATCCACATATGTTTCGGTGCAGCCATTTTCTGAAACAGTAAGAGAAACAGGCCAGGTTCCGGCAGCGGAATACGTTATACCAAAAGGATTTTGTAATGAAGAGGAGGAAGGAATGGCTACCGAACCAAAGTTCCAAGAAAATGTTCCGTTCCCCAAAAAATATCCACCCGCCGTAAAATTAAAGTTGTTATTTGTGATGCATTGTCCGCCGGGGTTAATAAAACTCGGATTTAATAAGGGGTAAACCTCAAAAGTTTGTATTGAAGTATCTGCACAGGGGGTGTACGGATTTACAATTAATGTTACCGTATAATTACCAGTGTCGGGGTATGTATAGGAAGGCTGAAATAAATTCGATGTATCACTGAGTGTTGTTGTATCACCAAAATTCCACAAGTAACCAAAACCGTTTAAACTTTGATTTGTGAAATTTACCTGATATCCAAAGCAAAAAGTTGTTTGGCCTTGAATAGCGCTCACAACTAATCCCGGACATGGCACTACGTTAAATTGAAAATCACGGTGATGTGTTCCGATGAGCACTCCATTTCTCCATTCTTCTACGCAAACACCAACAACCCATTGTCCGTTTAAATTTGGAACGCCACTTAACCATCCGGTGTTCACGTTGATGTTGATGGCCGGGTTTGAACTTAGCGGATAGTTACCGTTGTAGGGGGGTAAAAAAGGTACCACTGGGTAAGGAGGTGCAGGGGCATTGGTCGGACAAAATGCGGGAGGTGAAGTGCACAACGAACTCGCTGAAGGTGCAGGAGGTGAAGTTGGATTAAGTAAAGGACAACAAGCATCAAGTCCATTAAACGGATCGCAAAGTTTATAGGCCAGCGAATCTCCGTCCGGGTCATTGGCAACGTGATTGAAGTCAATCGGAATTCCGTTGCATATGAAGATAGGTGGAAAATAAGTGAAGCGTGGCTCGCTATTGGTGGTTACCACTTCCGGGCCAGGAATATGACACCAATATGAAGAACCGACAGATCCAGGGGAAATTAAATTTAAAATTGTGTTGTTACGACAGCACCTTTGGTATACCAATGTGTATCCACCGGTGGAGGGTGCCAGATTCACCGTTGTGGTGTAAATACCTTCCTGTACGCAGATGTTGTTTGGGGCGGTGAAGCAGGGGTTATTGATGGAGGGGGGAATTTGTGAGACAACGGGATTCGACATGGCGAGGTACTGGACCAGGGAACCGGAGGCGTTGTAAATAAAAACATAGGCGGGGGTATCGAGCGGAGGAACACCGTTAAAGCAGTCGCGGTATACCTTTAATGTTATTTTGTAACTGTTCCCTGTAAGTTTATCGTAATAGATTTCTCCGCCGACAATATGCGTTGAATAAATTTTAGAAGGAAAAAAAATCCCAAGCAGTAAAAAAATGAAACATTGAAAAAGGCGACGGTGAATCATTCACTATTTTCCTTTAAAAACATGAAAGTAGCCGGAGTAGTTTTTACCCTCAGGAAGTTCAAGTACAAAATAATAAACCCCATCAACCACGTCAGGAGTCCATGCGTTATTGTAGTTCGAACTTTCAAAAATTTTTCCTCCCCAACGGTTGTAAACCGCTAATTTGCTGTTGGGGTGCTCTTCCAGATTCTTGAAGTACAAGGCGTCGTTAATTCCATCGCTGTTCGGCGTAACAATGTTCGGGATGTTTACTTCGCAATCTTTTACAATAACCAGCAGTGTATCATTGTCCGATTTGAGGCAGGCGTCGGTAACAGTGATGACAAAAACACCTCCGCTTTGCGCGTTGGCGATGGCGGATTGAAAATTATTTTGAATGAACACGGAATCAGGCACAGGAACGGGTTCTGTCCAGTTAATGATATACGGGGAATAACCTCCTGAAATGTTTGTGAAAATCGTTATGTCATCATCCTGACAGGCAACAATGTCATTAAGTGTGGCAAGCGCGGGAAGGGAATTTAAAACAATAATTGTTGCTGTGTCTTGTACTGCCGGTGTACCGCAATTATCACTCAACGTAAGAATGTAATTTGTAGTTGAAGTTGGCGAAACAGTTTGGTTGGCCGTTGATGGTAAACCCCCCGACCAATTGAAATTATATCCACCCTGCCCGCCCGAGGGCGATGAAACAATTGTTGCACTCTGGCCGAGGCAAATGGTAGTGTCATTCACGCTTAGGTCCAGCGGAACGGCATCGCCTACGTACATGGTAAATACGATTGTACTTACAAATCCGCAGGCATTGGTGACCGGAATTGTAACGGTGATGGATTCAAGCCCTTCCGTTAAACCGTCGTTGAGGGCAGTAAGCGTAATTGCGTTTGTGTCTTGGCCGGCAGTAAAAATGATGGTATCATTTAAAAAGGTGATGTCTGTTCCGTTGGTGGCGGTGCCGGAAACCTGGTAGATAAATGTATCGGCAGCGGCAGTGAAGCCGGGCGGACGAATAAAATAGAGATAAGCACTTGCGCAGCCTTCGTATAGCAAAGTATCGTTCGTGCTGAATTGAACATCGGAAGAAATGTTGACGGGAGCGGATGCGCTGAATGATCCTGCCTGTAAAAACACGCCGGCATCTACTGCGCCGTCGAGCGCATCTGCAATCATCATTTTGATGTGGTAAGTTTCGCCGCAGGTAACGGTATCTTTCGCGGTAAGCACTACGGTAAATCCATCGTACTGCACAGTTGGTCCATCAGGAGCCGTTCCCGTTCCCATCCCGTCGCCATTGTCGACATAATAGGTTGGGTTTACATTCAGGTTCACGTTAAGCGCAGTAACCGGAGTGCTCGTTCCGGGAAGCAACGCAACGTTTGTTGCTGGGTGGTTAACGGTAACTCCGGATACCACAAACGCAAACACATCTGCGAATCCACCCGTTATCCATTCCATGTACTCTTCCGTTCCAAAAACGTAATTAAATTTTATAGTGTCGGATTGTGGCACAAAATCGAATTCAAGTATTGCAGCATTAAAAGTGTTAACGCCGGCTACGCTTGTCAGATAGGGATCACCGGGTTGTCCATTATCAACACCTGCACCAGAGGTGTTATTTGGGCCTTGCGGACCAAATCCTGTACCGTATGTTGGATCGTTGGCCAGAATTGTGCCTGTTGTCATTACTACGCCGGAATTCATCCCAAGATTGTTTGTCCCTGTTACCGAAAAAGTTCCAATTGCATTTACATATCCTGTATACGTAACGTTAGTGGCTGTAATACCGCCTCCTAATAAAATGTTATTGACCAGTTGAGTCGGAGTTAATGCGTTGCTGGTTGTCAGTTGAGCCATCATTTCGAAAACAACCAAAAAAAAGAAACTACAAATTTTTAATCTGTTGCTCATGGAAATTTTTTTAAAAAGGAAGGCCTAAATTTCAAATACAGCCTTGTTAACAAATTTAGTTTTTTTAGTTCGTATTTTAAAGTGTTTAGCGGGAATTCTGTTCGTATTTTTGTAATTCTAAATTTAAATACTGTAAAAATGGAATACAATCACGTGAAACAATATGTTCATCAAAACAAACAACGTTTTTTGGATGAGCTTTTCGAATTGTTGAGAATACCGTCTGTGAGTGCAGATCCTGCATACAAAAATGACGTTTTTAAAACGGCGGATGAGGTGAAGCGTCAGCTTGTAGCTGCCGGTGCAGAAAACGTTGAAGTGTGTCAGACAAAGGGATTTCCTGTTGTTTACGGAGAAAAAATAATTGATAAAAATTTGCCAACCGCGCTGGTTTACGGTCACTATGATGTTCAACCCCCTGACCCGATGGATTTATGGAAATCAGGGCCGTTTGAACCGGTGATTCGAAATACACCAATTCATCCGGACGGAGCAATTTTTGCGCGTGGAAGTTGTGATGATAAAGGCCAGGTTTATATGCACGTTAAGGCCTTCGAGTATATGATAAAAAACAACTGCTTGCCTTGTAATATTAAATTTATGATTGAAGGCGAAGAAGAGGTTGGCTCTGTTAATCTGGCACTGTTTTGCGAGGCAAATAAAGAAAAATTAAAGGCCGACGTTGTGTTGATTTCCGATACTGGAATAATTGCCAATGATGTTCCGAGTATTACAATCGGGTTACGCGGATTAAGTTATGTTGAGGTAGAAGTGACAGGACCCAACCGCGACCTGCACTCCGGGTTATATGGCGGGGCTGTCGCAAACCCAATTACCATTTTATGCGAGATGATTGCAAAAATGAAAGACCAGAACAATCATATCACATTACCGGGTTTTTATGATGATGTGGTAGAACTATCAGCTGATGAACGCGCTGAATTAAATAAGGCGCCATTTACAGTTGAGGAGTTTCGTAATTCAATTGGATTAACGGAAATACACGGTGAGGAAGGATACACCACAATTGAAAGAACATCGATTCGCCCAACACTTGACGTTAACGGAATATGGGGAGGTTACACAGGCGAAGGTGCAAAAACCGTTATTCCTTCGAAGGCCTACGCAAAAATTTCTATGCGCCTTGTTCCGAATCAGAACAACGATAAGATCACTGGACTATTTCAAAAGTACTTTGAAGAAATAGCACCGCCTTCAGTTACGGTTAAGGTACGTCCGCATCACGGCGGAAATCCTGTGGTAACACCTACAACCTCCGCGGCATACCGGGCAGCAAGTATGGCAATGGAAGAAACGTTTGGTAAAAAACCAATTCCTACCCGCAGCGGTGGAAGTGTTCCAATTGTTGCACTCTTCAAAACTGTTTTAGGTCTTGATTCCGTGTTAATGGGATTTGGTTTGGACAGCGATGCAATTCATTCGCCGAACGAACATTTTGGCGTGTTCAATTATCTGAAAGGTATTGAAACAATTCCTTTGTTCTATCGTAATTTTGCCGCACTTTCAAAATCATGAGATAACAGATGAAACAATCATTTTTTGTTATCCCGTTGTTCTTCTTGCTAATTTCCTGTAAAGTAAATTTACAGTCCCCAACCTACGGCAACATCGAGCGGTTTAAATTGACAAAAATTTCTACCGAAGGCGCGGAGGGAGAAGTTGATATCAGTATTTTCAATCCCAATTCATTTAGTTTTACTGTTTACCAGGCAAAGGCCGAGGCAACATTTGCGGGCGTAAAATTGGGGCGTGCCGCTATGAAAAAAAAGTTTCGAATACCTGCTAATTCCGGAGAAACGCACACTTTGTACCTGAAAACAAAATTCAAGGAGATGCAATTGCCTGATCTTGGAAAACTGCTCTCCGGTAAACTGGGAATGTTGGAATTATCCGGGCACATTAAAGCGGGCAAATGGTTTTTCAAGAAACGATTCGATCTAAGCCGCGAACAACGGATCTCCATTTTTAAGTAGGCAACAATCACGCATCTCATTAACAATCCTGTTTTGAAAACTTTTAAACGGCTTCAATTACTGCCTCTTATATGCTTTGTAAAATTACAGTGTAAATTTTGAGGGATGGATCAATCAATTGTTCAGCAGTGTCAGCGGTTTAATCGAGAAGCCCAAAGAGAACTATACGATTACGCCTTTGCAAAAACCATGACTTTATGTCTACGCTATTCTAAAAGCCAGGAACAGGCAAATGAAATGTTTTCGCAAGGATTTATTAAGTTATGTCTTTCTATAGGCGAATTAAAAAAGGCCCAAGATGTAGATATTTGGATACAAAGAAAAATGGTTGAACATGCAGTGAGTTTTTTACGTGCGCGCAGGCAAGAGTATTTTATTACTTCAACAATTCGTTTGAACGGCGAAGATGTTATGCCGGAGTTTGATTTGTTTCACCAGCAATTGGAACCCGATGAAAGTACGCTAACTACTTCTGAGTATTTGAAGGCATTGCAAACTTTGCCTCCATCATTCAGGGCAGTTTATAATATGCATGTAATTGATGGGTTTACAGAAGAAGAAATTTCAAAATCTTTAGAGTTAAGTCAAGATTCGTGCAAGTATAATTTAGCAAAGGCAAAAGAAATTTTTTACAAAAACCTTACCCATATTCAAAATCCTTGCTAGGGTCAACTAACCGTATAACTTATGACTAAACACGCATCATTTCAGTTAAACGAACAAAAAATTCGTGATGCATTCGAAACACTTTCGCCCCAGGTCGGCGACGAGCAGTGGATGCAGTTACAAAAACACTTGGATGTATTAGCAACACAGCGTAAAAACAGTTTTCGGCAAAAAATACAACGTTTAGGATTTATAATAGGTTTGGTAGTGTTGGGCGGATCTTTGGTGGCGTTTATAAAATTCAATAAAAATTCTTCGGCTCAGCCCTCACTACTTGTGGAAGGTGATGAGATAATTCTCGCAGATAAATTTTCCGAACCAACATCTTTCTTGGTTATGTCCCGTATGGTTGCCGAACCGAAGAAACAAACACTTATTCCGATTGACACCATTTCTGTGGTAGTTTCGGATTCTTTAACTCAGGGAGCTATATCTGAAAACAAGGAAAATCTGGCCGGACTGAAAAAAGATTCTGCTAGTGAGACAATCAAAAAGCAATCGCCGCCGGAATCACCTAAAAAGAAAAAAAGAAAAAAGAAAAAACGTCGTCCCGCTGCGCATAACGCAAGTGATGATGATGTAATTATATCCGGTTAAAACCCTTCGCTCATTTTTTTGACTGAAACTACTTATATTTACTTTCAAGTTAATATAGGTCAATGAAATTTAAATTCGCTTTCGTCTTTTTTTTTCTTTCGATTGTTTGTTTAGCGCAGCATCAAAATAATTGTCAGACGATTAAAACACAGGGTTCGGCATTCAGGCAGTTGTCTTTAATGACTTCTCCTGAAAATCAGCGAAGCGATACTGCGGATATTTTATCCTATGAAGTTTCACTAAACATTTCCGATTTCACTACAGATACAATTCGTGGATTTGCCAAGGTAAAATTTGTTTCAAAAATCAACGCACTTAATTACCTCTGTCTGGATTTACTTAAAATGAGATTGGATTCTGTGCTGATGAATAATGCGCTGATGAATTTTTCATATAATGACACATTATTAAAAATTGATTTTCCCTCATCGGTCTTTTTTTCTGACACTTCCGAAGTTGTTGTTTATTATCACGGCAAACCCGTTATGGATGGCTCAGGCTGGGGTGGGTGGTATTGGCAAAACGGATATTCTTATAACCTGGGTGTTGGTTTTGATGCGAATCCACATGTATATGGCCGTGTATGGCATCCCTGCTTCGATAATTTTGCTGAACGTGCCAAATATATATTTCATATTTCTACCAACGGAGGGAAGCTCGCTTACTGTAACGGGAATCTTATCGGCGATACGACGGACGCAAACGGATTACGCACGCGCTCTTGGGAAATGAATGAAGAAATTCCTTCTTATCTCGCCTCTATCACTGTTGCCGCATATACACAGGTAAATCAAACCTACACTGCTGTATCAGGCGCAATTGTTCCTGTAACGTTAGTTGCGCTACCTTCTGATACTACAAATCTTAAAAATTCATTCATTCATTTAAACGATGCGCTCGCCGGTTTTGAAAACTGGTACGGACCTTACGTTTGGAACAGGGTAGGATATTGTATGGTTCCTTTTAATAGCGGAGCCATGGAGCACGCCACCAACATTACTTATCCACGAGTTGCGGCAAACGGCACATTGAATTATGAGGCAGATTTAATGGCGCACGAATTGTCGCATCATTGGTGGGGAGATCATTCCACCTGCGAAACAGCTGGAGAAATGTGGTTGAATGAAGGTTTGGCATCTTATTCCGAATATTTATTTCGTGACTGGGTTTATGGATGGAATTCCTATATCGAGGCCATCAAGCAAAATCATGAAGACATGGTGCATTTTGCACATCTGCGAGAAGGTCCTCTTGCTGTTAGCGGCGTGCCGCATCAGTTTACCTATGGCGACCATGTTTACCGAAAAGGCGCTGATGTGGCGCATACGCTTCGTTCCTATCTCGGCGATTCACTTTTTTCAGTGGGAATGAAATATGTTCAGCAGCAAAAAGCGTTTAAAAACATCAATTCAATTGAATTTGGAAATTTACTGACCACTGCCACCGGAGTAAATATAAATCAATTCATTACTGACTGGGTTTTAAATCCGGGATGGCCACATTTTTCAATAGATAGTTTTACTGTTATTCCCGTCGGCGGACAATTTTCCGTTACAGTTTACCTACATCAAAAATTATCGGGCGCCCCATTTTATTATACTAATGTTCCATTGGAAATCACGTTTAAAAATCAAAATTGGCAATCAGAAACACGGGAAATAATTGTAACCGGAGCCTTGACAAATGCAACTTTTTTACTGCCGTTTCAGCCCGTGTTCGCCGGGTCTAATCTTGATTCAAAAATCAGCGATGCAATTTCTTCACGTTACAAAACCATCAAAACCACCGGGTCCGCAAGTTTTTCTCCGGCGAATCTTAGTTTAAATGTGGTTTCTGCCGGAAGCGATTCTTCATTTATTCGAGTGGAACATAATTTCGTCGCGCCGGATTCATTAAAAAACAATGGAAATCAATACAGAATCAACACGCAGCACTACTGGAAGGTTGACGGAATTTTTTCGTCTTCGTTTCAAAGCAAAGCCACGTTTTGGTACGACGGAAGAAAAACCACAAGCGGAGCAACACAATATCTCGACACTTGTCTGACTGTTTTTACAGCGGATAGTCTGATTTTATTGTACCGAAAAAACACAGCCGATGATTGGAAAGAAGTGGACAAGTATACGAAAACAAAACTGGGTGGGCCCAACGGAAAATATGGTTATTTCACAATTGACACGCTGCGAAAAGGGGAATACGCCAGTGCCAATGGAGTAAGTATGGTAATACCCGGGTTTAAGGAGCAGGTGAAGGAGACTTTGGATTTTTCCCTTTATCCAAACCCTGCACACGATGAAATTGCCATTGAAATAACGAACGACAAACTTGATGCTTTTTCATTCACTATTGTTGATGCACAGGGAAAAAATGTGAAAGAAGGAAAGCTTTTCGATGGTAAAATTAGTATTTCACTTTCAGGAATAGCCTTTGGAACTTATTTGATTCGCGTAACAGGGACGACGGGAAGAACTTCAGAAAAAAAATTCATTCACAGTCGTTAATCTACATGTTTTCAACAATTGTTTGGTGAAAATTACGGTGTAACTTATAACACCATTTTTCCTTATTCTAACTACCTTGTACTCTAAATGAGATCACTGCGTATTTCTATAGTTTTATTTTTGGTTTTAACAGGGATTTCTTTTGTTGTAAAAGAGCGCGAAAAAGAAAAAGGAGACGAAAGCAAAGAGAAGAAAGAATCGCCTGAACTGGTGTTGCTTAAGGGGGCAGATCAACAGCAACGCAATTACATTTATGACCGGCAGATTTATGAGCAGGGATGTGATACATTGAACCAGATAATTTTTTGGAGAAAGGTGATGAATTTATCACGTGATTCCGCATTTTTGAATATTGCAAAGGAGCGCAGGATTTTGCTGAAAGTTTCAACCAAAGAGTGGAATTCAAAAAGTGAAGAGCAAAAAATTCTTTTTCGTGATTCCTTACGAATTGTAAATTGCATGTCGGACAGTATGCGAATTCTACTGACCGAAGGGAAGAGTTTCTTTTATGACTTTCTTAAGGCGTATCCGAATTTACATTCCGGAATAGAAGTGTTTAGAAAGAATAATATTGATCCATGGTATGCGCAGGCGATATTGTTGATTGAATCTCCCGGGCGACTTCAAAAATCAAACGTGGGAGCGTATGGCCCGTTTCAACTGATGAAGTCTGTTGCAACCATGTATGGATTGAAAGTGAATCGCAAGGTGGATGAGCGCGCCAACCTTGAACAAAGTGCTTATGCGGCCTCCATGCTTATGAAAAACATTTGTATTCCAAAAACAAAAGCATTACTTGATACGCTGGGAATTGAGTATCGAGAAAACGATTTGTGGTTTAGATTGCTGACCTTGCACAGTTATCATGCGGGATTTGGGAATGTAAAGGCGGCGGTTGAGGCTACCGGATTAAAATCAGGCGGCATGAATTTAATTCGGACGCTTTGGAACACGCAGGCGAAAGGATTTAAAACAGCATCTCAAAGCTACTCTCAGGTTGCGTTGGCCGCCATGTTGGAAATGGATTCACGGCTCTCCGACAAATTACCTTCGCAAAATACTCAATAACTCGCTTTGGTTGAGTCAACTTTTCAGCGGATTGTTTCCTGATTTTGGTTAATTTAGAGCCTCAAAAAAATCATCATGCGGCTCAGTTTTACTACCTTAATTTTTTCATTCGTTTTTTCATTCGTTCATATAACATTAGCTGCTTCAGAAAATGTTCTTGTTTGTACGCCGATTACGAATAACGTAATTTCTGCCTCGGCAACAATTTGTAACGGTGCGGTACCTGCGCAACTCACGGGCACAAATCCTTCAGGGGGCGCTGCACCTTATACCTATTTGTGGCTTCAAAGTTCTAACGGAACTACATGGGCTGCCGCAACAGGCGTCAATAATGCTTCAACCTACAATCCTCCCGCTTTGTTTAGCAATACGTTTTATCGCCGACTGGTAATATCTGACCCTTCCTGTACGGAAAAAGACACTTCTGCTTCAATTCTTATCACCGTTGTAAATCTGGCGAATGCAGGGGCAAATCAAATTGTTTGCGGCGACTCAACTTCCTTGTTCGGAAATGCCGCGGTTGTAGGAACCGGAACCTGGACCTTGTTAAGCGGCGCAGGAAATTTTCAGAATGTAAACAGTCCTACAACTGCCGTCACATTCATGAATACGGGATTAAATAAATTTATCTGGACGATTAACAGCGGAATTTGTCCTGCTTCAAGTGATACGGTTACTGTAGATTCCTATAAACCGGCAACTAAAGCCAATGCCGGATTTGACAATTCAATTTGCGCAACTTCTTTTACCCTGAGCGCGAACACCCCCGCATTTGGCACAGGATCCTGGAATCTAGTTTCACCATCCAGTCCTTCTCTTAGTTCTTTAACTCTGCCCAATGCAGTTGTTAGTGGATTGTTGCCTGGTCAAAATGTTTTGGAGTGGGTGATTTCTACAACTGTTTGCCCCGCTTCACGCGACACAGTAATCATTACCGTTTTTTCTCCACCGTCAACGGCAAATGCAGGAAATAATTTTTCAATCTGCGGAGACAGCACAACATTGTCTGCAACAACTCCTACCACGGGTACGGGATTATGGACGGTGATTTCCGGAACGGCTAATTTTTTAAACTCGTCATCACCTTTATCGTCTTGTAACGGAATTTCAACGGGAAATACATCGCTTCTCTGGACAGTTTCCAACGGAGTTTGTCCATCTTCATCAGACACTCTGGTCATTCAGTCTTTTCAATCGCCATCCGCTGCGGATGCCGGAGTTGACCAGGAATTTTGTAATGTAACAGGAGCAGTACTTGCAGCTACGTCGCCTGTGATCGGATCCGGAGCTTGGATTGCATTAACTAACGGCCCCATTGTTACGAATCCGTTACTGCCAAATTCAACCGTTAGCGGATTGGTCCCGGGAGTAAATGTATTTCAGTGGCAAATTACTAATGGCGTTTGTCCTCCCTCGCTCGATACCATTGTCATTACAATGAATGCATTGCCGAGTCCGGTAAATGCAGGAAGCGATCAAACCATTTGCGGAAGCGTAGCAACACTTAATGCCACCACGCCGATTTTCGGAACTGGAACCTGGTCAGTTTTATCCGGCAGCGGAACGCTTTCCTCAGCCAACTCGCCTGTTGATACTGTTTCAGGAATGACTAATGGAATGAACTCGTTTGTCTGGACAGTTTCAAATGGAAATTGCCCCCCCGCATCCGATACAATTCAAATTAACGTTCAGCCCGCAATGACGACTCCTAATGCCGGCGCTGATCAAACC
>OMJH01000059.1 GCA_900299295.1 Bacteroidota bacterium
ATTGAAAAAGGGATTGCCATCAAAATAATTTCAGATAATCAAAGAAGTGAAAACGGAGAAAAAATGAAATGGGAAGATTATTTTTTCAAAGACAATCCTGTTTCAACCGCTGTACGAAAACTACAGTTGCTGGAAATGCGGTTGAATCTGATTCGTTAAAAAAGTTTTAATTTTCTAAAAAAAAAACGAAATTGAAATTTTTTGATTTTTACTCAGTCAAACATTTATTAAAATTAAAAATCTGGATTCAGACTACTGGAACAATAGATATCTTTGTAAGGACTCGCCCTGGGATTTGGGTGCCCCCTCGCCTGCTCTGGTACAATACTTCAATAATCTGAACGATAAACAATTACGTATTTTGATTCCGGGCGCGGGGAATTCGTATGAAGCAGAATATCTTTTTCGAAATGGATTTTCAAATGTGACCGTACTTGATTTCTCCGAAAAAGCCCTTGAAAATTTTTCAAATCGCTGTCCTGATTTTCCTGAACAGCAATTGATTCAAATGGATTTTTTCCATCATCAGGGAACTTATGATTTTATTGTAGAGCAGACTTTTTTTTGCGCCTTGAATCCTGAACTCAGAAAATCTTATGTCGAGAAAATGAATGAACTTCTGGCTGTAAAAGGCAAATTATGCGGCTTATTATTTGACGATGAGCAATTGAAAGGCAACCCTCCATTTGGCGGAACAAAAGCTGAATATCAAAAACTATTTTCCACCCATTTTCAGTTAACGGTTTTTGAAACCTGCAACGATTCAATTGGTCCCCGACAAAACAGAGAACTTTTTATTGAATTAGAGAAAATTACTTCAATTCATTAGATTTATTTGATTTACAGTGTTTTAAACGCATTCTTGAAATTGAATCAAAAATCGTTACTTTTGATTTGATGGATTCACCCGAAATTTTAAATGCTCGGCAGATTGCCCAAAAACTAAATCGAATTTCGTATCAGATTTACGAACATCATCTGGGTGAAAAGGAAATTTTTATTGCCGGTATCGATGGTAATGGTTATTTAATTGCGAAAAGAATTACCGAAATTCTAAAGAAAATATCCCCTATTCAGATTAAATTAGGGAAAATAAAAATCAACAAAAGTTCCCCACTGGCTGAAGCCCCGAAAATCGACTTCCGGGAATCCGATTTCAAAAATAAATCTATTGTTTTAACCGATGATGTGTTGAATACCGGCAAAACCCTGTTTTTTGCTTTAAAAGTATTTCTGGACACTCCGGTAAAACGCATCTCTACCGCCGTTTTAGTTGACCGAAGCCATACTGTTTACCCCATAAAAATTGATTTTGTTGGACTTTCTCTGAGCACGACACTCCAGGAACACATCAGCGCTGAACTGGAGCCAAAGGGAAAAGAAAAAGTGGTTTTGGTTTAGGAAAGATTTTTTAAAGTTTTTTATTTTTCAAACATTTTTTTTCACTACATTTGCAGTCCTTTTTGGAGAAGGTGTTCTTTTCTTTATTGTTTTTTTATAGCATTAGCCGAAGTAGCTCAGCTGGTAGAGCAGCTGATTTGTAATCAGCTGGTCGGGGGTTCGAGTCCCTTCTTCGGCTCTCCTTTTTTCTTCGGAATAAAGGATGCAGGGGCAATACCAGAGTGGCCAAATGGGACAGACTGTAAATCTGTTGCTTAATTGCTTCGGTGGTTCGAATCCATCTTGCCCCACACAGAGAATTGCATATGCAGGTTTCTGTGCAAAGCGGAAGTAGCTCAATTGGTAGAGCTCCAGCCTTCCAAGCTGGAGGTTGCGGGTTCGAGACCCGTCTTCCGCTCAAATCCGGCTAACCACCGGTGGCACTAACGATAGGCTTTTTTAAGCCGAACCTCTGTACCGCTGTAGGTCTGTTTAATCGACCGAAATGGAAAGAGTAAGTTCCCCAACTAGGGAATTCGTTATGTCAAAACGTTCTTTAGTGTTTTGTAGTTGGCTTTTTGTTAAGCTAGCTGAAGGGAGCGCTTCAACCGGGAAATTCCCGTAAACTGAAAAGCTGATGTAGCTCAGTGGTAGAGCACTTCCATGGTAAGGAAGAGGTCGTGAGTTCAATCCTCACCATCAGCTCACAAAACCGAATTATTGATACATTGTAAATAGAAGAATAAAAACAAATAATAAACAAACGATAAAAAAACAGCTATGGCTAAAGAAAAATTCGAACGTTCCAAACCACACGTAAACGTTGGAACCATTGGTCACGTTGACCACGGAAAAACTACCCTCACCGCTGCCATTACAACCGTTTTGGCCGAAAAAGGTCTTGCACAGATGCGCGATTTCGCGTCAATTGATAACGCTCCTGAAGAAAAAGAGCGCGGTATCACAATCAATACTTCTCACGTGGAGTATGAAACTACGAATCGTCACTATGCACACGTTGACTGCCCGGGCCACGCTGACTATGTAAAGAACATGGTTACAGGTGCTGCCCAAATGGATGGTGCTATACTTGTTGTAGCAGCAACCGATGGTCCGATGCCGCAAACACGTGAGCATATCCTGCTTGCTCGTCAGGTAGGCGTACCACGTATCGTTGTTTTTATGAATAAAGTTGATATGGTTGAAGACGCTGAGTTACTTGACCTTGTTGAAATGGAAGTACGTGAATTGCTCTCTTTCTACAAATTTGATGGAGACAATACACCAATTATCCGCGGATCAGCTTTGGGTGGATTAAATAAGGATCCAAAATGGGTTGAGAAAATCATGGAATTGATGGACGCTGTTGACACCTTCATTCCTACTCCTGCTCGCGATACTGAAAAGCCATTTTTGATGCCGGTTGAAGACGTTTTCACAATCACTGGTCGTGGAACTGTTGCAACAGGACGTATCGAAACAGGTGTAATTAATTCCGGCGAAGAGGTTGATATTATCGGAATGGGAGCAGAGAAATTAAAGTCTACTGTAACCGGTGTTGAAATGTTCCGTAAGATCTTGGATCGTGGGGAAGCAGGTGATAACGTAGGTTTGTTATTGCGTGGTATCGAAAAGAAAGATATTCGCCGCGGAATGGTTATCGCAAAGCCTGGTTCTGTAACTCCTCACATGGTTTTCAAAGCTGAGGTTTACATCCTTAAAAAAGAAGAAGGTGGTCGTCACAAGCCATTCCAGAACAAATACCGTCCTCAGTTTTACTTCCGTACTACTGACGTAACAGGTGAGATTCAATTGGAAGCTGGTCGTGACTTGGTTATGCCTGGAGACAACGTAACAATTACCGTTAATCTAATTGCTCCTGTAGCCATGGATAAAGGTTTACGCTTCGCGATTCGTGAAGGTGGCCGTACCGTAGGTGCAGGTCAGGTAGTTGAAATCGTTTCGTAAGAAATAATTTGATATGGTGGAATGGCCTTTAAAACCCGGGGCCATTTCTCCTTTTTTAAAAACAAGTATCAAACGGGCATAGTTCAAGGGTAGAATAGCGGTCTCCAAAACCGTTGATGGGAGTTCGAATCTCTCTGCCCGTGCACTTAATAAAAGGAAAAGTATGGCAAAGTTCAGGGATTATATAGATGAGGTTGGAAAAGAGTTGGTACATAAAGTATCCTGGCCTACCTGGAAACAATTACAAGAACTATCATTAATTGTTTTGTCCGCCTCTGTAATCATCGCGTTGTTGGTTCTTGTAATGGATTTGGGTTCGGGTTGGTTTTTAGATTTAGTTTATTCATTCTTCAGATAATCTTTTTATGTCAGAAAACGTGAAAAAAGAGGTGGCTTCCGCTGAAAAAAAATGGTACGTGGTGCGTGCTATCAGCGGGCAGGAAAAGAAAGTGAAGAATTACATCGAGAGCGAAATTAATCGCCTCAAACTTTCTGATTTAGTTTCTCAATTATTAATTCCTACTGAGAAAATATACCAAATCCGTAACGGTAAAAAAGTTGCCAAGGAACGTTCGTTTTATCCTGGATATATTTTGATTGAAGCCAACTTGTCCGGAGAAATAGCTCACATCATAAAAAACATTACGGGAGTAATTGGATTTTTAGGCGAGACCAAAGGAGGGAAACCGGTTCCGATGCGAATTTCTGAAGTAAATCGAATTTTAGGCAAAGTAGATGAATTGGCAGAAGCGGAAGGTGTAATTTCTAATCCTTTCGTAGTTGGAGAAAACGTTAAAGTCATCAATGGTCCGTTTAATGGATTTAACGGGGTAATTGAAGAAATTAATGAAGAAAAGAAAAAAATTAAAGTTTCAGTAAAAATATTCGGTCGTAAAACACCAGTCGAATTAGGTTTTGGCGAGGTGGAGCGCGACTAAAAAGAAAATGAAAGGCCGAGGTGAAATTTTATCAGTGCATAGCTGCTTCCAAACTGAAAAAATAAATTCTCAACACCGAAACCTGACAGAAAAATAAAAAATAAAATGGCAAAAGAGTTATCAGCAATCGTAAAGCTGCAGATCAAAGGTGGGGCCGCCAACCCTTCACCTCCTATTGGACCGGCACTTGGTGCAAAAGGGGTGAACATCATGGAATTTTGTAAGCAATTCAATGCAAGAACTCAGGATCAGCCGGGTAAAGTTTTACCTGTAATCATCAATGTTTACAGCGATAAAACGTTTGATTTCATTATCAAGCGCCCGCCTGCAGCAGTTCAAATCATGGAAGCTATCAAAATCAAGGGAGGTTCCGCCGAAAGCAATCGTAAAAAAGTAGGTTCCATAAGCTGGGATCAGATTCGTGTAATAGCACAGGATAAATTACCTGACATGAATTGTTTCACAGTGGAATCGGCGATGAAAATGATTGCAGGTACTGCACGCAGTTTAGGAGTTAATGTCACAGGCACTAACCCTTTTAATAACTAACAAAAACGGAGAAATTAAACACTCCTTAAAAAAAAAAGTAAAATGGCTAAAGTTTCCAAAAAAAGAAAAGCCGCTTTATCAGCTTACGATCAAAACAAAACCTACACTTTGACCGAAGCTTCAAAGGTTGTGAAAGATATTTCTTTCACCAAATTTGATTCTTCAGTTGATTTAGCTATTCGTTTGGGGGTAGATCCAAAGAAGGCAAATCAAATGGTACGTGGAGTTGTTACATTGCCACATGGCACCGGAAAATCAGTTCGTGTGTTAGCACTGGTTCCTGCAGATAAGGAATCAGAAGCAAAATCAGCAGGTGCTGATTTTGTTGGATTGGATGAGTACATTGAAAAAATCAAAGGCGGTTGGACAGATGTAGACGTAATTATCACCGTGCCTCAGGTAATGGGGAAAATCGGTGCTTTAGGTCGTGTTCTTGGTCCGCGCGGTTTGATGCCTAATCCTAAAACAGGAACCGTAACCATGGAAGTGGGAAAAGCGGTAACCGATGCCAAAGGCGGTAAAATTGATTTCAAAGTTGACAAAGCAGGAATTATCCATGCTTCTGTTGGAAAAGTTTCTTTTGATGCAGGAAAAATTGCTGAAAACGCAAACGAATTACTGCAAACCATTGTGAAATTAAAACCTTCATCGGCAAAAGGCACGTACGTAAAAAGTGTTACCATTTCCAGTACAATGAGTCCGGGAATTATCGTTGACACTAAACCGTACGGAGGATAATTCGTTAACAATTAATTAAAATCAAAATGAACAGAGAAGAAAAAACGAAAGTCATTGAAGATTTAGCAGGCAGATTAGATCAATCTCCTAACTTTTATCTTACTGATATTTCGGCTCTGACAGTGGCGAAAACGGGCGAATTGCGAAGAGCTTGCTTTCACAAGAAAATTTCAATGCTGGTTGTAAAAAATTCATTGCTGAAAAAAGCAATGGAGCGCAAGGGAACATTAAACGATTTGATTCCTACGTTAAAAGGCAACACAGCAGTGATGTTTTGTGAATCAGGATCAACTCCTGCAAAACTCATCAAAGATTTCCGTGCAAAAGGAAATAAAAAACCTATTTTAAAAGGTGCTTTTATTGAAGAATCAGTTTATATTGGTGATGAACAATTAGAATTCTTAAGCGCAATTAAGAACAAAAACGAATTGATCGGAGATATAATTGGATTACTTCAATCACCCGCTAAAAATGTGGTTTCTGCGTTACAAAGCAGTAAAAACAAATTGGCCGGAATCGTTAAAACACTGTCTGAAAAACAAGCTTAAAAACCCAAAAAAAGTCAGGGTAAATTGACTTTACAAAAACAATAACAATTAAAAACAAATAACAATGGCAGATTTAAAAGCGTTCGCAGAACAACTTGTGAACTTATCCGTAAAGGATGTAAATGAATTAGCTAAAATTTTAAAGGATGACTATGGAATTGAGCCGGCTGCTGCTGCTGTAGCGGTTGCTGCTGGAGGTGGTGCTGCTGGAGGTGGTGCTGAAGCAGCTGCAAAAACAAGCTTCGATGTAATTCTTAAATCAGGAGGCGCCAACAAATTAGGCGTTGTGAAAGTAGTTAAAGATCTTTCAGGTTTAGGTCTGAAGGAAGCAAAAGACCTTGTTGATCAGGCACCAAAACCTGTTAAGGAAGGTATCAGCAAGGAAGAAGCTGAAGCGATTAAGAAAGCGCTTACTGAGGCCGGTGCTGAAGTAGAAGTTAAGTAATTCTGTTTTTACAGGAAGTCGTTCGTGAATTAACCCGCGTATGACTTCCTTTCTTCAATTTTTGAAGAAAAAAAGAGGTTAAGGAGTTTTTAAACAACTAAATCATCAGACCTGATGGTAAGCAAAATAAAGCAACAAAGAGTAAACTTCTCCAGCAATAAATTTCCGGTCGAATATCCCGACTTTCTGGAAATTCAAGTTAAATCCTTCCAGGATTTTTTTCAGTTAGAAACAACACAAGAAAACCGAGTTAATGAAGGACTGTTTAAGGTTTTTGCCGAAAACTTTCCCATTTCTGATGCAAGAAATAACTTCGTGCTCGAATTCCTTGATTATTTTATCGATCCTCCTCGATACACTATTGAAGAATGTATTGAGCGCGGATTAACCTACAGCGTTCCGCTTAAAGCTAAATTGAAATTGTATTGTACTGATCCTGAACATGAGGATTTTGAAACCATCATTCAGGATGTTTATTTAGGTACAATTCCTTATATGACTCCCAAAGGGTCTTTTGTTATTAATGGTGCTGAGCGTGTAATCGTTTCTCAGTTGCACCGTTCCCCAGGCGTATTCTTTGGGCAAAGTCGCCACGCAAATGGAACAAAATTGTATTCCGCTCGCGTCATTCCTTTCAAAGGTTCATGGATTGAATTCGCTACCGATATTAATGGTGTAATGTATGCTTACATCGATCGTAAAAAGAAATTACCGGTCACAACCCTACTCCGCGCAATCGGTTTCGATAGTGATAAAAATATCCTTGAAATTTTCGGCCTGGCCGATGAAGTTAAGGTTTCCAAAGCCGGTTTGAAAAAAGTTGTCGGCCGCAGATTAGCCGCTAAAGTATTACGCTCCTGGATTGAAGATTTTTCTGATGAGGATACCGGAGAAGTGGTTTCACTTGAGCGAAATG
The DNA here is from genome assembly GCA_900299295.1 of Bacteroidota bacterium. Classification (GTDB taxonomy): domain Bacteria; phylum Bacteroidota; class Bacteroidia; order B-17B0; family Aurantibacillaceae; genus AM-1111. Next base: position 7,483 of record OMJH01000059.1, read on the forward strand.
AAGAATTGCTCGAACGTGAAACAATTTTACAGGATGAACATATTGATATGATTGTTAATGCAGGCGTAAAGGCGGTAATTCTTCACAAAGAAGACATCAACACTTCTGATTTCGCAATTATTTATAATACCCTTCAGAAAGATACTGCAAACTCTGAAAAAGAAGCGGTAACACAGATTTATCAATTATTGAGAAACGCTGCACCGCCTGATGAAGAAACAGCACGCGGTGTAATCGATAAATTGTTCTTTTCCGACAAGCGTTATGATCTCGGAGAGGTTGGCCGCTACAGAATAAATAAAAAACTAGGTATCGACACGCCTATGAACATTCGTGTTCTTACCAAGGAAGATATCATTCTTATCATTAAATATCTGATTGAGTTGATTAACTCAAAAATGGATGTTGATGATATCGATCATCTATCTAATCGTCGTGTTAGAACTGTTGGTGAACAATTGTATTCGCAATTCGGAGTTGGTCTGGCTCGTATGGCTCGCACAATCCGTGAGCGAATGAATGTACGTGACAACGAGGTTTTCACACCAACCGATTTAATTAACGCGAAAACACTTTCATCGGTAATAAATTCTTTTTTTGGGACCAATCAGCTGAGCCAGTTCATGGATCAGACAAATCCACTTGCTGAAATTACACATAAGCGCAGATTATCAGCACTCGGGCCAGGCGGTTTGAGTCGTGAACGAGCTGGGTTTGAAGTGCGTGACGTTCATTACACGCATTATGGTCGTTTGTGTACAATTGAAACTCCGGAAGGACCAAATATCGGTTTGATTTCCTCTTTGTGTGTTTACGCCAAAATCAACAAGCTTGGTTTCATCGAAACACCTTACCGAAGTGTAAGCAATGGTAAAGTTGAAGTAAATAAAAACGTACTTTATCTGACTGCGGAGGAAGAAGATCAAAAAACAATTGCGCAGGCAAATGAACCGCTTGATGGTAAAGGTCTGTTCCAGAGTAAAAAAGTTAAATCACGCTTTGAAGGTGATTTCCCGGTTGTGGAACCTGAAAAAGTAACCTTGATGGACATTGCTCCAAATCAGATTGCTTCAATAGCTGCTTCCATGATTCCGTTCCTTGAACACGATGATGCTAACCGTGCTTTGATGGGATCAAACATGCAACGGCAGGCTGTGCCTTTGATGCGCCCTGAATCACCTATTGTGGGGACAGGTATTGAAGCGCGCGTTGCACAAGACAGCCGTGTATTGATAAATGCAGAAGGCGAAGGAATAGTAGAATATGTTGATTCGAATGAAATTGTAATTCGCTATACAAGGGATGAAAATGAAAAACTTGTTAGTTTCGAAGGAGATGTTCGAACTTATAAACTGACTAAATTTAAAAAGACCAACCAAAATACCTGTATGAATTTACGTCCAATTGTGCGTAAAGGAGATAAGGTTAATCTTGGCCAGGTACTTTGTGAAGGTTACGCAACACAAGCAGGAGAATTAGGTTTAGGAAGAAATCTCAAAGTGGCATTTATGCCGTGGAAGGGTTACAACTTCGAGGATGCGATTGTTATCAACGAAAGAATCATTCGCGAAGATATTTTCACTTCAATACATATTGATGAATATACGCTAGAAGTTCGAGATACAAAACGCGGGCTTGAAGAACTTACTCCGGATATTCCTAACGTTTCTGAAGAGGCAACAAAAGACCTTGATGATAATGGAATCATTCGGATTGGTGCCGAGGTAAAAGAAGGCGATATCTTGATTGGTAAAATCACTCCAAAAGGAGAAACAGATCCTTCACCTGAAGAGAAACTTTTACGAGCAATATTCGGTGATAAGGCCGGTGATGTGAAAGATGCTTCATTAAAAGTACCACCATCCTTAAAAGGAATAGTAATCGATAAAAAATTGTTTTCACGCGCCATAAAGGACAAAAAGGCCAAGTTGGAAGAGAAACCAATGTTGGATCGTCTGGAGCGTGATCATGAGAATAACATGAATTCACTTAAATCGCAGCTGGTGGATAAATTGGCTTCGATTGTAAACGGAAGAACATCTCAGGGTGTATTCAATAACCTTAAGGAAGAGGTAATTCCAAAAGGTACCAAATTCAACCAGAAAATGCTGGAGAAATTGGATTTTACTGAAATCAATCCCGAAAATTGGACTTCCGACAACCAAAAAAACCAGCAAATTAAATTGTGTCTACACAATTTCAACATTAAATACAATGATTTGCTTGGCCGTTACAAACGTGAAAAATTCCAGATTACCGTTGGTGATGAATTACCTGCAGGAATAGTAAAACTTGCAAAAGTTTATATCGCTCAGAAACGTAAGCTGAAAGTGGGAGATAAAATGGCAGGTCGTCACGGTAATAAAGGAATTGTTGCAAAAATTGTGAAGGAAGAAGAAATGCCATATCTGGAGGACGGAACACCGGTTGATATCGTATTGAATCCATTAGGAGTTCCTTCCCGTATGAACATCGGTCAGATTTATGAAACAGTTCTTGGATGGGCCGGACAAAAGTTAGGCGTTAAATTTTCAACACCGATTTTTGACGGTGCGTCTGTTACAGATCTTGATGAGTGGTGTAATAAAGCGGGAGTTCCTCAATATGGTAAAACATATTTGTTTGATGGCGGAACCGGTGAGCGATTCGATCAACCGGCAACAGTGGGCATAATTTACATGATGAAACTTGGTCACATGGTAGATGATAAAATGCACGCCCGTTCCATCGGACCCTACTCGCTTATTACGCAGCAACCGCTGGGCGGTAAAGCTCAATTCGGTGGTCAACGTTTCGGTGAAATGGAGGTTTGGGCGCTCGAAGCATTCGGTGCATCTAACATCTTACAGGAAATGTTAACCATTAAATCCGATGACGTTTCAGGTCGTGCGAAAGCGTACGAGTCAATCGTTAAAGGAGATAATTTACCTCCTGCCGGCATTCCGGAATCCTTCAACGTATTGTTGCATGAATTACGCGGGTTAGCCCTGGATGTAAAAATGGATTAGTCATCACTTCAATTAGATTCAAGTCATCAATTAAAATACAAAACAAAAAATGGCTTTCAGAAAAGAAACAAAATTAAAATCCAACTTCTCCAAAATCACTATTAGTCTGGCTTCTCCGGAAACCATTCTTGGTCGTTCAAGCGGTGAAGTATTGAAACCGGAAACCATTAATTACAGAACCTATAAACCTGAACGTGATGGTTTGTTCTGCGAAAGAATTTTCGGTCCTGTTAAAGATTATGAGTGCCACTGCGGAAAATACAAGCGCATTCGCTACAAAGGCATCATTTGTGATCGCTGCGGTGTTGAAGTAACCGAGAAAAAAGTTCGCCGCGAACGCATGGGACACATCAATCTTGTAGTTCCGGTTGCTCACATATGGTATTTCCGTTCATTACCAAATAAAATTGGTTATCTGTTGGGCCTCCCTACAAAAAAACTGGATATGATTATTTACTACGAACGTTACGTAGTAATTCAGGCAGGAATTTTGGCTGAGGAAGGCGTTAACTACCTTGATTTTCTAACTGAAGAAGAATATCTTGATAAGTTAGAAAAACTACCAAAAGAAAATCAGTTTTTGGATGACAGTGACCCGAACAAATTCATCGCCAAAATGGGTGCTGAAGCTTTGTGGGATTTACTCAAAGGATTAAAACTTGATGAATTGTCGTACGAACTGCGTGAAAAAGCAAATCAGGAAAAAACCTCACAACAGCGTAAAAATGAAGCATTGAAACGACTTCAGGTGATTGAGGCTTTTCGTCAGGCGAACCACAATGTTCAAAACAATCCTGAGTGGATGGTAATAAAAGTTGTTCCGGTAATTCCACCTGAATTACGGCCATTAGTTCCATTGGATGGCGGACGATTCGCAACCTCTGATCTTAATGACTTGTATCGTCGCGTTATCATTCGTAACAACCGTTTGAAACGACTCATTGAAATCAAAGCGCCGGATGTGATTTTGCGAAATGAGAAACGTATGTTACAAGAAGCTGTTGATTCACTTTTTGATAATTCACGTAAATCAAATGCGGTTAAAACCGAATCAAACCGCGCACTTAAGTCATTATCCGATTCACTAAAAGGTAAGCAGGGACGTTTCCGTCAGAACCTATTAGGTAAACGTGTTGACTATTCAGCACGATCTGTAATTGTTGTAGGGCCGGAAATGAAATTGCACGAATGCGGATTGCCTAAAGAAATGGCTGCCGAGTTATTCAAGCCGTTTATTATCCGTAAAATGTTGGAAAGAGGTATCGTAAAAACGGTAAAATCAGCAAAGAAAATTGTTGATCGCAAAGAACCAATTGTATGGGATATATTAGAAAACGTATTAAAAGGACATCCCGTACTCCTTAACCGTGCTCCAACACTACACCGCTTAGGCATCCAGGCATTCCAGCCAAAACTTATTGAGGGTAAGGCAATACAATTGCATCCGCTCGTTTGTACAGCCTTTAATGCTGACTTTGACGGTGACCAAATGGCTGTTCACGTGCCACTTGGAAACGCTGCAGTACTTGAAGCGCAATTGTTGATGCTTTCATCACATAACATTTTGAACCCTTCCAATGGGGCTCCTGTAGCGGTTCCGTCGCAAGACATGGTTCTTGGATTGTATTACCTCACCAAAGGGAAGCGTAATCTTCCGGACGATGCTGCTAAAGGCGAAGGAATGGTATTTTATTCGGCAGAAGAAGTTGTTATTGCTTACAATGAGAAAAAAGTTGATTTGCATGCGCTCATTAAAATTAAGGTTAACAATGCCGTTGAAAATGAACAATTAGTTTCTAAAATAATTGATACTACTGTTGGACGAGTGATTTTCAATACAGTAGTGCCGAAAGAAGTTGGCTATATTAATGAATTATTGACAAAAAAATCATTACGTGACATTATTGGCCGAGTTTTAAAGAAAGTTGGAATGGCAAAGGCCGCCCACTTCTTAGATGACATAAAAGACCTTGGATTTAAAACTGCCTTCCGCGGAGGATTATCCTTTAACTTAGGTGACATACAGATTCCGGCTGCAAAAGCAAGCATTATCAGCGATGCGCACGAAAAAGTAGATGAAGTAATGAGCAATTACAATATGGGCTTCATTACCAACAACGAGCGTTATAATCAGATCATTGATATCTGGACACACACCAATTCCAAAGTAACAAACAAAGTTCTTGAGATGTTAAGCAATGACAGACAAGGTTTCAACCCTGTTTACATGATGCTTGATTCAGGCGCCCGCGGTTCAAAAGAGCAGATTAAACAGTTGAGTGGAATGCGTGGATTGATGGCAAAACCACAAAAGGCAGGTTCAACAGGGTCTGAAATTATCGAAAACCCGGTATTGAGTAACTTCCGTGAGGGCCTCTCCATTTTAGAATACTTCATTTCAACTCACGGTGCACGTAAAGGTTTGGCGGATACCGCTCTTAAAACTGCCGATGCCGGTTACCTAACCCGCCGTTTGGTTGACGTTGCACAAGATGTAATTATCAACGAAGAAGATTGCGGAACACTGAGGGGACTAGTTGCAAGTGCACTTAAAAATAACGACGAAATAGTAGAATCATTATATGACAGAATCCTTGGTCGTGTATGCTTAAACGACTTATATCATCCTTCTACCGGTGAATTGTTATGTGAAGCAGGAATGGAAATTTCTGAATCAATCGCAGACAAAATTGCCGAATCACCAATTGAACATGTTGAAATCCGTTCAGTGTTAACCTGCGAATCAAAGCATGGAGTTTGTGCAAAATGCTATGGACGTAACCTGGCAAATGGCCGTATGGTTCAGTTGGGTGAAGCTGTTGGAGTGATTGCAGCACAATCTATCGGTGAACCTGGTACTCAGCTAACACTTCGTACTTTCCACGTGGGTGGAACTGCCTCCAACATTGCAGTAGCTTCACGTTTGGAAGCTAAATATGAGGGTATTGCCGAAATAGATGAATTAAGAACTGTTGAAAGAATAAATCAGGACAAGAAAAAAGTAAATGTTGTTATCGGAAGAAGTACCGAGGTTCGAATCATTGATCCAAATACCGGAATAACATTAACTACCGGAAATATCCCTTATGGTTCAAACCTGTTCATTAAACCGGGTTCAACCGTTAAAAAGGGCGATTTAATTTGCGAATGGGATCCATATAACGCTGTAATTGTTTCTGAATTTGGAGGAACTGTTGAATACGATCATATTGAAGAAGGCGTTACGTTCCGTGAAGAGACAGATGAGCAAACCGGATTCCGCGAAAAAGTAATCATTGAAAGCCGGGATAAAACCAAAAACCCTACCATTCGAATTGTAAACAAAAAAGGCGAAATTCTTCGTTCGTACAACATTCCGGTAAATGCGCATGTAATTGTTAACCTAAATGATAAAATTGAACCCGGTCAAATCCTTGTAAAGATTCCACGTGTTACCGGTAAAACGGGTGACATCACAGGGGGTCTACCGCGCGTCACGGAATTGTTTGAGGCACGTAATCCTAGTAACCCAGCAACGGTAACTGAGGTTGATGGAATCGTTAGCTTCGGCAAAATCAAGCGTGGTAATCGTGAGGTTAAAGTTCAACCAAAGATTGGTGATCAGGTAACTTACCTTGTTCCTTTATCGAAACACATTCTTGTGCAGGAAAACGATTTTGTTCGTGCAGGAGATCCTTTATCTGACGGAGCAATTTCCCCCGGCGATATTCTTGCTATCAAAGGCCCTACTGCCGTTCAGGAATATCTTGTAAACGAAATTCAGGAAGTTTATCGTTTACAGGGCCAGAAACTCAACGACAAGCACTTTGAAACAATTGTTCGTCAAATGATGCGTAAGGTTGAGATTATTGATGCAGGGGATACTATTTTCCTTCCGAAGCAGTTTGTGAATAAGATTGATTTTATGGAAGAAAATGATCGTCTATTTGGAATGAAATACATCATTGATGCCGGAGATGCGGCAGAAGTGAAATCCGGTCAAATTATTTCTGCACGCAAACTTCGTGACGTTAATTCCAACCTAAAACGAAAGGATATGAAGCTGGTTTCAAGCCGCGATGCATTACCGGCTACGGCCAATCCGGTGCTTCAGGGTATTACTAAAGCTTCACTTCAAACCAACAGTTGGATTTCTGCAGCTTCTTTCCAGGAAACAACAAAAGTACTGAATGAGGCAGCTGTAAACGGTAAGGTAGATTCTTTGCTTGGATTAAAAGAAAACGTTATTGTAGGTCATTTAATTCCTGCTGGAACCGGAATGCGTCAATATGAAAAACTTGTCGTAGGATCCAAAGAAGAATACGAGCAATTAATGGCCTCAAAAGAAGAAGTACAGGAAGAGGCAGAATAAAACGTTTTATACTAAACCACACGAGATAAAAAGCAACCAATTATTGGTTGCTTTTTCATTTTGTTACCTATCATACAATTTTTTACATTGGTTTACGTTTAGTTAGATTATGAACCCAAAAACAATTGCATGATAAAAACCTCTACCCTACCCAACAAATACAAATCACGTCCTTTAAAAAATAAAAAAACAGCAACAAAAGCTGAAAAATTTCAGTTCTGTCCATCGGACGCAATAATTTCAACTTTACTGAATTACAGCAAATCTCTAAAAGTTGTTCAACTAAATACAATTGGTATTGTGGATAACTTATTGAATTGAATTTTATTTTTGATAGAAATTTTGTATTTTTGCCTGAAATCATTCAAAACTAACATGAAAAAATTCTTTGTTCCCGCCATTTTATGTGTTGCTTTGTTATCTGCTTGCCGTGGTCACGGACCGTTATGCCCGGCATACAGTAACATTAAAAAAGATGTGAAAGGAGCAACAGCTTCTACTTCTTTACCAAAGAAATCAAAGTTATCCTGAATTTATTTTTTTTCTAATAATTTAAGCGGTTAGTTTAACCGCTTTTTTTTTATCCGTCTTGAACAAAAAGGAACGATACGCTGCAGTAATTAAATTTTTTGAGCAATCTGCGCCTGATGCGCAAACAGAATTACACTACACCACACCGTTTGAACTTTTAGTCGCAGTGATATTATCGGCACAATGCACTGATAAGCGTGTTAATCAAATTACCCCGGCACTTTTCAAGAATTATCCTAATCCAAAAGTTTTGGCCGCAGCAAAACCTGAAGCGGTTTTTGAATTAATTCGTTCTGTAAGTTACCCGAACAGCAAATCACGCAACCTGGTAGGAATGGCGAATATGCTCATGTTGAAGTTCAATGGTAGAATACCAAAAACGGTAGAAGAATTAATTCAATTACCGGGTGTTGGGCGAAAAACCGCCAACGTAATTGTTTCTGTTCTTTTTGATGTTCCGGCCATGGCAGTCGACACACATGTTTTTCGAGTTTCTGAACGCCTGGGATTAACAACTGGATCAAAAAACCCATTGCAAACCGAAAAGGAATTGGTAAAACATTTGCCATCCGAGGTCATTTCCCGGGCCCATCATTGGTTAATTCTGCATGGCAGATATGTTTGTAAAGCACGAAATCCAAAATGCCATTCCTGCGGTTTAAACACGATTTGCAAATTCTTCAACAAAAAAAACCTTTAAATAAAAAAAGCAGAAAAGCGTTTGAAAAAGTAGAATTTTCATTACTTTTGTCCTCCCAATTAGGTTCTTTTTATGCGGAAATAGCTCAGTTGGTAGAGCGTAACCTTGCCAAGGTTAAGGTCGCGGGTTCGACCCCCGTTTTCCGCTCCATATCCCGGTTTATCCGGGATATTTTTTGTCAGTTAATAGCGTTGTTACGTTTAACGAACAATGCCTGGGTGGTGGAATTGGTAGACACGCAGGACTTAAAATCCTGTGGCCCTTAACAGCCGTACGGGTTCAAGTCCCGTCCCGGGTACAAAACAAAATACCTGTAGCATTACTACATGTATTTTGTTTTTAATAATTAGGGAAGAAAAATTAATTCAACTTTCAAATGAAATTTCTTCTAAAAATTTTCATACTTATTTTTGTTTTCTCAGCGACAGAACTGCACGAAATTTTAAAGTTTCCCATTCTATTTCAACATTATTCAGAACATAAACAGTCAAATAATAAAATTACCTTTTTCAGTTTTTTGAAAGATCATTATTTAAACCACAAAGGGAAAGACGCGAACGATTCCAAGGACATGAAACTTCCTTTCAAATCAGATGACAAAAATTTGATCACCAGTAGCTACCTTTTTTTTCAATTCAACACGGAAAATAAATTTTTTGTACCCCTTAAAGAAAATTCAGAACCGAATTTGCTTTATCAAAAACTTGAATTAAAGGAATTCAATTCCAACATTTGGCAACCGCCTAAAATTTAATTCTTATTTTTTAATTGCATCTTTTGTCCGTTTCGGGCATTTTGTTTTCATCTTTTCATTTTAATTATTATGCTGAACCGCATCATTGAATTTTCCGTAAAAAACAAACTTATAATTGGTTTGTTTATTTCAGCACTTGTAATTTATGGTGCGTATGAAGTGACGCGGCTTCCCATTGATGCGGTACCAGATATTACCAATAATCAAGTTCAAATCATTACCGTCGCTCCATCTCTTGGTGCAACAGATATAGAACGACTGATCACTTTTCCGATTGAGCAGGCGAACAGTAATATCAACGGCATTAAAGAACTTCGAAGCTTTTCAAGATTTGGACTTTCATTAGTAACCGTAGTTTTCGATGATGAAACTGATTTATATTGGGCACGTCAGCAGATTGCTGAATGTCTTCAAAAAATACAAACGCAAATTCCACCTAGTATTGGAACACCTGAAATGGGACCGGTAACAACGGGCCTTGGAGAAATTTACCAGTATGTTGTTCGGGCAAAAAAAGGTTACGAAAACAAATACAATGAAATGGAATTACGAACAATTCAGGATTGGGTAGTAAGAAGACAACTGCTCGGTGTGGAAGGTGTTGCGGAAGTAAGCAGCTTTGGCGGAAAATTAAAACAATACGAAATTTCAATTAATACTAATCAATTGAACGCGTATCAAATAACACTGGATGAATTATTTTCAGCACTGGAAAAAAACAATCAGAATACAGGTGGAGCTTATATCGAGCGAGGTCCTTCCGTGTTATTCATTAGAAGCGAAGGACTGATTAATTCAACCGAAGACATTGAAAACATTTGCGTTAAATCATCTCAAAACGGAACACCTATTAAAGTAAAAGATATTGCTGAAATAAAAATTGGTTTTGCAACCCGTTTTGGCGCAATGTGCTACAACGACGAGGGAGAAGTATCGGGAGCCGTTGTAATGATGCTCAAAGGAGCGAACAGCAGTAAAGTAATTCATAACGTAAAAGAAAAAATTATTGAAATACAGAAAACATTACCTGAAGGTGTTATTATTGAATCCTTTCTTGATCGTACAAAAATGGTAAACAATGCCATGAGTACAGTGGAAATAAATCTACTTGAAGGCGCGATGATTGTTCTTTTTGTGTTAGTCATTTTTTTAGGCAAAGTAAGGTCAGGAATTATAATTGCTACGGTTATACCACTTGCAATGCTTTTCGCCGTAATCATGATGAATGTATTTGGTGTGGTGGGCAATTTAATGAGTTTAGGTGCGCTCGACTTCGGTTTGATCGTTGATGGTTCAGTGTTTATAGTTGAAGCAGTACTACATCAGTTGATTCACAGCAATCTCATTAAAAATGGCCTTCCGCTAACACAAGAACAAATGAATTCTGAAGTAAGCGGTGCTTCCAAAAAAATGGCGCGTAGTGTTGTTTTCGGACAACTCATTATTCTGATTGTTTATTTGCCAACATTTACTTTGCAGGGAATTGAAGGGAAAATGTTTATTCCCATGGCTCAAACCGTGGCCTTTGCTCTTTTAGGTGCATTTCTTTTATCTATCACCTATGTTCCCATGATGTCTGCACTCATCTTACCGAAAAAAATATCAACGAAGGAAACATTATCCGATCGCATGATGCAATTTTTTGAAAATCATTATTCAACTACACTAAAAATCGTACTTCAAAACAAGAAAACAGTAATTACAGTCACCTTACTACTATTTTCATTCGCCGTTTATCTGGTAACAACAATGGGTGGCGAATTTATACCGGCGCTTGAAGAAGGTGATTTCGCAGTTGAAACGCGTTTGCTTTCAGGAAGCAGTATTGAATCGTCAATTAGGTACACACAGAAAGCTGCGCACTTAATTAAATCGCGTTACCCTGAGGTAGAGAAAGTGGTTACAAAAATTGGTAACAGTGAAATTCCGACCGATCCAATGCCTATGGAAGCGGCTGATATGATGATTATTCTAAAGGATAAAAGCGAATGGACTAGCGCAAGCTCATTTCCGGAGTTAGCGGAAAAAATGAGTGAAACTCTGAAGGAAGTACCTGGCATCTCAACGGGTTTTCAGTTTCCTGTTCAAATGCGTTTTAATGAATTGATGACAGGAGCGCGACAAGATGTAGTGTGTAAAATATTTGGTGAAGATTTAGATTCTCTTTCACAACTTGCCGCGCGATTAGGCGCGATAATATCAACCGTTCAGGGAACCGTAGATGTATTTGTTGAGCCTGTAACCGGAGTTCCGCAAATTATTATTCATTATAACCGATCGGTCCTTGCACAATACAACCTATCGATTGAAGAAGTAAATCGAATTGTGAACATTGCGTTTGCCGGGCAAAGCACCGGACTTGTATATGAAGGAGAAAAACGATTTGATCTTATTGTTCGTCTAAACGAAAATTCAAGAAAAAAAATTGAAGACATCAACAATTTATTGATTCCCACCTCAACAGGCCAACAAATTCCTTTACGTCACCTCGCGGAAATTTCAGTCAAAACAGGTCCCAATCAAATTCAAAGGGAAGAAACGCGTCGAAGAATCGTTGTGGGTTTTAATGTACGCGGACGCGATGTGCAGAGCCTTGTAAACGAGGTAAAAGAAAAAGTAGATCAACAAATAAAATTTCCATCAGGGTACTCAATAAAATATGGAGGTGCCTTTGAAAATTTAAATTCAGCAAAACAACGTCTGGCAATTGTTGTTCCGATAGCGCTATTTTTAATTTATCTTCTCCTCTACTTCACATTCGGTTCACTGAAACATGGATTACTAATTTATTCTGCAATCCCACTTTCAGCCATTGGCGGAATTTATTTTCTTGCATTGCGAGGTATGCCATTCAGCATTAGCGCAGGCGTGGGTTTCGTTGCACTTTTTGGAGTAGCTGTACTAAATGGAATCGTCTTAATTTCTGAATTCAATCGTTTAAGAAAAGAAGGATGGACAGATACAACAGCAATTGTTAATGAAGGGACACGCATTCGTTTGCGCCCGGTATTGATGACGGCTATGGTGGCCTCACTTGGTTTTTTACCAATGGCCTTAAGTAAAGGCGCGGGTGCTGAAGTACAGCGTCCATTAGCTACGGTGGTAATTGGCGGGTTACTTATCTCTACATTCTTGACCTTGTTTGTTCTACCAATTTTGTATATATGGTTTGAAAAAGATAAAAAACCAACTTTACATTCGTATTCTATAATTCTTCTTTTGTGCATTGGATTAAGTGGTTTTAATTCGGCGCACGGCCAGTCTATTTCGTTGAATTCCGCGCTTGACTCAGCAGTAAAAAATAATCTTCAACTCAAAAATTCACGCCTCGCCGAAGAATATAAAAAACATCTGATAAAAAGTGCTATTGAAATTCAACCGTTTAATTTTTCTACTGAATATGGGCAGATTAACAGTTATTATTTTGACAAGCAATTTGGCGTATCGCAGCAATTAAATCTGCCAGGTGTTTACCTCAATGCTCGCCAGCTTGCAAAGGAAGAGTGGAAATCAAGCGTGCTTGCAACCCGATTAAATGAGGCAGAACTAAAAAAATCAGTCGCATTACTCTTTAATCACCTACTTTATCTCATTGAGAAAAATAAATTACTGACGAAATACGATTCTCTTTCTTCAATTATGCAAGAGCAGGCAGTTTTACGTTTTCAGAAAGGGCTGATTGATGCCGTTGAAAAATCATCGATTACTCTTCAGTCAGGAGAAATAAAACTACAGTTGAAAGAATTAAATAATCAAATAGAAATTGCTTTATTGGAATTACAATTATTGATGAACACAACCAACAAATATATTCCGGGGGGAAACCTCGTTGTAAATTCAAAGCCAAAAAACAATTCTTCAACTGTTGAAACACATCCTCTTTTGGCGATATGGAATCAAAAACGAAATGAAAGTATTTCTGCCTTACGCTTTGAAAAATCAAAAAGCTGGCCGGAACTAAATGTAGGATTTAAAACCATGAGCATGATTGGAACCGGTTCCAACGAAGTTTCTTACGATAACAAAATACGTTTCAGTTCAGGACAAATGTCTCTGGGTCTCCCCCTGTTTTTTGGTTCTCGTCGTTCAAAAATAAAATCCGTTAAAACCGGAATCGCCATTGCACAAAACGAATTAAATTGGCAACAAACCGAACTTAATAACCAATTACAGAAAATGAATTTTCAATTTGAAAATCAATTCGAGTCATTCATTTGGATGGAAACTAATTTAATACCCGATGCCCGTAAAATGCAGGAAAATGCGCTTCACAAGTACACAGCAGGTGAATTAAATTTTATGGAATACGTGCTTTTCTATAATCAAATTGTAAGTACAGAATTGAATTATCTTACTTCCATCAAAAACATAAACGAAACAATAATTGAAATCAATTACCTGAACAATAATTATTAAACCATGAGAATAATCTTTTGCATTTTAATTTCCCTTCTGCTTTGCTGCGGGTCGGAATCAAAAAAAACAGAAAACGAAAAAGATGCTCTTCGTCCAAATACTGTCTCACTGAATCCAACACAACTTAAAAATGTAACAATCACGACAGGAATTCCTGAACGAAGTACAATTTCGCGTACCGTAAAAGTGAACGGTAAAATTGATGTGCCGCCTCAAAATTTGGTATCCATCAGCGTTCCCCTTGGCGGATACCTTCGCTCCACGCAATTATTGCCCGGAATGCATGTAAAAAAAGGCGAAGTCATTGCTGTTTTGGAGGATCCGCAATACATCGAACTTCAGCAAAACTTTCTGATGGCGAAATCCAAACTTGAAATGGCGGAAGCTGAATTCCTTCGGCAAAAGGAATTGAATCAAAGCAAGGCTTCAAGCGATAAGGTTTATCAAATTGCAAAATCTGATTACGAAAATTTGAAAATTTCGCTTGCCGCACTATCAGAAAAACTGGGAATGATAAACATTGACACAAAAACTCTAAATGAATCTAACTTGACAAAAAGCATTAAATTATACGCACCATTCGATGGCTATGTTTCTGCGGTGAACGTTAACATCGGAAAGTATTTGAATCCTTCGGATGTATTGTTTGAACTGGTTAATCCGCTCGATATTCATTTGAATCTAATTGTTTTTGAAAAAGACTTGTCCTCGTTAGCCATCGGACAACGTGTAACTGCTTTCACGAATTCGAATCCGGATAAAAAGTACAATTGTGAAATCCTGCTTGTCAGTCAAAATATATCCAGCGACAGAAGCGCAGAAGTTCACTGTCATTTTGAAAAATACGACAAATCGCTTTTGCCCGGAATGTATATGAACGCTGAAATCAGTGTGCAAAATCAAAATGCCTTAATCGTTCCGGAAAGTGCTATTGTTGCCTATCAGGGAAAAAATTATGTGTTTATTCTTGAATCAGCAGAGAACTATTCGATGCGCGCAGTAGAAACCGGCATAATTGAAAACGGACTCATCGAACTTTTAAACGCGGAGGACTTGATAGAGAAAAAAGTTGTTACCGAAGGTGCTTATACACTTTTAATGGCATTGAAAAACACATCAGAAAATTAAATCGAAACAAATTAATTGAAAGTTGGTTCTACTGAATAAAAATTATTTCTGACCGGATTTTTTTAGAAGCTGAACTTCATTTTCCAGCGTTTCTACTTTCAACTTCAACTCTTTCACCGCTTCCAATAAAACAGGAACCAACTGGGTATATTCAACAGTTTTGTATGTAGTATCATCGCCGGTGTTAATGAAAATTGCTTTCTCAGAAATCATTTCAGGAAAAACCTTCTCCAAATCCTGAGCAATTACTCCATATTGTTTACGAGAATGTTGCTGTACTTTCCCGTCTTTATCCAAAGTTTTTGTTGTGATGGTGTAATACTTTCCGTCAAGCGATGCCAACTTATTCAACGCATTTCCAATCGGCTGAATATCGGATTTTAATCTTCTATCAGAAGCATTAACCCAACCTCCCAATGCATATCCGGCCCCATCGCAACCAATGTCAGCGGTAAAATAACCGGCCCATCCCGAAGTTACGTTGGTGGTTTGGCCATAAACTCCGTTAAAACCAACACCATATGTTCCGATACCTAGATTTGTACCACTCACTGTAGAAGTGGTATTGCCTCCATACACACCAAATCCGCCAGGATAATTTGTCTGACCAACAACACCATTAAATCCCTGACCATATACTCCATATCCTCCTGTTGTACGCAAATTATTTCCGTATACCCCTGCAAGACCGGATGCAGTTGAAGGTATTTGTCCTGAAATACCATAACCGCCACCGGAATTATTTCCAAGAACAGCTGAATTTTGTGCGTTTGAACTATTCGTATTCGCCTGAATAGCAGCAAATGTATTTGTAGGATTAGTACTTTCTGCACGCAAAGCTACACCGGCACCTGTTACGTTTCCAAGAATGGCAGTTGAATTATTGACGCCAGTATTCACTTCCAAACCAACTGTATTACTGCCTGAATTATTTATCTGAACTGCTCCTGCATCGGCGGTAATAGCGCGACCAAGTCCTGAACCTCCAAAATCATAGGCTTGATCAAGCGATGCACCTCCTGAACCGGAAGGGATTGTTACAGAATTACCACTTGAAATACTAAGTGTATTTCCTGCAATTGATAAGGATTGAATTTCATTGGTTGGATTTGAATCGGCATCGTTCACCTGATCATTTATCACTGAATTTGCTTTCTCAGCAAATAAAGAATACGGAACACTTAGCAATTGTGATGTACCCATTAACAAATAATTTGTTCCGCCATTAACATCCATCTCAATCTTAATGAAAAAAATGGAAGTCCCCCAATTAATTGAAGTCATGTTTCCGGAAACAAGAGTTCCGGCGCCAATATCCAAATTTACAAGCCCAAAGTTATTGGAAGCCACCGTATGGGTCTCCGTAAAAACCGGCGAACCGGTTGGGCTACCCTGCAAAATAGAAATCCTAAATCCGATTGTTTGGTTGGCCACCAAATTCCCGGAGTTGTCGCGTGCTATCGCCTGATATTTAAACGCCTGAGGTGTCTGCGCTAAAAAAGTAAGGGTTACAAAAATAGTTGTAAACAGTAGTGTAATTTTTTTCATGTTGTTGAGTTTAGTTTTTAAAGACTTTTAGAAGCTGAAGCATTTGTCCGGATGTGTTTTTTATTTCCAGAAGGTAAATTCCGTTCGACAAAAAGCCGAGATTGATTTCAGCTTTTTTCATTTCGTTGATTGGTTGAGTGAAAATTTGTTTGCCTAAAGCATCACATAAATTCAATTCCACAACAGCAGGTTTTGAAAATAGTACATTCAAAATATTTTCACAGGGATTTGGAAAAACCTGAACGGCAAAAACATCTTCAACAGAAGTAACAGAAGTAAAAACTTGATTGAAAGGCTGATGAAACCCTTGCGTTAAAACGGAATTGCCCATAACCAAAGTTGAAATGACCGGCTCACCGAGTGTCCAACTTAATTGATGGTTTGCGCCGGTAAAATGACTGCCTGTGCTAGCGATTACCTGCGGAGAAATGGTTTGAGAAAAAACACAGGAAAAAAAGAATGAAAAAAAGAATAGGGACAAAAAACGGTGCATGATAATTTGATTTCATTTTAAAAGTACAAATTAATTTGGATTAATTTTAAAAACATGAATTTTTAATCAAGCAAATATGAACCTAAATTTTAAAATTTAAATCCAACGCTAAAATGATTTTAGAAAATTAAATAGTTTTACAAAAAATTATTAGTCAAATGAAGGCAGATGCCCAAACCCTTTCCGTTACCTTTAATAGCCCGGAAGCTGATTTTTACACGATACCACAATACCAGCGTCCCTATACATGGGACACCTCAAATTTTGAAACTTTATGGGAAGACCTGAGTGAGGCTTACACAGAATTTGAAGATGCGAAAACAAAAGGAAATGAAGCCGGACATTACTTTTTAGGTCCGGTAGTTTTTGTTTTGAATAAGGCTAAACGCAGTTATGATATTATCGATGGGCAACAACGCACAACCACATTTCACATATTACTCTGGTATTTATACCGCCGCATAAATGATAGTACCGAGAAATTACGAATTGCTCAGATACTTAAATTTTTAGATAAAGAACCTCGCCTAAAAGTTTCCGCGAAGGACGCAACTGTTTTTCTTAAAATAAGAGAAAGCAATGCAGAAATTGAAGGTAACAGTAAGATGGCTATTTGTGCCAATTTCTTTCTGAAGAAAATTTCAGCATTACAACACCCTGATACCTTCGCTGAATTTTTACGGGAAGGATGTCAATTTATTACCATTGTGGCAGATGATTACGCTAAAGCCTGGGATCTCTTCATTGGACTTAATGGCAAAGGCGAACCGCTTAATCCTACGGATTTAGTGAAAGCGTTTGTTTGCGGCCGATCCGACATAGGCGAAAGCGCAGGAGCCGTGTGGGAAGAAAAAATACTTCCGCTGAAAGAAAACTCCACTTCTTTTTTGCTGTTTCTTTCCCGCTACAAATCTGGAAAATACATTTCTGAAAATTCTCTTTTCCGGGAGTTCAGCAATTTATTTCCCATGACAATCAACACGCTCGACATTGCGAGTTTCAGCGAAATTTATTTTGTTTTCTGGATTGTACCCATTGACGAAATTACCCGCTATTTCGAATCCGGATTTTACCTGACACTTGCCGCTAAAAAATCGCTTAAAACCATACGCGATCTCGGACGAAAAGACATCACCACTTTGATTTTTCAATTCGCACAGGCTTTCGGAAAAAAATCTCTTTTTGATGAAGATTTTCTTGCGGTTTTGGCAGCCTATCAATTACGTATGGCCCTGGCAAGAAAACGTTCTCGAGAACGTAATTTTATCACCTGGTTCAGTCAGGTCATTTTTAATCCCTTGGCAGAACTAAATACATCGGAGAATAAAAAATCTGCAATTGAAATCATACGTAAAAAATTACGTAGCGATGCGCCGGATGATGCAACTTTCGAAACATTGATTCGTGTGAACGCCACCTACGGAAATCTTGCCGCAAAAATTATTTTACGTTCGCAGGAAGAAGGTGAACGCGGCAACAAACGCATCCTTGATTTTGAATTGGAACACCTGATGCCACAAACTGGAACTGAATTCTGGTTCACCCATGCAGAAGTTAATAAAGCGAACGGAGAAGCTGATACCGAAGGTTACACCAAACTCGTCAACAACATTGGTAATCTTTTTTTAATTGATCCTGAGACGAACAACGAAGTGAAGAATTTTGACTTCAGCGTGAAGCGAAAATTCTATCAGGAAAAACTAAGCGATTGGTCAGTGGCGCGAATTACCCAATCAAAATCAGAGTGGACAAAAAAAGATATTGAAGAGCGGTCCTCAAAAATTGCAAGTTGGGCAGTAGGCTACTGGAAAATTTAATTTTGAATCTGATTGCGTAAAAATTTCCAGATGATGACCATTCCTTCTGTGTCACGTTCACAATAGCGAAGCAGGTTTTCACGCATGGTTTTTTCTTCGTCTTTGAATTCTCCCAGTACCAAACGTAAAAACAAATGGGAAGCGTCGCCTCCATTCGATACCGGTAAGTCCTTGTAATTGAATTCGGGTGCAACAGCCGGCAGCACCTTTTTAATGGAAGCGGAATTTTCCATCTCCGATTTATAATACCATCCATTCGAAAAAACCTGCAGCAAATCCACAAACCGCTTTTTCCAGTCTGAAATCTGTTCTGAATAATCGGGAAAAACGGTTGCCAATTCACCCAAGATCATTTTTTCAAAAGTAGCATTATAAGCCACAATGCTTCCCTCCTCGCCTATTTCTTCGGAGAGTTGTTGTAAAAGACACAACCGCGGATCAGGAAAACGTGGGTCGCAAAATTGTTCGGGATCCGCAAGAAATTCATGATGTATCACAGATAAATCTGAACGTACAACATGGAGTGAATACTGAAAAGGTAATTGCTGAAAAGGTCGGGTTCCTTCGAGGAGCGGAATTACTGGAGCTATAGTTTCGAAGTCAAAAAAATACAAAGGAAATTGAAAATTCATAAAAAAATTACGAATTGATTCCTTGTCACAATAGGTGAATGGTTCTCTCGCACCCTGCACTTGTAACCGTTGCCAATGCGACAACCCCTCGTCATCCGTAATGTCTGCCAATGCGAAAATTCCTCTATTATACAGGGCCCAGTCCTTACCTCTCGCCTTGTATAATTCAAACACGGATTTTTCAGGAACATGCTTCCAGCAATGATGCCGGTAGTCGCAACTAAACGGCTCGTTACAATGCGGCCCGATTTGCTTTTGCGGCTGAAGTTCATCGGAAATCATTTTCCTGAAACGTGCGATGTCAGCTTCAATTGAAGGTTGCAGTCTCAGCACCTCCTGTGTAATATCTTCCTTAACAAAAAAATCTTTTACTGAAAATGGTGATCTTTTTACATAAGAATTATCAACGTGAAAAATGAAAAATTTTTCAATTTGAATTCCGGCTTTGTTCATGACCCAATACTGAAGTGCTGCATCAATCAAATAATAACCTTTCACAGATGAACTGCTTTTTACTTCAATGGCATACCAAGCGTCATTGTTTTGATGTAAAATATCAATTGCAGAATACACTCCCTCAGCTGAAAAAGCGGCCTCGTAAATTGTTTTGATTCCTTGAGCCAAGTATGTTTGGGTTTTTGCAATCCCTTGCGCTAATTGATTTGGTTCATCGGGGCTGGCATCAACACCACCCGGGAACAGTTGATGCGCCAATTTGCCAACTTCGTGGCCTGCACGATAAAATTGCTGAAGATGTGATGGAGTTTCAGTACGCAAATCACGACGAAAAATATCGTAAAACAATTTCAATTCACATTGTTTACCGGAAAGAAAACGAGATTTAGAAAGCAAAGTTTTTATTACTGAGTTCTATTAAAGATAAGAACTACAAGAAAAAGAAAAAAATGCAATTTGAAAATTTAAAATTCTTTTATTTAATCAATTCGGATGAAAAGCTCATCTGCCGATTTTCTTACTTTCTTTAATGGCTTAAGCCAATCTTTTTCAGTATTACTAAAACCCAGGGTCAGCATAACCACACTTCTTAATCCTTTTTCACGCAAACCAAGAACTTCATCGACTTCGATTGATTTAAACCCTTCCATTGGGGTAGAACCAACGTCTTCAATAGCAGCTGCCGCCAAAGCAAAACCAAATGCAATATAAACCTGTTTTGCAGCATGCGTAAAATTTGTTTCCGTATCGCGAACGGGTAGTGTTTTCAATAGCTGATTGCGATAATTTTCCCATCCTTCATTGGTAAAACCACGTTCTTTTATGGTTAAATCAAAAAAAGAATTGATACGGTCAGGCGTGTAGGTATCCCAGGCCGCAAAAACAAGCAAATGCGAACAATCACTAACGACAGATTGATTAAACGAGAATGCACGGATCCTATCTTTCACCGCCTGGTTTGTAATTACAAAAACATTAAATGGCTGAATTCCACTCGAAGTAGGTGCCAAACGAATCGCTTCAAGTATTTGATTTAATTTATCATCGGGCAGACGCTGGCCATTCATAGCCTTGACTGCATATCGGTTATTTAAGGATGCTAAAAATTTCATGACAACAAAGATACTATTTTTGTTTAATCTTTATTAAGATTAATTAAACAAAAAGTAGGATGTTATTTCTTAGAGATGAAAAATAAATACATTGAATTTAAATTACCTCAGGAAATAATCTAATGGCTCAGCATCAAAATTTTACCAGCGGATTTCATATTGCCGGATGAAACAGAGAAATAATAAATTCCCGGACTAACCCGGTTTCCTGAACGATCAGTACCGTCCCAGATAACGTTTTGGAAACCTTCCTGATTCGAATGGCCATTCAAGAGGGTAATTTTATTCCCCAACACATCATAAATTTCAAAAATTGCAGCTTCATTCGATTTGCAACTCAGCTGAATTGTGCCCGAGAATGGATTAGGAAATGCCGATAGATTCAATTCATTTTTATTTTCATCTATTCCTGCACACACCTGCACTACAATTCGTTTCTCGCGTGCGAGACAAGCTCCGCATCCCCTGTCGCAGCCATTCGCATTTTGAGCCGTCATAGAAACAGTGTAGGTACCTGGAGCGGAGTAACAGACCTGCTGTGGATTTTGCTGAAGTGAACTCGGTATGTTTGCTCCGGGGAAGCTCCAGTTCCATGAAGTTGGCGAGTTTGAACTCATGTCGGTAAAATCTATACAGTCACCGACACAAACCGTATCGCTGGTCATTCCAAAATCAGAGAAGGGAGGATTGGTACAACTTAACAACGAATCGTTTACCAAAAGGGAAGCTATATCAAGTGATGTATCTCCTGCTGCATAATTCATCCAGAGAAATCCATCGAATAGCATTTCATCCATCGTTGATTCCCCAGCTAAAATTGTCTGGCTTGTGTTATTGGTGTAAGTATGCTGTGACCGGAGTGTATATCCTGCAGGAATACGTTTCATTTTTCGGTAATAGTAGAAGGACTGGAAATGAAAATCCCATTCCTTAATCCGTACGAGTTTAATTACATTCGAACCAAAGTCAGCGTAAACACGAAGGCTGTCGCAATGCATATGAGAGTGAGGAAACACAGCATAAACAGATAAGTTTGTGGGTAAGGGGCCGAACGATGCTGAATAGGTTTGAGTGGTGTTCGGTGCGATTGACATATTCCAGTTTTGAAGCGGCACGGAGCAATTCATCTGACGAATTCCGGTGGTACCAATCGGATAGTAATACAACCGCAATTTAGTGTTGTCCACTTTGTTTTGAGATCCTGGTGCATAATGAATTTGAAGTACAATCTTAGAACCTGCTTTTATCCGCATTCCTGCCTTTAACTGATTGGTGGATGGAAGAACCATTGGTTCTGTTCCGGGAGCGTATGTACCAATTTGAACGTAATTGTACACATTGAAACAATTTCCGCTTAAATCGCTTGTTGCTGTACCTGTTGTGTCAATTAAAATCAGTACGTGATGCACGATGTCCGCATTTCCCGGAACAAGTTCATACGCACGAATCCAGCGATCCTGTGTTAAGTTAGTGGGTACTACAAAACAGTTATACATGTCGTTATTGGTTGTTACGGTATAAGACGGAATTTGCAACTCCTGACTTGGCACGCCGCAAAGCTTATACTGACGAAATGAAGGTGGAGGCCAAGGCGCCTGCGTTGTATCTCCCATCGGGCAACCATTGGTTGTCCACTGCACAATTTTATTTCGTTGTGATTGCGACAACAATCGTTCGCCGCGAAAACGCGAATAGGTTGTATCTGGCGGCCAGGGCGGCATCTTTCCCTGACTCACCCATAAATTGATGTTAGGGCATTGACCTGAATTTGCGATATCCGAATAGGTGCGGACAGAAAAAGGAGCGCCTCCGCAATTGCGGTGACAGGGAAGACAACTGCTGTTTAAGCTGCCTGCAACGTCTTTGTAAAAAATCTGAGCATAAACAGGGCTAAGGAAAAACAGAAATAAAAAAATTGCGAAAGAATAGATTTTATTCATAAAATTAATTTTACTAAAAGTAATAAATTTTTAAAAATAATTATCAATGTAAAAAAAATTGTAAGAGGTAACGAAAAATTGCCTTGAAATAAAAAAATAAAAGTAAAACATTAATTTTAGTGCTGTAAAAAGCTTAAAAATTGGCAATAGAAATTGAACATAAATTTTTGGTAAACATGGAGCTTTGGAAAGCAGAAAAGCCCCATCGAAGCATTGAGATTAAACAGGCCTATATTTTTTCAGATGAAAATAAAACAATTCGGGTACGTACTTCAGATGAAAAGGGATATATAACAATCAAAGGCAAAAGCGTTGGAGCAAGCCGTTTGGAATTTGAGTATGAAATCCCAATTACAGATGCAGCTGCTTTAATTAAAAACTTTTGTTTTGAAACGATTGAAAAAACAAGGCACCTGATAAAATATAAAAATCACCTCTGGGAAGTGGATGAATTTAAGGGAAAGAATAAAGGACTTATCATTGCAGAAATTGAATTAGAAAGTGAGTCCGAACTTTATGATAAGCCGATTTGGGTTGGTGAAAATGTAACTTTTGAACAGAAATATTTTAATTCAAACCTTTCAAAAAATCCATTTTCTAATTGGTAAAATTTTTCTGATTATGTTTGGGACTTGACAAGGAAAGATTATCTGAATTAAACCTCTAAAAATTTATAAAATAATTGTTCTAAACGTAAGATTAATTCTTGGAGTCAAAATTCGCTTGGTCGTAGTTAAGCGATGTAACCAAAAATCCTGTGTTTCATTTTTAATTATCAAGAGGCTTCCATTTTCCAAAAACAATTCAACTTTTTCGCCTGAAAAATTGTGTTTCAAAACAAATTTACGTTCAGCGCCAAAACTAAGGGAGGCAATTGCTCCGTGTTTTTTCAACTCCTTTTCATTATCGCTGTGCCATGCCATTCCTTCACTTCCGTTATGATATAAATTCAACAAACATGAATTAAACGTTTCGCCTAAAAGATATTCCACCTTGTGTTTTAATTCGAGAAGTTCATTTGTCCATAGCAAGGCAAGCTTTGTCCGGTTAGAGTAACGGTATTCAAAAGGGAAATCACCATACCATGCCACCTTTCGTTTTGTGGTGATGATTTTACCAAAAAGTTTTATCTCATCATTCTTCCATTCAATATTATCAAGTAATTTGTTCAAATAATCATCGGATTCATTTCCTGAAAACACAACTCCATAATAATTAAGCTGACCATCTTTCGGCAAAAGATTTTTTTCTTCGTGCAAAATCATATGGATAAATTTAGAAATTAAATCGAATTGAAAATAAACTTGACATAACCGGTGAGAGAATTAAGTATAGGAAAATGCTTCTATTTG
>OMJH01000060.1 GCA_900299295.1 Bacteroidota bacterium
ACTTTCTCTTTTGTGGAAGAAAAAATCAAAATGGACTGATAGTCTTTTTCCTTAAGCAATCCGTTCAATAAAGGTTCTTTCTGTTGTTCATGGACAAAGTAGGCGCGTTGGTCAATCCCTTCGGCGGGACGAGCAATGGCGATGTTCACTTCCACCGGATTGTGCAACAGTTTTTTCGCAAGTTCTCGCATTTTCGGAGGCATGGTTGCGCTGAAACAAATGTTTTGCCGTTGTTTTGGAAGATAACTCACAATGCGAAGAATGTCGTCATAAAAACCCATGTCCAGCATGCGGTCCGCTTCGTCTAAAACCACGTGCTGCAAATGACTGAAGTCAATATCTCCGGCCTGCAGTAGAGCGATTAAACGTCCGGGCGTTGCAATGACAATGTCAACGCCTTCCTGCAACGCGCGTTTTTGACGACCCCACGCTACAGCATCTCCACCTCCGTAAATAGCAATGGATCCTACGCCGCAAAAATATCCCAATCCTTCTACCTGCTGATCAATTTGAACGGCTAACTCACGCGTTGGAGCGAGAATCAATGCGTTTAAAAAACGTTTTTCACTGCAAAGAATTTTGTGCATCAGCGGCAACAAAAACGCAGCCGTTTTTCCTGTTCCGGTTTGTGCGCAGGCAATGATATCCTTCCCCGCTAAAATTTCAGGAATGGCCTGCTGCTGCACGGGTGTTGGTTCGCGATAACCCATGGTGGCGAGACCTTCTGCCAATTGCGAATGAAAATTAAAAGATGTAAAATCCACTTAAAAAAAGATTATCTCCAAAGATACTATTTAGACACGAAGGCGGGAGATTTCATTTCGTGACAAAACCCTCGTCAAAAATTTGCATCTTTGCGGCTGAATTTAATAATGGCGAATGTAGTTGCAATAATCGGACGGCCGAATGTGGGAAAGTCAACCTTGTTTAACCGGCTAACCGAAACACGCGAAGCGATTGTGGATGCCATTGCCGGTGTAACGCGCGATCGTCATTACGGAAAATCGGAATGGAATGGTGTTGAATTCAGCTTGATTGATACAGGCGGATACATTCGCGGATCGGATGATGTTTTTGAAGCAGAAATTCGACGCCAGGTACAAATTGCCATTGATGAGTGCAGTGTGATGTTGTTTGTAGTGGATGTGAACGATGGCATTACTGATTACGATAAAGAAGTAGCGAAACTCGTTCGAAAAAGTGGAAAAGCTTGTCTTCTTGTTGCGAATAAGTCGGACAACGCCGAGCGTGCTGCATATGGAGGTGAATTTTACAGCTTGGGTTTGGGAGAAGTGTTTCCGGTTTCTGCTATTAACGGCAGCGGGACGGGTGAGCTTTTGGACGAGCTGGTTAAAAAATTTTCGCACGATCACGGAATAATAGAAGATACCTCGGTTCCGAAAATTGCAATTGTGGGTCGGCCCAATGTTGGAAAATCATCATTAACCAACGCGCTGCTCGGTGAGGAAAGAAATATTGTTACGGACGTCGCCGGAACCACGCGCGATGCAATCAACACGCGTTACAAGGCATTCGGTCACGATTTGATTTTGATAGATACGGCAGGAATCCGTAAGAAAGCCAAGGTAGAGGAGGATCTCGAATTTTACAGTGTCATGCGCTCCATCAAGGCCATTGAAAATTGTGATGTGTGTGTATTGATACTGGATGCCACGCAGGGAATCGAAGCGCAGGATCTGGCTATTTTCCGGCTTGCTGTAAAAAATCACAAAGGAATAGTAATCGCCGTGAATAAATGGGATCTTGAAGAAAAGGAAACCAACACAGCCAAAGAGTACGAAGATTTTATTCGTAATCAGACGGCGCCTTTTCGTGATATTCCTATTGTGTTCATAAGTGCAACGAACAAGCAACGTATTTTAAAGGTAGTGGAAATGGCCATGCAGGTTTACCAAAACAAGACACGAAAAATTTCAACCAGCGAATTGAACGATTTCTTTCTTCCGTTGATTGAAAATTACGGACCTCCTGCAATAAAAGGAAAATACATCAAAGTAAAGTATGTTACTCAATTACCGAATATGCCCGTGTTTGTTTTTTTCTGCAATCTTCCGCAGTACGTCAACGAACCCTATATTCGCTTTCTGGAAAATAAACTGCGTGAACAATGGGAATTTTCAGGAGTACCGATTGATATTTTCTTCCGGAGAAAATAATCGTACTTAACTTATTTTTTGAAAAAAAATTCTTTTTCAATCAATTCAACATTTTTAATGCTGTTGCGCAACCAGGTAAGATAGACACTGTCTTTTTCTTCTTTACTTAATCCCCATTCAATAGCGGAATTTGATCGTATTTTACGGGTGAGTTCAAACATGCAAAGCGCTGCGCTCACCGAGATGTTAAAGCTCTCCGTAAATCCATGCATTGGAATTTTCACAAATTCATCTGCTTCCTCCAAAACATCATTTGAAATCCCTTCCTGCTCCGTGCCAAAAACCAAAGCGATTTTTTTATCGACGGGTAATTCATGGATGCTGCAATCATTTTTATGTGGTGTTGTGGCAACAATTCGAAATCCTTTTTCCTTTAATTGCCGAAGGCAGTTTCTTGTATTGTTTTCTGCGCCGCTGTAACGCTGCAACGAAATCCAATTTTCAGATCCCATTGCAACGTCCTCACTTACTTTGTAGGTGTGACGGCTTTCAATCGCATGAACAAACTGAACACCAAAACAATCAGCACTTCGCAACACCGCGGAGGCGTTGTGCGCCTGATACACGTTTTCAAGTACAATCTGCAAATGATTCATTCGTTGATTTAGTACCTTCTTGAATTTTTCCAGACGCCGTTCAACAAGGAATTGCTCGAGGTAGCCCGTTAGTGCTGTAATATTCTCCATAATTTTTATTGAGGTCCAATTTAATGATGAAGATTTTCGATTTCTTCCGGGCGATGCTTATGGCGAAACAACAATGCGAATAAAACGGCAATGATGAGTGAGTAGCCTGCAAAAGCGAGCCACGTTCCATTCCAGTTGGTCTGATTATTTTCTGTTTTGAAAAACATGTCAATTGCCCAACTGGAAGCGATTGTCCCAATATATGCACCCACACCATTTGTCATCATCATAAATAAACCTTGGGCACTGCTCCTGATTGTTGTATCGGTATTGGTTTCTACAAACAAAGATCCTGAAATATTGAAAAAATCAAAGGCCATTCCATATACAATGCAGGATAAAATAATCATCCATAACCCTTCAGCCGGATTTCCAAATGCGAATAAACCAAAACGAAGAACCCATGCAATCATTGAAAATAGCATTACGTTTTTTATTCCGAACCGCCGAAGGAAAAATGGAATTGTAAGTATAAAAACAGTTTCAGAGATTTGCGAAATCGACATGATGATGGTTGAGTATTTTACCACGATGGAATCTGCATATTCACTCGCTTGTTTGAAGCTGTCAAGATAAGCATCGCCATACATGTTGGTGAGTTGTAAAGCTGCACCAAGAAACATGGAGAAAATGAAGAAGAGGGCCATTTTGTAATTACTAAATAATTTAAAGGCATTTAAACCGAGTTGTTCGGTGAAGGATGCTGTGCGAGAAATGTTTCGTGCTGGCGGACACGACGGTAGTGTAAATGAGTAGCCGGCAAGTGCAATCGCTGCAACAGCTGCAATATAAAATTGATTTCCGTTGTCTTTGCTGCCACTGAGATTAGTCACCCACATTGCAACGATGAATCCGATGGTGCCCCACACGCGAATTGGCGGAAAAACTTTTACTACATCAAATTTATTTGACTTTAAAATGGTGTAGGCAATAGAATTGGATAAGGAAATTGTTGGCATATAGCACAACATCGCGGCGAGTATGTAATAATACAAAACATCAGGATCGCTAACACCGGGCACAAAAAAAAGAATGCCACCATAAACTAAATGAAGAAGTCCGTATAATCGTTCTGCATTAATCCATCGGTCTGCAATTATACCGGTTATGGCCGGCATAATGAGTGATGAAAGTGCCAGGGTTGAAAAAATTGCACCAAACTGCGGAAAGGTCCAGTGTTTAGCGTTGATGCAATAAGTTCCGATGGTAATCAGCCAGGCTCCCCACACAAAAAATTGCAGGAAGCTCATGATGGTGAGACGTAATTTCAGATTCATTTTAATAAAAATTTGAATCACGGGTTCCTATAGAATCCGTGTTGCCTTAACGGGCATGAATCGAAAATAAGTAATTTATTTGTTTTTTGAATAAAAGAAAAACACTTAATCCAGAACAAGCGTAGCTTGGCCGATGGTCACGCCGTCTGCGTTCACTTCAATCTGATAGTTTCCGGCAACGAACGCCGAGTTCCCTTCGCAATAAGTTTGCGCGGTTAGTTCTACATTGGCGTAATTCACGGTTTCTTTACCTGCAAAATATCCCTTCGTTTTGTTGAAAGCAAATCGACACGATTCATCGTAACTTTTTGCCATTTCTTTTCCGTCAGGTGTTATAATGCGGATATAAACCAATTTAGGACCTGGCTTCGCAATTTTGTTTTCTCCCAGGGTAAAACTTACGCGAATTTTTTCGCACTTTTTCGCCTTGGAAGTTTCAACTTCCTTTTTGCCCCGTCGGTAATATACACCTTTAGCGTTGATTCCTGACGCTGTAAGCGTTTGCGCACGGTCAATTATTTCTTGTTTGCTTACGATTACCTTTTCCAGATTCCCTGTTTTTTCTTTTTCTTTTTCAAGTGTTCCCTGAATGGCTTTCTTCTCTGCGACAAGTGTAATGTTTAATGTATTTAATGAATCGATGGTGCGAACATAACTTTGCATGATCGCCCGTAAGGTTTCAGTTTCTGCTTTCAGCTTTTTTACCATTGCGGCATTGCCTTTGTATTTTTCCACTTGCTGAATAAGCGAGTCAATCTGGGATTTTTTCTGATCGATTTCCGATTGCAGCGCTGCGTCTGAAGTTTGGAGGTCAGCGTATTGCTGTTTGAGCTCCAGCAAATCGCTTTTTACGTCTCGATTTTCACCTTCCACAAGTTTAATTTTCTCAATGTATTCAACTTCACCTGCTTTTTTAGTGTACCACATCCAGAAAAGGACAACATTTCCTACGAGAGAGAGTAGCAGAAGCATTACTATTACGCCACGTTGTTTTTTTTCAGATGAAGATTGGTTTTCCATAAGGGATAATTTATTGATTCAAAATTAATACTTTTAATATCGAAGGTGAAAGACATTACTCATAGTAACCAACAACTGATTCTTAAAAAAGTTAAAAAAATGGCCTTATGTTAAGGGATCTTCTCCATCTTTTTTTTCCGGAACTATGTTTAGCTTGTCGGGAAACCTTATTAGAGCATGAAAAAACTATTTGTAACTCCTGCTTTGTTGGGCTACCAAGAACAAATTTCCATATGCAAAAAGGAAATGAAGCGGAGCGTATTTTTATCGGAAGAATCCCTGTGGAGTCTGCTGCAAGTTGTTATTTTTTTAATCAAGGTTCACGTGTTCAGGAATTACTGCATCAGCTGAAATATAAAAATCAGCCGGAGGCAGGTGAAATTGTAGGCGAATGGTATGGAAAAGAATTATTGAAAACAGAAACTTTTGCCAAGGCGGATTTTATTGTACCGGTGCCATTGCATCCCAAAAAACAAAAGCAACGCGGCTATAATCAGGCTGAACATTTTGCTATTGGTATGGGGCGTGGGACCGGAATTCCTGTAGTTACGGATTGGTTACTAAGAACGAGAAGTAGTGATACGCAAACTAAAAAAAACAAGTTTTCCCGCTGGCAGGGTGTGGAGTCTGTTTTTTCGTTTAACCCCTTGGAAAGGGTGGAGGGAAAGCATTTTTTACTGGTTGACGATGTGCTCACCACCGGTGCCACGCTGGAAGCCTGCGCAGTTGCGATGTATAAATTTGAAAAGGAGATAAAAATCAGTATTGCAACGATTGCCTATGCGCAACGTTAGTCAATTTTCATTTCTGGGATTTCACCTTCAATAAGTAATCGTCCTCCGGTTGCCATTTTAACGTGATCGACAGTAATTCCGGGTGCTCTTTCCAATAGACGAAATCCACCTTCGGGTAAAACATCCAATACAGCAAGTTCAGTTACAATTCGCTTAACACAACGAACGCCGGTTAAGGGTAAGGTGCACTCCGGTAAAAGTTTTGATTCTCCGGCTTTATTCACATGTTGCATGGCAACAATAATATTTTTCGCTGAGGCAACTAAGTCCATTGCCCCGCCCATTCCTTTAACCATTTTCCCTGGTATTTTCCAATTAGCGATGTCGCCGTTTTCGCTTACTTCCATTGCGCCGAGTATGGTAAGGTCCACTTTTTGTGCACGTATCATTCCGAAACTCATTGCTGAATCAAAAATAGATGCACCCTTTAATAAGGTTACAGTTTGTTTGCCTGCATTGATTAAATCCGCATCTTCCTCGCCCTCAAACGGAAAAGGCCCCATTCCTAAAATTCCGTTTTCACTCTGCAGTTCAACGTTGTAACCTTTGGGGATAAAATTTGCAACGAGGGTTGGAATACCAATACCAAGGTTAACGAACATCCCGTCTTTTACTTCTTTGGCAATTCGTTTCGCAATACCATTTTTATCGAGCATAATACAATTTTTTTGAGATTAAAATTACGTCTTATTTTGATGTTGGCTTACGCAATAATATAGATTTTAATTATTGAATTATCGAAAAAATGCGGCTACATATATTGCAGCAGTTTCAGTACGAAGCCGGCTTTCGCCAAGGCTTACCGGGGTAAAATCATTTTTTATAGCCTCCTCAATCTCAGGTTCGGCGAAGTCGCCTTCAGGTCCAATAATCACAATTAGATTTTGTGATTCAATCTGGCGCAGAAATATTTTTTTTGAGTCCGCAGCACAATGCGCAATAATTTTTTTTGCGGGGGATAGATGGTTTAATTTAAAAAATTCAGATAGAGAAACGCAGTCACGGATAGTTGGCAGATAAGCCTGTCCTGATTGTTTAAC
Organism: Bacteroidota bacterium; assembly: GCA_900299295.1. Classification (GTDB taxonomy): domain Bacteria; phylum Bacteroidota; class Bacteroidia; order B-17B0; family Aurantibacillaceae; genus AM-1111. Next base: position 6,995 of record OMJH01000060.1, read on the forward strand.
TGCACTTAAAACGATTTTTCTTATACGTTCTGTATTTATTTCTTTTCTTTCCGAATTTTTACAACGTATAAAACTAATTTCCTCAACTCCCATTTCGGTGGCTTTTTCTGCAAACCACTCCATCCTGTCTATGCTTTTTGTAGGAGCAATCGCAAGATGAAGGTTCATAATTCGTTTTTCTATTTTTATGGTTTCTGTTATTTCAGCTACACACTTCTTTTCATGCACGGATATCAGAGTACCAAAATAGCGATTTCCGATTCCATCTAGTAGCGTTACTGCCTCACCAGTCCGCATACGCATTACTTTTGCGCAATGCCAGGATTCTTCTTCACTCAAATGAAGCTGATTATTTTCCTTTCTACCCGCGAAGAAAATGTTCATTAATTAAAAGAGAAATTATTTTTTCTTTTTCTTCTTCGGGTTTTTGCAATCTTGCACGAAGGGTGATGCTTCTTCAAATCCTAGTTCAGCGGCTTTTGAAAATACGACGCAGGCACCATCGTTATCGTTGAGTTCATTCATTCGAATAAGACCGATACGATAATAATATTCACCGTTTGTATTATCCAGTTTAATGCATTGCTGATAATCGTAGATGGCACTTTGAAACTGTTGGAGTTGTTCGCATGTCTCTCCGCGTTCAAGCAAAGCGTCAATACTGGAAGGATTCAAATCAATACAATAAGATAAATCCTTAAATGCCTGTTCTGAATTCCCTGTTTTTCGATTCGCAGATCCGCGTAAATACCAGGCCTTGAAATTTGTTGAGTCGTGCATTACCGCGTTGTTGAATTGTGTTAAAGCCAACGGGTAATTTTCCATTTTCAAACAGATTTCACCTTTAAAAATTTGAAAACTTATCGAGTCCGGAACAAGCAAAATGGCTGTATTTATAAACTCTAATGCTTCCTTATTTCTCGATAAATTTAGAGCCGAAACCGCTTCTCTGTATTGTGAAACGCCTTCAGTCCAACAAAAACAATCGTCGTGAACTCGGCTCGGAAATGTACTTTTTGAGGAGAGTTGTTCTGAAATTATTTTACAGCCTGTTAATTTTTCACCCTCCTTAAATTTTGAATAACCGAATATTGTCATGGCAACACCATCTGTTGAATCAATTTTTAATAATTTTTCAGCATCACGTTTCGCTTGGGAGTAATCAGAAATAAAATAGGCAGTTTGTGCATGTCGCGATAAACAATGCGTCCATTCGGGTTTGATTTTATTAAATCCGTTTGTTGACTTTAGAGAATGATCTATTTCGGGACTGATTATTTTAAAGGCCTTATCATATTCTGAGTACGCTACTTTGTAATTTTTTATTGTAAATCGGGAATCGGCAGAACTGATTAATTTATTGAATTCTGTTGTTTGTCCAAAAAGTAGAATTGGTAGAAAAAAAATCCAGCTAATTTTCATATGTATTTAATTGATTAAAATTCAAATTTATATCCTACACCTTTTATTGTCTTAATATATTCGTCACCTAGTTTTTCCCTTAGTTTTCTAACATGCACATCAATTGTTCTGTCTCCTACAACAACCTCATCTCCCCAAACCTGGTTTAAAATAGATTCACGTGAAAAGACTTTTCCGGGTTTTGCAGCAAGTAAAGAAAGGAGTTTGAATTCTTTTCGAGGCAGTCCAATTTCAACGCCATTTTTAATAACAATAAAACGATCCTGATCAATAATAAGTCCACCGATCTCGTTTCTGTTCACGGAATCGGGTTCTGTTCGCCGCAATAGGCCTTTAATTCGGCTGGCCAGTACCAAGGGTTTTATCGGCTTGCTGATATAATCGTCGGCACCTACTTCGAAACCTGCAATCTGTGAGTAATCCTCATTACGCGCCGTAAGAAAGGTGATAATTGTCTTTTTCAAATCAGGAATTGCCCTAAGTTCTCGGCACGTTTCGATACCATCCATGTCGGGCATCATCACGTCCAGGATAATTAAATGTGGTATTTCCTTTCTGGCTTTAACAATTCCATCACGACCATTCAACGCCGTATGAACTTCATATCCCAGTTTATTTAAGTTATATCCAAGGAAATCGAGAATGTCCTGCTCATCATCCACAATAAGTATTTTGTACGAATTCACGCTCAAATTTACGGAAATTCGCTCATTGACGTAGTTGATGTACAAAAACAAAACCTGCCTTACGGGGCAGGTTTTTAAAAAACTGTTGCAGTAATTCTTAAACTACCGCTTCAGCAAAACAAAAGTAATTTAAGAACTTGTCTTTTTAAATGATGCAGGTCAATTCATCAACTGAGCTTTTGATACGTTTGCCACCAACGGTCAGGGATTTCATTATTACATGCAGTTTCGTAATCTTTTTGCGAACAAGGAACCAGCGTATGACGCTCAAATTTTAATCCCTTTTGCGATGGATAAGGAACTTCCATCCACCAGCGGTCGGATTTCTTGCTTTTGTAAAAATTTATTTCGTACGAATTATCCTGTAGGAAAACATTGAAGCGAATGTAATCAGGGTTGCTGCGCGAAGGATAATCTTTCTTTCGTGCATAAAATCCATCAATAAAACACCACAGCATTTGTGCCGCCAATTGTGCTGTCATTCCGCTTTTGTCAAACGCGGGATTTATCTCATATAAACCTAATGAAGTTAAGCGGTCGCTCATACCTGCATACCACATCATCTGACATGCCTCTTCGGCATAAAATCCGTTTGGTGAAACGTGGGCGTTTCCGGGAGCGTCAGCATATTTCATCACCGAAAAATCAAAGGTCAAAAAGTCGGCGAAACGAATTACAGGTTCTGATTCCTGAATGTTGTCGCGGATTTGACCCAAACGGTAAACATCAAAATAAAGTTTGTCCATCATTTGCAATTGACTTTGTTCCACCAAATAGGTTTGATAGCCAATATGACTGTAATTAAAAAGGTAATTGGGCTGATGAAGAATCACTTTTCCTAAAAAGGATCGAGAATTAAATTCATCATCAGGATTCCCCAAATCAAAAACAGAATCAATAGTTACTCCGTTAATGGTTTGTTCCAGTTTTTCATAGCCGCGAAATTGCGCGTAAGTTAAATCATGGCCTCCTCCAATGATAATAGGAATAATGTTTTTGCGAAGTAAAAATTCAACACTTTGAGAAAGGGCATAATAGGTGTCTTCAACGCTGTGACCGGGAGCAATATTACCTAAGTCTGCAATGCGTGCTGAAAATGCACCTTGAAATAATTTGTATAAATGTGTTCTTACTTCATCGGGAGCTTCAGCACATTTTTCATTGATTGCTGAGCGTCTTCCTTCGTTTACGCCGATAATCGCAATATCAATCTCATCAAGTTCCGGAAAATCGGTTTCATATTTTAGGATGGATTTTGAAAGTGACGATTCGGACAAATGACCTTCTCCCAGAATTCTTGAATAGTCGGGTGAAGTAAAAAAAACTGAAATTTCGCTCATATTTGATTTGTGGGTTAAAAGTAAGGGCTGATATTTCTCATTAAAGCAAAACAAACAAGAGTTAATCACAGGTAAATTTTAATAACTTTTATCGAAAATGAGTTTATCATTTATAGCTGATTGACTTTCGCTTCTGTATTTTTGAAAAAGATTTATTTTGAAAACGCCATTTCTTCTTTTTATACATTGTTTTTTTATTCATGTTGTTAGCGCACAACTTATGAATAAAACTGATTTTCGGTGCGAAGGCCCCTATGAACTCCCTACGCAAAGTATTGGCTTCATCAGCGCTGTGAACACAGTGGATTCAACGGCAAATGTGTTGTATGCAGGTAGTTTATATGGCGGACTTTGGAAAGGCGAACGAAGGAAAATAAATGATTCATTATTGTATGCTTGGAAAAATATCAGTGACGCATGGCCGCGCCCCGGACATGGAGTGGCAGGAATTGTAACAGCTTTTGTGAATGGAGGGTTTGAAATTTATATCGGGACTCAACAGGGAGGAAATGGTAGGTTGTATGGTTATGGGAATGGAATTTTAAAATCAACAGATGAGGGGAAGACCTGGGCACAAGTTGGGCCCTTAGTTCACCCGACCGATAAGGCGGTGGTAGATTACTTGTCTGCAAATCCTGAGAACCCGCAAATTATGTTTGCACGGATCGGAAAAAATTATTTTGTTACTCGCAACGGATGGAATTCCTACGACACAATTTTTCCGCCTTTGAAAAATAAAGATGAAAATATGCACATCGCTGATGTAGAATGGAAACCCGGCGAATTTTCTTCGTTTTATTTCAGTACGCGCAGTGAGTTTGGTGTGAAAGCCGAGTTGTGGTTCACAACTGACCTTGGAAAAACCTGGAGAAATTTTCTTCATGGTGTTGTTGCAGGGAACATTCAAATGGACGTTATCCGTAAGAAAGGAATGGAAGACCTTTTGTTCATTGCCTACGCTGATAATGGTGCTTTTGTACAAGTGTATGATGGAAAAAGTTGGTCACCAAATAAAAACAAGGTCCGTGTATTTAGCGGAAGTGGTTACTGGAACATGGAATTTGAAGTTAATGCACAGGATACATCAGTGATGTACCTATCGATGACACAAATTGCGAGAAGTAAAAACGGAGGTAAATCGTTTGAAACAATAACAGAGTATCTAGGAATAAATACGCATGCAGATGTACGTGATTTGCATCTGATTCAATCCAGTGACGGTGGTAATTACGATGTTTTGCTGATGGCGAACGATGGTGGCGTTTCAATATCAGACCCGGGAATTATAAACACAAAAAGCTGGAAAAATTGTAACGGTATTGGACTTGCCGTTTCACAATTTTGGGGAATTAGTACTTCTGAACAGGAAAAAGGTTTTATTGCAGGAGGAGGGCAGGATAACGGGATATATGTAAAACACGGAAACAAATGGAAAACTACCATTGCGGGCGTTGGTGATGGTTACGAAGTTTGTATCAGTGATATAAATTCCAACTGTTTAATTGCGCAGGGGAACTCCCCTACACTACATCGAAGTGAAAATAGCGGAACGTCATGGAACGGAAAAAGCGCACCTCCATCAAAAGCCAGTTTATTCAAGCGGCCTATGTTGCTTGACGACAAAAGTCACCACTTGTATTTAGCACATCATCAATTGTTTTCAATTGACAATTCGAACGGAAAACTGGATGGCAAGTGGATTCAAAAATCTTTTCTGCCCGATATAGTTCAAAAAAACGGGATGTTGCAAAACAATCTAATCACAGCTTTTGCATTAAACGGGAAATCAAATGAAAAATGTTTGATGTCCTACGAAAGTCCATTGTGGGGAATTGATAATTTAAATGGAAAATTATTTTTCACAAATGATGTTTCCTGTGATTCGCCAACGTGGATTGATTTGACCCCTTTTGTTCCGCAGTTAAATTGGCGGGAAATTTATGATATTGTTGCAGATGAAATAAATGAGAATTGTTATTATGCGCTATGGCAGGATCCATATTCAGGATTTGAAGCCGAAGTGTTACATATAGAAATTCCACAGGCCTTGGATACTGTTTATGTAATCAATATCACCGGTAATTTGCCGAAATTTCCACGGAGTAAACTCATCATGGAAAAGAATTTGGGAGGCAATTTATATGTTGCAACCGACAGCGGAATTTTTGTTTCAAACTCCAAACTGAGGAATCAAAAGCTTTGGTTGTCCTTTTCAAGTATTTTACATCCGATGCCGTTGTGCACTGTTTCTGATCTGGAAATCAACAAACTTGAAAATCGAATATACGTTGCAACTTATGGACGGGGACTGTGGAGTGCTCCAACTGCGGTGTTTGGGCAGGATAAAAAAATTGTCATCAATAAACATGTAGTTTGGAAGACACCAGTTAAAATAGACGGGGATTTAGTGATTCGGCGCGGAAAGATTTTAGAAATAAAAAATATTGTTTATCTGAGTCAGCACGCACGGATAGTAATGCAGAAAGGATCAAGTATAATTTTTTCAGAAAATGATCTTTTACTTAATAATGATGCAAGCGTGTTCGACCTGAAAAAAATTCAAATGGCAAAAAACTGCAGGTTGACTTTAGCTGAGAAGAAATAAATCGAAAATATTCGAGTCTATTATGGCATTTGGAACGTGTAAACGTTTCCGTTAACAGTTACAGTGCCGATATTGTCACAGGTTCCATTTCCGAAGTCAATTGTACGGGTTGGTTTTCCTGTGGGAATGTGGTCGATGGTGCCCTGAATGAAATATTTTTTGCAGGTTGGATTTGCAGGGTCAAACTTTCTAACCAAGGGGCTTATTATTGTGCTTGTAAATGACGTGCCATTAGCGCTTGTTCCATTCGCGTTTCCGTTGATATGATACACATCATCATCCCACATAAGCGTGGTGTCACCACTCACCCAATCGCGTGTACGGTTTGAACTCCAGGTAATGGTTCCGCCATTATTCGGCTTGATGATTGTGCCGTTAACTACAATAGTATGACGAAGCTGATACCCGTTTCCAGATCCATTGTTGGTTACCGTTTTTGTTCCCTGCACGGCATAATCATTTACGTAGTAATTTGTTGGAGTGACGGTAATCACTGTTCCCAGCGTCCGGTAAAGTCCTGTATAAACAAATTGTACAATTCCGCGGCGATATCTACCGTCATTGCATAAACAGTTGGTTGATCCGAAATTTACTGTGATTGTATCTTTTCCATCGGAATTAAAATTAACTTTTGTGCCCGATGCTAAGTCAATCGTAGCGCAAGTACTTAGTACGCTGTTAGGATTGTCGAGTTTGTAAATATTAGAAGTTCCGTTCCGAAGCGCCTCATCTGCCATTGTTCCAAGGTCGTTAAAACTTTGTTGTGCTAAAGAATTATCTGTTGCACTGGAGGTGTCATTATCTACTTGCTCCTGATTCTTTTTACAGGAAAAGAACAAAGCGGAGAAAATAACTCCGACAAAAATTACCAGACGGAAAAATTTCATGAGTTTTAATTTGCTTCGAAAATAGGAATTTTTTCAGACATGAAGGAATAACCCACGCTTTCCATGTGGTGAAAACGAGGCTAAACAGTGCGTTTAATAGATTTTAACATTTTAATCATCCACTGCAGCTTTCGCAGCCTTCAGGATTATCAAGTGAGCAGCTTAATTGAGCCATTTTTTCCTCCTCAGTTAATTGACTGGTTAGGGGTGCTGCTCTGTCAACAACAAGTTGGTCTTCGTTACCGAGTATTTCACCACCCGTTTTTTTCAAAGCAGCTTGATCAACAGTAAACTTGATGGCATCTGCAGCAGCTTTTGTGCGCAGATAGTACATTCCGGTTTTTAATCCTTTTTTCCACGCATGGAAATGTGCTGCAGAAAGCTTGCTGAAATTAGCGTTCTGAATGAAAAGATTTAACGATTGTGACTGGTCGATGAAGGCACCGCGGTCAGCGGCCATATCGATTAGTGTTCGTTGTTTAATTTCCCAAACTGTTTTGTAAATGTCCTTGATGTTCTGAGGAATTTCATTGATGTTTTGAATGGAGCCATTGGCTGCGATGACTTTGTTTTTTAATGTGTCGTTCCAAATACCTAGCCGAACCAGATCTTTTAATAAATGTTTGTTGACTACAACAAACTCACCGCTTAACACTCGGCGTGAGTAAATGTTCGTAGTATAGGGCTCAAAACATTCGTTATTTCCTAAGATCTGTGAAGTGGATGCGGTTGGCATAGGTGCCAGTAAAAGCGAATTACGTACTCCATGTTTCATGATTTCTTCACGTAATACATCCCATTCCCAACGACTGCTAGGTGTAACGCCCCACATATCGTGCTGGAAAACGCCCTCCGAAATAGGGGAGCCCGCATATGTTTCATAAGGTCCGTCCACTTTTGCAAGATCCTTGCTGGCTGTTAGTGAAGCGTAATAAATCGTCTCAAAAATGTCTTTATTGAGCTGAATTGCCTCAGTAGACTCGAACGGGTAACGCAACATGATGAAGGCATCCGCCAACCCCTGAACCCCTAACCCGATTGGACGGTGGCGCAGATTACTTTTTCTAGCCTCGGGTATCGGGTAATAATTTCGGTCAATGATCCTGTTCAGATTTTTCGTTGCAACATAGGTCACCTCAAATAATTTTTGGTGATCGAAAGTGCCTTCTTCAATATTTACGAATCGCGGCAGTGCTAATGAAGCAAGGTTGCAAACTGCAATTTCATCGGGCGCAGTGTACTCAATAATTTCTGTACACAGATTGGAGGATTTAATTGTACCAAGATTTTTTTGATTGCTCTTGCTGTTGCAGGCATCCTTGTAAAGCATATATGGATTTCCTGTTTCAATTTGAGACTCAATAATTGCCGCCCATAATTCACGGGCTTTTACCACCTTGCGTTGCTTCCCTTCTGTTTCGTATTGTGTGTATAATTTTTCAAATGCTTCACCGTAACATTCATGTAAACCCGGAGCCTCGTTCGGGCAGAATAAACTCCAGTCACCCTCAGCTTCTACTCGTTTCATGAACAAATCAGGAATCCACAGTGCAGTAAATAAATCGCGGGCACGCATTTCTTCTTTTCCATGGTTTTTACGAATATCTAAAAAACTATAGATGTCGGCATGCCATGGTTCAAGGTAGACTGCGATGGAACCTTTTCTCTTTCCGCCACCTTGATCAACATAGCGTGCAGTTTCATTGTAGACTTTTAGCATCGGAATAATGCCGTTACTTGTACCATTGGTTCCTTTAATGTAGGATCCTGTTGCGCGTACGTTGTGAATGCTAATTCCGATTCCCCCTGCGCTTTGTGAAATTTTCGCGCAATTTTTTAAGGTATCGTAAATTCCATCTATACTATCTTCTTTCACTTGAAGAAGAAAGCAACTGCTCATTTGAGGTTTTGGAGTTCCGGAGTTAAACAAGGTTGGAGTGGCGTGAGTAAACCAACGCTCACTCATTAAATTATAGGTTTCAATCGCGGCTTCAATATCATCTTTGTGAATTCCAACGGAAACGCGCATGAGCATGTGTTGCGGACGCTCCGCTACTTTCCCGTTCCTCTTTAATAGGTATGAACGCTCCAATGTTTTGAATCCAAAGTAGTCGTAACCGAAATCACGATCATAAATTATAGAAGAATCCAAGACATGTGCGTTTTTTTGAACGATTTCATATACATCTTCAGCAATCAGCGAGGCCTTCTGTCCGGTTTTCGGATCCAGGTAGTGATGAAGACTATGAATAGTTTTAGAAAAAGATTTCGTTGTGTTTTTATGTAGGTTGGATACAGCAATGCGCGAGGCGAGTAAGGCGTAATCCGGATGTGAGGTAGTAAGAGAGGCTGCAGTCTCTGCTGCAAGGTTGTCTAGCTCTGAGGTTGTGATTCCGTCACGCAAGCCTTCAATAACCTTCATGGCAACCTTTACTGAATCAACATGCAGGGGATCAAGTCCGTAACACATTTTTTGAACGCGCGCTGTAATTTTGTCAAACTTTACTGATTCACGGGTTCCGTCTCTTTTTACTACAAACATATTTTTTCTTTTTCATATCGTTTCACGGCAGTAGAAACGATGGGTTTATTTTAAATTCATTTAATTTTTCATTCTTTCACGCTGCCCGTGAAACCTATTTTGAAGGGTGAAAAACTTAACACAAGTTAAATCTGAACGAACCCCTTCATTACTAGTAATATTTTTCTTATTTACTTTTTAATGTTAATAACCATCAGAAATCAACTTCAAGATCAAATTTGTTGTTTTCTTCCTTATTTGAGGTTACTCCAGATTTCTGATATTCACCTACGCGTTTTTCAAAGAAGTTGGTTTTTCCTTCTAATGAGATTAACTCCATGAAATCAAATGGATTGGCTGCGTTGTAATACTTCGAAAGTCCTAGTGCCACGAGTAATCTGTCGGCCACAAACTCAATGTACTGACACATTTGATCGGCGTTCATTCCAATTAACTTAACGGGCAATGCGTCGGAAACAAAAATCTTTTCGATTGCCACTGCGTCAGTGATGATTTTGGTTATCTGCTCTTCCGGAAGTTTACCAACGATGTGCTCGGTGTAAAGCATACAGGCGAAATCGCAATGCAGACCTTCGTCGCGGCTGATAAGTTCGTTACTGAAGGCAAGGCCCGGCATCAGTCCGCGTTTTTTGAGCCAGAAAATAGAACAAAAAGATCCACTGAAGAAGATACCTTCTACTGCGGCAAACGCTACTAGTCGCTCGGCAAAAGAGCCTTTGGTAATCCAACGCAAAGCCCATTCAGCTTTTTGTTTAACTGCGGGCACCGTGTCAATTGCGTGAAATAGTTTATCTTTTTCTTCCGGATCCTTAATGTATGTGTCAATCAATAACGAGTAAGTCTCGCTATGTATATTTTCCATCATTACCTGGAATCCGTAAAAACAGCGTGCCTCAGGATATTGAACTTCGTTAAGAAAATTAATTGCCAAATTTTCATTTACTATTCCGTCGCTTGCAGCAAAAAATGCCAAAACATGCTTAATGAAATGACGTTCATCATCGTTCAGCTTATTGTTCCAGTCGTGCGGATCCTGGGCCAAATCAATTTCTTCTGCCGTCCAGATACTGGCTTCGGCCTTCTTATACATTTCCCAGATTCCCGCGTGCTTTATTGGGAACAACACAAATCGGTCTTTGTTTTCAATTAAAAGTGGCTCTTGCATTATTTTTCTTCTGTGCTCTTCAAGATACGAAATCTGAAGGGCTGGTTATTCAATTTTTTAATTCAAAAAACATTCTTTAACGTATTTTAAAACTCCTTTTTAAGGGAAAAAAAAGAAGGCCAACGCCTTCTTGTTTAAAATACCTTGTTCGATTGCTGAAGTGGTTAAGCTTTTGGCTTTTTTACATTCTGCCTGCAATTTTTTTAATTGCGTATCGAACTTGACTACAAATTTGCACTATCCATCCTCCGCACACAAACTTTTAAATCAACATTTAAATATAATTTTTAACAAAGCATGTTTGAAAACCTTCGCAATTGAAATGTTGGTGAAACCGGCTATCCATAAGCTTTTCACAGGATTGTAATATTTACGCAACATAACAAAAATTGAAAAAATTTTTTCTTTTACATTAAAATTTTTTTTATAGAAAATATGAATTTGGTCAAAATGGTTTGTCACGCACTAAATGTTAGATAATTTACTTTTACTAAAACATCAAATGAGAACGTGAAAGTGAATTTGTTTTTTTGATGGTAGAATAAGGTTGGCCAAAAGAATATTATGCTAGGCCAGTCATAAATTAATTTTATTACATTTATATTCACCCTAAATAATTTTTTCATGAGAAGTACATTTCTACTTTTTTCTTTTCTAGTTCTTGCAGTTATTGTTGTTTCATCATTTTTTTGGACACCTGCTTTGTGGTTTTTAACGGTCACCTTGCCTTTCATACTTGTTGGGGTTTACGACATAACTCAAAAACAGCATACATTAATGCGGAATTTTCCGTTGATGGGACGAATGCGTTGGACTGCTGAATGGCTTCGCCCAAAAATTTACCAGTACTTTATTGAATCTGACATAAGTGGTGCGCCGTACAACCGACTGAGTCGAAGCGTTGTTTACCAGCGGGCAAAAAAAGTAAATGATACAACCCCGTTCGGAACGCAACTCAATGTTTACGAAACGGGTTATGAATGGTTGAACCACAGCATTTCCCCTCTGCCAATGCATACTATGGATCATCACCCGCGTGTAACAATCGGCGGCCCGGACTGCAAGCAGCCTTATAGCGCAAGTGTTTTAAATGTATCTGCAATGAGTTACGGAGCCTTAAGTCAAAACGCAATCATGGCGCTTAACGCGGGTGCTAAACTTGGCGGCTTCGCGCACAACACGGGAGAAGGGGGATTAAGTCCTTATCATCTTCAACAAGGCGGAGATTTAATCTGGCAAATTGGTACAGGATACTTCGGTTGCCGGAATCCAGACGGGACTTTCAATTATGATTCATTTGCTGAGCGCGCTGCTTTGCCGAATGTAAAAATGATAGAGATTAAATTGTCGCAGGGCGCTAAGCCCGGTCATGGTGGTATTCTTCCGGCTAAAAAAGTTACTGAAGAAATTGCAAAAATAAGACTCGTCGAAAAGGGAAAGGATGTGTTGAGTCCGCCTTATCACACTGCGTTTTCAACTCCGATTGAGATGATGCAGTTTATTGCAAAGCTCCGCGAACTTAGTGGAGGAAAACCTATCGGATTTAAGTTATGTGTCGGTAGGAAATTTCAATTCATTGCTATTTGCAAAGCGATGATAAAAACCGGAATTATGCCTGATTTCATTACGGTAGATGGAGGTGAAGGAGGTACAGGCGCGGCACCACTCGAATTTAGTAATAGCGTTGGAATGCCATTACGAGACGGTTTAACTTTTGTATACGACTGTCTGAATGGATTCGGGCTAAAGCGACATATAAAAATTATTGCCAGCGGAAAAGTGCATACCGGATTTGATCTCGTTAAAAATTTTTCTCTTGGCGCTGATCTTTGTAATGCGGCGCGTGCCATGATGCTGGCCCTTGGTTGCATTCAGGCGCTCGAATGTAACTCAAACACATGTCCAACCGGGGTTGCTACGCAGGATAAAAAATTGATGAGCGGACTGGATGTGAATGATAAAAAAGTACGTGTTGCTAATTTTCATCATGAAACAGTAAAATCTGCAGTAGAATTAATGGCTGCGGCCGGTGTGAAGCACCCGGATTTATTACATCGTTCCTTCATATACCGAAGAATATCACCCGGGAGCATTCAAACCTATTCTGAGACGTATCCTTATTTGATGAAGGGTGACTTGTTGGAAGCTCCTTTTCCTACAGGTTGGGAATTTGATATGATGAATTCAAGTGCAGAAACTTTCAATCATGCTACCGGATTTTAAGCTCAGTTATTTAATTTTTCATAAGTTCAAAAATCATTCTAGGATCAATACTACCTTTGTGTGCAGATGAGTTTTTTGTATCCCTTCTTTTTATGGGCTTTGGTTGCGCTGTTGATACCCATTATCATACACCTTTTCAATTTTCGACGTTACAAAAAAATTTATTTCACCAATGTCAGGTATTTAAAAGAACTTAAGCAGGAAAGTGAATCAAAATCCCGACTTAAACATTATCTCATACTTTTAAGCAGATTGCTAGCGCTTACGGCCTTGGTATTTGCTTTCGCGCAGCCGGTAATTTCAGGTAAAGCCAACGGTAAAACCAAAGTAGGAAGAAAAGCAATTAGTATTTTCATTGATAATTCATTCAGCATGGAGGCCGTAGGTAAAACCGGTACCCTGTTGGCTACTGCCAAAGAAAAGGCCCGCGAACTCGCTAACAATTTTTCTTCATCGGATATGTTTCAGTTGCTGACCAATGATTTTGAAGGGAAGCATCAGCGCTTGTTGAGCCGTGAAGAATTTTTTCAGCAATTGGAAGAGGTAAAAATATCAGCGGCTTTTCGCTCTGCGGATAATGTTTTTTTGAGGCAGTGTGATCTTTTGCTTAGTGGAGATTTCGCCGATCGAAAAGCATTTCAGATCAGTGATTTTCAGAAAAATTTTACGGACATGAGCCGAGAAATAGTGGTTGATTCCAGTGTTTCCTTAACCTTGGTTCCGCTCTACATGAATGAGGTAAAAGGGGATAATGTTTATATTGATACCTGCTGGTTCGAACAACCTGTTCAACAGGAAGGGACAACTCAACTCCTCCATGTTCGTTTGGTAAACTCCGGAAATAAAAACATCGAAAATGCATCTGCGAGACTGTATCTTCAAAATAAATTGATTGCCCCGGTTTCCTTTAGTGCGGATGCAGAATCAAATCAGGAAATAGTATTTACTTTCAACACTAAGGAAAAAGGCATACACAATGGAAGAATTGAAATTGATGATTATCCGGTAAATTTTGATGATAAATTGTTTTTCACTTTCGATGTACGCAAATCTTTTAATGTATTACTCGTTACCGGGGCAGAACAAAAATCAAATGCAGCACTTCGCTCACTATTTTCATCGGATTCGGTTTTTAATCTTGTTGAAATGAGTGAGAATGCCATTGATTTTATTGCGTTTGCACAACAAGATTTTATTGTATTAAGCGGAATTAAAAAAATATCAAGTGGCGCCGCGCTGGAACTTAAAAAATTCTGCGCTTCAGGCGGAAGTCTTCTTCTTTTTCCGTCAACAGACATTGACATAGCTTCGATAAATGATTTTATTGTTTCTTGTAATACAAATCTTTTCGGTGTAGTAGATACGAGTAATGTAATTTGCGATAAAATTGAATTCCGACAAGGATTATTAAACGGGGTGTTCGAAAAAGAACAGTTGAATATGGATTTACCTTATACCTTTAATCATTTTCGCATGACACGAAACCCTTCTGTTTCGGAAGAAAATATTTTTCGATTAATGAATGGTCAGCCGTTTCTATCGATGTATACAGTTGGCAAGGGAAAGTTATATTTATCGAACACATCACTCGATGAACGGTGGACAAATTTTATTCATCATGCGTTGTTTGTTCCAACGCTATACAAAATGACCTTTAACAGTCAGTTACCTGCTCCAATTTATTTTACTACGGCGGAAAATTCAGTCGTACAGTTGAGAACTCGTCCCGCAAATAATGACATGAATTTTTCCGTTGAAGCTGCAGACAGTTCCTTGAAATTTATCCCAGAGACCCGGAATCTGGATAATGCCACTTTACTTTTCATGCATGGCATGGCAACAGCTGCCGGAAATTATTCGCTTAGTTTTGCAGATGAATTAATTGCCGGACTTGCTTTTAATTACCCCCGCCAGGAATCCGAATTAAATTATTACTCGGCAATGCATTTGAAAAATGAAGTGGTTGAAAAAAAGTTGAAAGGTTCAAAAATACTATTATCATCAGAAAAAGGCGTTAAAGAAGCTTTGGCGGATATCGAAGGTGGAACAAAGTTGTGGAAACTTTTTATAATTTTGACGCTGTTCTTCTTTGCTCTAGAAATTGCATTCATTCGCCTACTGAAATGAAATATCTTATACGTTCAGCCCGAATAACTGATCCGCGATCTGCTCTGAATGGCAAGAAGATGGATATTTTTATTGAAGGAGGGGAAATTAAACAGATACGAAACCATATTCAAACGACTGAAAAAGTAAAAGTCATTCAATCGGAGAACCTGTTTGTTTCGCCGGGGTGGTTAGATATGCAAGCGAATTTCTGTGATCCGGGCAATGAGCACAAAGAAGATGTTTCTTCCGGGTTAAAGGCTGCTGCTGCCGGAGGTTTTACAGGGGTTTGTTTAAGTCCTGCAACTCAGCCCCCTGTTTCTTCCAAAAGCCAAATTGAGTATTTGCTAAGTAAAGCGCGTGGAAATGCTGTTGAGGTTTATCCCATGGGTACCGCAACGCATCAACTGGCCGGAGATGATTTGTCTGAAATGTATGACATGAAACTGGCGGGCGCAGTTGCATTTACTGACGATAAAAAACCGCTTAAAGATGCAGGACTGTTAATGCGATGCCTTCAATACAGTTCCAACATCGATTCTTTACTTATCACACATTGTGATGAACGAAGTATATCAAAGGGTGGGCTAATGAATGAAGGGGTACAGAGCACGGCTATGGGTCTAAAAGGAATTCCTGCCATTGCCGAAGAGTTAATGCTCGAGCGAAATTTGGCAATGTTAAAATATGTTGGAGGGCGAATGCATATTCCATTTGTTACTACCAAGAGAAGTGTTGATTTAATTAAAAATGCTAAGGCGCAAGGGCTTGCAGTTACGGCAGGAGTAGCGGCAATTAATTTATTAATGGTTGATACCGCCCTGGAAGGTTTTGACAGTAATTTAAAATTAAATCCACCTTTACGTTCAATAGAAGATGTGGAGGCATTGCGAAGGGCCGTAAATACGGGAGTTATTGATGTGGTGGTTTCTGATCATACTCCGGAGGATGTTGAAAATAAAGAAATTGAATTTGATTACGCCGCCTTTGGAGCTATCGGATTGGAAACAGCTTACGCCTGTGTACAAACAGCAATAAAAAAAATTGAGCCCGAACAGTTAGCAAACTGTTTATCCATACGTCCCCGTATAATTTTAGGATTACCTCCGTGCGAAATTAAAGAAGGGACAAATGCTAACCTTACTTTGTTTGACCCAACTATGGAATGGACTTTTGAAAGGCATCACATTCATTCCAAGTCGCGCAACACCGCATTAATCGGACATTTATTGCACGGGAAGGTATTAGGAATTATTAATAAAAATCAGTTCGTTTCTGTACTCTGATTTAATTCACGGTAAAATTCTCTTAAAAAATTGTTAGGTAAATTTTTACGAATTGGCATAAGCTGACACATTGTTTACATTTTTTTGATGGTAGAACAATCTGTCTGCCGGGCAATTTAAGTGATGTTTTTAGGGCCATAATCGGTATTGCTCTCATGCACTATAAATTTTTATCTTTTTGGTTAAAGATCAATGTTTACGTTGATTGTTCACATTTTATAAGACAGTCGCAACGCTTATTCTTGTTTAAAAAAAATCATGAAAAGGATTGTTCATTCATTGCAAGTATTAATTGGAATACTCTTTCTGGTTGAGTCATGTGAGAAATTTCAGGCAACAGCTGATTCAGATCAAATTACATCCCCTTTGGCAAGTATTGGCACCTTAAGTTGTGGAACTCCCCAAGTTCAAAATCTTATAGCTGGTCAAACGATTATTGCGGGCAGCATTAGTATTTCGAATGACGATAAAAATGTCTATGTTACTTACACCGCTACAGGTGGATGGGAAATTCAAAAAACACAACTGTATCTAGGTAAATGCGGCTTGATTCCAAAGAATAGTGGAGGAAACCCGGTTCTTGGTCTTTTCCCTAATCAAACCACTCACAGTGCGCATCAAACGGCTTTCACCTATACTGTTTCACTTACAGATTTGGATTCATGTTATTGCGTGGCTGCTCACGCAAATCTTGTGAAAGTGGATGGAAGCGGTAACATAATTCAGAGTGAAACGGGTTGGGGCCAGGGAAATCCATTTGGCGGAAACACTTGGGCCATGATAATAAATTACTGCACAAAAAAATGCATAACCAGTTGTGTAATTAATACAGGTGATTACAGAACGCAAACCCAGGGCGGCTGGGGCGCTGAGCCAAACGGAAATAATTCGGGTGCTTATTTACATTCAAATTTTTCTTCAGCATTTCCCGGCGGGTTGGTAATTGGATGCTCTTCCGGTTATACGATCACGTTTACATCGGCACAAGCTCTAACTGATTTCCTTCCACAGGGCGGTACTGCGGCTGTATTAACACAATCGTATACTAATCCCACATCTTCTATTAATGTATTGGCTGGTCAGGTTGCAACATTGGCATTGTCTGTTGGATTTGATGCTAACGATCCAAATTTCGGGGCTGCATCAACGCTGCTTTCTTCATGTGTTATTGCCTCCGGAACTTTTCAGGGATTTACGGTAGGGCAATTATTGGATGAAGCAAATAAAATTTTGGGCGGATGCTCATCAGCATATACTCCCGGTCAGGTAAATGCTGCTGTTGACGCCATCAATAGTAACTTTGACAATGGAACAACTATAGGTTCATTTCTGATTTGTCCTTAAAAAAAGTTTTAAAATAATAGAAATGGCTATCCGGTTGGGTAGCCATTTTTGTTTTAGCAAATCCTTCGTTTATACAGGTGATGTTATCCCGGTAAATTTTTTTTGTAAAAAGGAAGTCAATACTTACTACAATCAGTTCAATTTTATTAAAAACTTATTTCATATCGCCGATAGAATTTTATAAGCGGACTTATTTTTCACACCCGGGCTGATTGTTACCTCAATGCCGTTACACTATTTGTTTTTTCAAAAGCGTATGTTGGATTTTAATTCGATCAAAATAAATTCATATTTTGGTTCATTTGCCATGGTGTTTGCGGTAACTGAAAAAAAATTGATTTTTAAATCCTAAAATGGCGCATTACATCCTGTTTCCGAGGAGTAATTCGCTGAGTTGAGGCGCGGGAACAACACCGGATTGCCGCCACACAGATTTTCCGTCTTTAAAAACAATTAATGTAGGGACGCTGCGCACCTGATATGCGTTAGCCGCGGTGGGATTTTTATCCACATCTACTTTTAAAATAATTGCGTTTTCGCCAACGGATTTTTTTACTTGTTCAAGTATGGGAGCCATTGATTTGCAGGGGCCGCACCATTCAGCGTAAAAATCAACCAGCACGGGTTTTCCCGAATTTATTATTTCATGAAATGAAGACATATGTTTTAATTTTTTTTGTGTGAAGTTGAAGTGGGGTTTTGCACTTTCTGAAATTCCGCATTGTAACGCACAAAAAAATTAATCCAGACGAGCCGAGAAACTCGAAATAAAATCGGAAAAAGTAGGAGGATTGATCCGATTACCAGTGATAACAAAATGCCGGGCGTGGTATCCATTAAAAAATGATTAACAAAAAACCATACAATCAATATGCCTGATGTTAGCGCATAAGAAACATACATTGCGCCGTAGAAAAAACCAGGTTCCATTTCATATTTTAATTGACAGCAGGAACAGGTGTCATGCATTTTAAATGCATTGAATAAATACGGATTGTTGGTGATGAACATTTTTCCTTTGTGGCAACGAGGGCAACTGTTAGTTGCAACGGATTTTGCAATTTCAGCGATAACCATTAGCGTGCTAACTTTGAATTTTTTGATCGGGCACGCGTGACGGTATGTCGCAACCTGCCGGAGAGCAACATCCCAAACCGGCAAGGCTTTGTACCATAAAAAATAATCCTAGAGGTAAAAATACCCATTCGCTCATTACTATAGATTGAATAATAAGCAAAATACTGAACACAAAACGTAAAATGCGCATAAATGACCATGGTGTTCGAATACGCGCAATGAAATTCTCAATTTGTTTTTTCATGATTTTTTAAGTGAGTTAGCATTTTGCCAGGCTCCTCCGTTATGTACATTGATATACCCGGCTGAACGTAAAATGCCCTTTGCCGAAGCGCTTCGTATTCCGGAGGCGCAACATGTGATAATTGGCTGGCTTTTATCTTTAAGTTTTGAAAGGTTGGAAGATAATTGGTCCAACGGGATGTTAACCGAGCCTTTGACATGGCCTGAAGAATATTCGGCGCGTGAACGCACATCAAGGATTGTAGCTCCGGCTTTTACTATTTCTGAAAGGTCAACTTTGGGACCTAATCCAAATAATTGTTTTAAAAATTCAATCATGTTATTATTTTTCTAGTAAAGAATTTACGTTTAGCCATGAGCCGGCATTTTCACATGCAATGCCCAATGATGAAAGATAACCTTCGGCCCCCGGAGGCGCAACATAGTACTATGTTTTTCATTTGCCTTATTTCATCTAATCTGTGGGGAAGTTCTTGCAGCGGAATATTAATGCTTCCTGCAACATGCCCGCCCATAAATTCTCCCGGCGTACGGACGTCCACAATTTTTGCGGTTCCGCTTTTAATCCATTCAATGCTTTTAATCATCGTTTTTATTTTTTACAAAGTAGCGAAGAATTCCAACCATCGTGTGCAACAAATGTTGGATATCCTGTGTTTTTAACAGGATTTAATGCAATAATTCAATATTGTTACGGCCAAGTTTTACCAAATTTTTCTGTTCCATTGTTCGAAGCAAGCGACTGATCGCTTCACGATGTGAATGAAGTTCATCCGCGATTTCCTGATGGGTGATTTCTAGTATACGGGTGTTGAGCGCAAGTGAACGCACTTCGAGATAGTGCTGAAGTTGTTTATCCATGTTATTGAACGCTATCAAATCGATAACCTGAAGCAGTTCGGCAAAACGTTGCGCGTAATTCATTGCAACGAATGATTTCCATTCTTCCAGATTCATCCATTCGCTTGAAAGTTCCACCGGAATCTGAATCACTTCTGAATCCGTTTCGGCGATGGCTTTGATCATGCTGTTTTGTCCGGCCTGGCAACATGTTAGCGACATCGCACAGGTTTGTCCGCGAGCAAGATGATACAAAAAAACCTCCCGGCCTTGTTCATCTTCCCTAAGTACACGGATAGAACCTTTAATTACCAGAGGCACATAACGAATTTGCTCTCCAGGCAAAATCATTACATCTCCCGCTTTTATTGTGCGATATCGACCAAATTTTTTTATCGCTTCATTTAATTTTGTTCCGGCAAAAAAATCATTCATAAAAAAACCTGCTGGTGGATGAATATGATTGTGCAAAGATAACTTTTTAGGCCGGCTTCATTTTTAAATTTACCTACGTACAACAAATGAAAATAAATTAACTTAGTGAAATTATCATCACCGTAAGCAAATGGAATAAGTAGCCGGCTGCCGATATAACTGAAAAAAATAAATACCAAAATATATTCCCTCATTACTACATTTGTAAAATGAAAAATTCACTTCGTTTTCTACTGTTATTTTTGGTGGTTCAGTTATTTTTCGTTTCCTGTAAGAAGAAGTATACGGAGGGTGGAAATTTTAGTTTACTGTCAAAAAAAGCTAGAATATCTAATAGTTGGATGGTGAATTCCGTTATAATAGACGGAAAAGACACTACGGCGGGATTTATTTCTGAACATAAAAAATACAATCTCGTTCTGAACACCGACGGTTCATATGGGCTAATGTTTTATTCCGGTAGTAACCCTGTTACAGAGTCGGGTCAATGGTCGCTGGTAAATGAAAAGTCACGTATTAGCTTTGTTCATATGAATGGACGTTATGAATGGGTAATTCTGAAATTAAAAAATAAAGAATTGTGGGTTTACGATTCTCATTTTTACGGGGTAAAAACAGAAATTCATTTTATTCCCTTTCAATGATTTCTTTAGGTTTCTACTGAAACCTGGTTTAAATTCCCGTTAATCGGCGGATTAAATTTTGTTACCTTAACGCGAGCCTCATGAATCGCTACAAATTTGGATTTAAGCTGTTTTTTTATTCTCCATGCTACCTGTTCAATTAGTTTTGATCGTATTGCCATTTCTGCCTTAACAATGTCATATACGGCGCAGTAGTCAATGGTGAGGGCCAAATTGTCCTGTTCCGCTGCAGCGGTAAAATCGGTTTCAATAAAAATATCAATTCGATATTCCTGCCCGATTTTACTTTCTTCGTCCAAGCAACCGTGAAACCCGTAAAGCAAAATTCCTTCAATATTGATGTGTTGTGCCATGTTACAAATATAGGTTTTAACCCTAATTTTTGAATTGCACACGTAGGCGTCTGTCCAAATGTATTTTGATTAATTTTGCGATTCGTTATGTTTGAAAAAAAAATTAATGATCTAGGCGAAAAATTGCTCCAAACCGGAATTAATTACCTTCCGAAATTTTTTGCAGGGATTCTCGTTTTGATTGTCGGCTGGTGGCTGATTAACCGAATTGTAGGTTTGGTTGTGTTAGTCATGCGCAAGAAAAACCTGGACCCTTCCCTGAATTCATTTTTGCACTCTTGTATTTCAATTGGTTTACGGATTTTGCTCCTGGTATCTGTTGCCGGAATGATTGGCTTCCATACCACTTCGCTGGTTGCTATCATGGGGGCTATCGGACTCGCCATCGGACTGGCCTTGCAAGGATCTTTGAGTAATTTTGCCGGAGGGGCGCTTATTCTTACGTTCAAACCCTTCAAAGTGGGCGATATTATTGAGTCCGGAAATTATACAGGAGAAGTAAAAGAAATACAGATTTTTAATACTGTATTGCTAACCTTCGAAAATAAGACCGTTTTTATCCCAAACGGAGTGCTTTCTAATGGAACTATTGTAAATTATTCAGTGAGCGGATCTATCAGAGGTGAGGTGAATTTTTCGCTGGCTTCATCAACTGAGGTAGAAAAAGTAAAAGGGATACTTGAACAAATTTTAAACACTGACCCACGGATTCATCAAAACCCGTCCCATCAAATTTTCGTTACCGGTTTCGGAAACCACACTTTACGAATAACCCTTCGGTTTTACGCTGAGCCTTCAGATCGTTCAATCATCGAATCAGACATCTGGGAACGCGCAAAAACTGCCTTTTCGGTAAATGGAATTCAGGAATCGGAAAACGTTACAGTTTTAAGAAGGAAATAAGATCAACCTACAAGTTTTTTCTTAAAGTATTAATTCATATAAAAACTTTATTTGTAAATTAGTCGTTTAACTTTCAATTAGAGGTTGTATTTTTAGAAAATGAAGAAAAAGATTGTAATTGTAGAAGATGATTTTATAATTCAGGAGTTGCATAAGCATTATGTCGAAAATCTAGGGCATGAGGTAGCGGGAACATTTGCTACCGGTGAAGAGGCTATTGATTTTTTTAAAACGCATACTGCAGATCTGATTTTAATGGACATCCGGCTTGAAGACAGTATCGACGGGATTGAAACGATGAAAAAAATTCAGGCTATTCAACCAACTCCTGTTATTTATATTTCCGGCAATACTGAACCGTCAAACTTTAACCGTGCGATTAACACCAATATGAAGGGGTTTTTATCCAAACCATTGGCCCCGTCAGAATTGGAGAATATTATTGATTCAATTAACGATTTGACCGATTCGATTTTATACGCTGAGCGAATTCAAAAAGCCATTTTTCCTCAACGTGAAGAGATACATAACGCTTTTAACAACAGTATTTACATTAATCGTCCACGCGACATTATTAGCGGTGATTTTAGTTTTCTTGTTCCTAAAAAATCGAAAGGGGAATGGATTGGAGGTATTGGCGACTGCACAGGCCATGGAATACCAGCTGCATTGCTTTCTGTATTATGCCATGAAATTTTAAGAAGCAATTCTAAAAAATTCAGCCATCTTCCTAAAATAATTACCAGATTGAATAATAGTATCATCCGCAATTTATCCCGACTTGATAAAGCAAATCGCGTTTCCGATGGGCTTGATATGATAATGTTCAAAGTTATTCCTACTGAATCGCGGATTGAAATTGCCGGAATACGACGGCCTTTTATTCATTATAAAGCCAAAACTCAAACCCACGAATATCATGGTCTGAAAGGACAACCCATCGGCACCCCATTTACGTCCGATGAGGACATACCAAGCATGAGTATAAATTACGAAGAGAACGATTATTTTTATTTTTTCACAGACGGAATCACTGACCAGTTTGGAGGCCCACGAGCCAGGAAATTGATGAAAGGTCGATTAATTGGTTTTTTGGATTCAATCGCTTCAATGACGCCTTTAACACGTGAAATAGAGCTGGAAATACATTTACGTAAATGGCAAGGCAGCTTAAATCAAACTGACGACATGTTGTTTTTAGGAATTTGTCCTGCAAACATCAAAAATTCTTTGAAACACAAAATAAACCCCTAAAACCTATAAATTTATGTACGGACTAGTAAACAAAGCCATTCAAGATTTGGTAACTGAAAAATTTGGAGAAGAGAAATGGGTTGAAATAAAAAAATTATCCGGTTTTCAGGATGATTTTTTTGTTGGACTACAATCCTACCCAGATGATTTAACCTACACTCTCGTGAAAAATGCTTCCAAAGTTTTGGGTGCCGATGCATCCGTGGTATTGGAATTGTTCGGAGAATACTGGATATTGTATACAGCGGAAGAAGGCTACGGAGACATGCTTGAACTCGCAGGGGATAGTTTTGTTGATTTTCTTAATAATCTCGATATGCTTCATAATCGTGTTGCCGGAATTATGCCGGGATTAATACCTCCGCAGTTTAGCACCCGAAATGAAAAAACGAATTCAATTGAACTCGAATATCGCTCTATGCGCGAAGGACTATCTCCAATGGTAGTCGGGCTGATTCGCGGCTTAGGAAAGCGTTTTCAGCTTACCTGCAAAATTGAACATATTCAGCAAAAAAATGATGTTAATGACTGCCATGTATTTAAAATAGATTGGTAAAACGCAATGATTAAGCCGGGAATTCCAGATAATGAGACAGAACGTCTCGCTGCACTTTTGGAATATCAACTTAATGGTGAGTTTGAGGAGGCGGAGTATAAGGATATTGTAATTGCAGCTTCCGATGTATGTAATGTACCAACTGCCTTCATATCTATCATTGAAGAGAACAAACAGCGCATCATTGCAAGTACCGGATTAAACATAAATGAAACTACCCGGGATGTTTCATTTTGTGGACATACAATCAATAAACCCGCTGAGCTTACCATTATTTCTGATGCTCGGAAGGATCCACGTTTTTCTGATAATCCATTAGTTACAGGCGAACCTAAGGTTGTTTTTTATGCCGGTGTTCCTTTGGTAGATGACAACGGCTTCGCTCTCGGTACGCTGTGTATAATGGATAACAGTCCTAGAACCTTAACCGATGGTCAACTCAAAATTTTAAAAATTCTTTCCAGAAAAATTTTAGCAATTCTATCACTAAAAAGAACAAACAGGGTCATGTTTCAGGAGCGGAAGAATTTTTTCGAGCTGTTGAATAACACTACACCGTTTTTTTTATTGATCAATACCGAAGGAAAAATTTTAGAGTCAGGTAAAAACTATAAAAAAGCTGTTCCAGAACTTGAAAATGGGACTACATTTGATTTGTTTTTTAATTGGGAAGGCAATCTTACTTTCAGGGAAATTGTCAGTTCGGGACATAGTAAACTTTATTTTTTTAGTTGCAAAAATCAAAAACAGCGATATAAGTGTTCAATACGCCACTATAACCAAAACGCCTATTTATTATATGCCATAGCTGTGGTAAATGCTGATTTGTCGATTGGTAATTATAAAATTAATCTGAATGATTTTCCAAAGCAGGATTATATCGCAGAGTTTTTGTTTTTGCAGCAGGGAGCAAATCGGGGCCTTAAAGAATCTGAGCGGTTGAATAATTCATTGAGAACCCGTAATAATGAGTTAGAACTGGCAAAAAATGCTTTAGTGAATGCCAACGCCGTGCTGGAACAGCGAATAGAAGAAAGGACCAAGCAGATAAAAAACCTTGCATTATTTCCGGAACAAAATCCAAATCCTGTATTAGAAATAGATATTTCACAGGAAAAAATTAATTATATGAATCCGGCTGCCAAAAAACAGATTTTTAGAAACGGCGATTTGGACTATGAACAATTATACAACTATTTAAAACTTGAAAGCAGGCAAAAAACCGATTACGAATCAGGTAAGCTAGAAATTTCCAACCATGATAAAATTTACGAAAGAAGTTTGTTTTATACCAACACGGACACAATTCGTATTTACCTGCACGATATTACGCTTATTCGAAATAACGAACGCAAAGAACGTTTACGTCAGGAAAAATCGTTATTGACACAAAAAACACTTTTGAATTTGCGGAATATAAACCGCGAAATAGCACTTGCTGAAAAATTTAAAATTATTCTTCGTGAAACTTCCGGTATTATGGGCTGCAGCCGATGCAGTGTCTGGCTATATAATTCAGAACAAGGAAGCATCGCTTCCGAATTCATTTACAGTGCGGAAAACGATTCGTTTATAGCTGGATTAACGCTTTTTAAAAAAGATTTTCCGGCGTACTTTAAAGCGCTCGCTTCAAAAACGGTGATTGATGCAGAGGACGCAGAAATGCATCCTGCAACCTGTGAATTTAAAGATGTTTATCTCCGGCCACTGAACATCGTGTCAATGCTTTATGTTCCGCTGATTAAGTCAAATGAATTAATCGGTGTGCTTTGTTGCGAATATACAGGCACTAGACGAGAATTTTCGGAAGAGGATATTAATTTTTCACGCTCAGTTTCCGATGTTATCATTCTGGCAATTGAATCAGATCAATTGATGATTTCGAATTCACGGCTTACGGAATTAAATGCTAACCTAAAAGATGCCTATGATCAGTTGGTGGCACTGCAATCAGATGTTATAAAACAAGAAAAGTTGGCCACGCTTGGAACCCTCATCGCAGGCATCGCACACGAAATAAATACCCCGCTAGGAGCAATTAAGGCGTCCAACGATAATTTAAATGATTCATTTTTAAACTTATTTAGTGAACAAGTAACAAAACTGGGCTTTGAAGATATGCATGCAGGTGTTAGGTTGTTTTTACTTTCCAACAAAAAAAGCTTCCCGAAAACTACGCGCGAAGAAAGAAATAGTATTCGGAAATTGGAAGCGGAACTTATTGAAAGAAAAATTCGAATTGAGAATTCGAATTTTTTTGCTCAAAAAATAGTGCAACTGAATCACGATTCCTTGTCAGTTGAATTAATTGATTTTATTAAGCATCCTAATGCAATTGAAATTTTTTCTTTTGCCTCAAATTTAAGTAAAGTTGTAAAATCAATCCACACAATTGGTCTGGCTGCTGACAAAGCAACCCGGGTTGTGCGTGCAATGAATAATTTTTCACACGGAAATATTGATGGTGAAATCACTCTGTTTAATCTTAAAGAAAGCATTGACAATGTAATTATAGTTTTATGGAATAGGATTAAACAGGGTGTTTCAATTAATCTGGATCTGCAGGATGATTTTTTAGTAAAAGGAAATCAGGAAGAGTTGTCCCAGGTATGGACAAACATAATAAATAACGCCATACAAGCTTCTAACGCGAAATGTACAATTAATATCAAACATGTGAGCACTGATAGGATTGATACACTTATCTTTGCCAACGACGGCCCAATGATTCCCGAAGATGTTTTACCCAAAATTTTCGATCCTTTTTTCTCCACAAAAAAACGTGGAGAAGGTACCGGTCTAGGTTTGAATATTGTTAAGAAAATAATTGAGAAACATAAGGGAGAGATTTTTTGCGAAAGTAATGCTCTCGAAACTCGTTTTATAATTAACTTACCAAAATAAAACATGAAAAAAATAGCTATTCTATCCGTTGACGATGAAAAAATCATTCTTGATTCTATTCGGATACAGATGGAAAAAAATTTTCACAACAAATTTATTTTTGAATTTGCTGAAAGCGCCGATGAAGCACTGGA
This sequence comes from Bacteroidota bacterium, assembly GCA_900299295.1. Classification (GTDB taxonomy): domain Bacteria; phylum Bacteroidota; class Bacteroidia; order B-17B0; family Aurantibacillaceae; genus AM-1111. Next base: position 33,944 of record OMJH01000060.1, read on the forward strand.
ACTTGTAGATTATTTAATTGATTCAAAGGTGGATATTCTTTTAATCATATCCGATTACCAGATGCCGGGCATGAAAGGCGATGAGTTTGCTGGTACTCTTAAAAAGAAATTACCGGAAGTGAACATTGTAATGCTCACCGGACAGATGCCTGGAGAAATTTCAACCGTTTTACTGGAGAATAAAATAATTCTCAATGTGATTCAAAAACCATGGAACGAGAATGACCTTATTAATTTGATAAATAAGGTATCCGAGGAAATCGAGTGAAAAGAGCAATTTTATTAATAGATGATGAATTCATTATTCTGGAGGCGCTTCGAATTCAGGTAAGCCGTGTTATCCCGGATGACATTCATCTTGAAGTAGCAACCTCTGGAGAAGAGGCCAAAGAACTCATCACGGAGTTTAAGAAATCAAATTATAATTTGTTATTAATCATCACAGACTACAACCTGGACGATTTGAAGGGGACGGAAATTTTACAGTTTGCTTTGGAACATTTTCCAGCTACAAAAAAGGCAATTCTTACAGGTCAGGCGGACGATCATGCCATTTCCGAATTCAAGAATACGCTGGGATTAGAAGCTCGTTTTCCAAAGCCCTGGGACTCTAATGAGATCAAAGCATTTATTCAGTCATCCATCTGATGATGGTTATAAGACTTTTCGGTTAAACTTAATTTTGACTTTTTTTAAAAGCATTATTGCAAGAGAGCTTTTTTAACGATCGTTCTCAGTGGGGTTTTCCATCCTTCTCTTCACTTCCTGAACTTGTTCTTCCACCTCGTTGGACACGTCCTTAAAACTGCTACGCACCTCTTGCTGAATTCCGTTGGCAGCATCTTTAAATTCTCTCATGCTCCTGCCCAGGGTGCGTGCAATTGTTGGAACACCTTTACCGCCAAACATCAGTAATACCACAAGCAGAATTAAAATCAGCTCTCCTCCTCCCAGATTCAAAAATAACAAGATGTCATTCATCTTTATTTGTATTAAAAATCTTTATTTCTTCTAAACTTAATAAGTGTATAAATTCCAAGTATAAAAACTGCGGCAACAAATACCACCACAAAAATATCACCGGCTTCAATCTTGTACATTTCCACATTTCAAATGTAAACAATAACTTAATTTGGAAATAAAAAACCCCGACACAAATTTATCGGGGCTTTTAAATAAGGATTTTTAAATGATCAGACTTTTGCTTTTTTGTTGAAGTCCACAACAATCGGCGTGGAGATGCACAACGATGAGTAAGTTCCGATGATACGCCCAACCAATAACGCAAAGATGAAACCACGGATACTATCACCGCCAAAGACAAAAATAACGAGTAACACAAAGAAAACGGTTAGTGATGTAAGAATTGTACGACTTAAAGTTGAGTTCAACGCAAAATTGATAAGTTTATTTCGTTCTTCGCCGTGAACGTCGTCTTTTCCGCTATCTGCCAATCGCTCACGAATACGGTCAAACACAACCACGGTTTCTGTCATAGTGTAACCCATTACCGTTAAAATTGCAGCGATGAAATCCTGTCCAATTTCAAGTGAAAAGGGGAGCATTTTATCAAAAATCGTATAGAAAGACAACACCACGAGTACGTCATGGAACAAGGCGACAACCGCACCTAATCCGTACTGCCATTTTTTGAAACGGATAACAATATAAACGAACATCAGCAGACAGGAGAACAATACGGATAAGTAAGCTTTATAAAGAATATCGCTGGCGATAGCAGGCCCTACCTTCTGTTCCTGAACAATCTGAAAGTCGCTTCCCAGCTGCTTAAGCTGAGTGGAAATTTCTTCACGCACTTTAATATCAACTTCGTTACCCGGTTTGTCAACCATGTAGGAGGTGGAGATTTTTAACTGTGTGGTTGAACCCACAGTTGTAACTTCCGGAGTGGCGCCAAACAATGTGCTCAGCTTGCTTTTTACTTCTTCCGGATTCATTTCTTTGTTGAACTGTACCTGATATGTACGTCCACCTTTGAAGTCAATTCCTAAATTAAATCCACCGTTTTTAAAATAAAAAACAACGCCGGTAATTATTACGATGGCAGAAATAGCATAATACACTTTACGACGGCCAACAAAATCAAAGGCAACGTTTTTGAAAGCGTTGCGCGTAAAACTATTATCAAAGCTAATGTCTTTTTTACGGGCAATAAACATTTCAAAAATTAAGCGTGTCAGTAGAACTGCGGCAAACAGCGAGGATAGAATACCAACAATCAGCGTTGCGGCAAAACCTTGAATAGGACCACTTCCGAACGAGAAAAGAATGATACCTAAAATGAGAAGCGTGAAGTTACTGTCGATAATGGAAGACATCGCATGTTTGAATCCTTCACGGATGGCCAGCGCATTCGATTTACCCAACGCAAGTTCTTCACGGATACGCTCAAATATCAGGATGTTGGCATCCACTGAAAGTCCGATGGTAAGTACGATACCGGCAATTCCGGGAAGCGTTAACACTTCCCCCCATGATGCAAGAACGCCCATGATGAAGAAAATGTTGATGAATAAGGCAATGTCGGCAACAAGGCCAGAGCGATTGTAATAGGAGAACATAAAGAGTAAAATCACCAGCACAGCTCCCACAAAACTCAACCATCCGCTGTTGATGGCTTCTTCACCAAGGGTTGCACCTACCTGAGAAGCCGCCACAATCTTTGCAGGGGCAGGAAGTTTACCTGCAGAAAGCACTGAAGCAAGCGCCTGCGCTTCCTTAATGTCAAAGGCACCTGTAATTTGTGAGCGTCCGTTCGGAATAACGCTATTCACGTTTGGTGCCGAGAACACAATACCATCCATTACAATTGCAATGGCTTTACCACGTTTTTGTTCGTCGTTCTTTATGCCAACATTCAACTGACGAGCCTGCTCAACGCAACGTTCCGTAATGTTTTTCCAGTCATCTGCTGCTTTTCCATTCATGGTCATATCGATGTCGGGATGACCTAAATCATCGAAGCCCTGCGATGCTTTGTCAATCACGTCGCCGCTCAGCGCAGGTTTCAAGGCGTTGTATTCAGAGCTTTTCAACGCATAAAGTTTTAATACGCCACGCTCAACATACGCATCAAAAGCCCACTTTAAATCTTTTTTGAACGACTCACGAATTTTTGGGTGGCGCAAATAAGCCATTAATTTAGCGGTGTCGGACTTTGCAACATATCCTACAACCGGACCCGGAACAGCGTAACCTTTGTTATCAATGCTTACTGATAAGTAACGGAAAATCGGACTTGCTTTAAAGAAGCTATCGCGTTGAGTTAATTTCGAATTGCTTGCTGAAGAATCAGCTTTTTCCTTTGTTGAATCTGCAGCAGCAAGTGCAGTTGAATCCGCGGAATTAGTAGCGGTGCTGTCTGTTTTCTTTTCTTCGATGTCTTTCAGGATAAACTGGCGTACACGTTTGTTGGCGATTTCCCAAACCGGAATCAGATCGATATTATCATAAGTTTCCCAGAATTCAAGGTTAGCTGTGCGCTCAAGAAGTGTTTTTACTTTCTCAGGGTTTTTTGCGCCGGGTAATTCAACCAAAACTCTACCGCTGGAAGCAGATCCGATGGAACGGATGTTCGGTTGATTGACGCCTATACTTTGAATACGTGAACGCAAGGTGGTTTCAACGTTTTTCAGGCTCTCAGAAATTTCAGCGCGAAGGATATCAACTACCGCCGCATTCTCCGCATTAAAACTGATTTTATTTCTGATTTCAGTGGTTTGGAAAAACGGAGCCAATTTACCACCGGGAACCAATGTAACATATTCTTGTGCAAACAAATCAGCGAAATCAGTGTTCTTTCCGCCCAATTTAATCCTTGCGTTTTCAAGTGCAAGATTGAAATTCGCGTCCTTGTTGTTTCCGGAAAGATTTTTAATGATATCACCGACGGACACTTCAAGCACCACGTTAATACCACCGCGCAAATCAAGTCCAAGGTTAATCTCTCGCTTCTTGCAATCTTCAAATGTGAAATCAGCGACAAGCACATCGTAAACCTTCACATCATTCAGTGAATCGTAATAAGAAGATAATAAGGTGTCTCTGTATAGGGAACGAATTTTTTGCGCTAAGATTTTATCATCTGCGGAAAGAGATTTTATTTTTGACGCGTAAGTTGGTGTGGAAAGTTTGCGATCTACAGCCGATTCTGCTTTCTGTTCTTCGGATTTTACCACCCAGGTAAAAGACAGGTAAAACAAACAGCACAAGGCGAGCAGCGCGGTGAATACCCAGATGGGACCTTTGTTTTGCATATAAAATCAGTTAGTTAAATTTTTTTTTAAGGGTGCAAATATAGAATTTCATAATCATTTATACAATTTTCATTTTAGAATAGCCGCAGCAACTTTTCCGGTTTAAACCGTGTTTTATTTTGGTAACTTTAGCCCATGCTTTGTTTGCCTCGTATTACCAAATTTTCATTGGTTTTTCTTATTAAGTTAATCACCTTCAGCGCAATTGCTCAGTCTGTTTTTTACCGTGATGATTCAGTTAAGGTATACTATGGGAACGAGCAATTGTTAAATCCCTGGGCGGGAGGTTTGAATTCTTCCATTTTTTCAACAACTGACCTCGATTTTGACGGAAACAAAGACTTGGTGGTTTTTGATAAGGAAAGCGCTAAAATACGCTGTTTCAGAAATTTAAGTGGCCCAGGTTACCCTTTATACAAACATGCACCACAATTTGAATACGCATTTCCTCAAGTTTCCGACTGGTTTTTACTGGCAGATTACAATGCAGATGGAAAAGAGGACATTTTTACTTATACCACGGCCGGTTTCCGCGTTTTCAAAAATACCTCTCCAAATGGCGGCCCACTGCAATTTACCTTGATGTATCCGCTGGTATATTCGAACTACAACCCGGGCGGCACGCCCAATTGGCTCAACCTGTATTGTTCCTCAATCGGGTTCCCTGCCATTTCCGACATTGATCTTGATGGTGATCTCGATGTTTTGACTTTTTCTGTTTTTGGAACCACCATTGAATATCATAAAAATATGGCGATCGAACTCGGATTACCACCTGACTCCCTTCATTATGAAATTATTGACGATTGCTGGGGTGATTTTGCAGAGAACTCCTGTGCCACCACCTTAAATGCATGTCCAAATTTTGTAAAGTGGAATACAATTTTAAATCCCGCAGCAAAATCAAATTTACATGCAGGCAGTTGTTTAACTTGTTTTGATGGTGACGGTGACGGGGATAAAGACTTGATGTTGGGTGACATTTCTTGTGATTCAATGGATTATTATTTCAACACAGGCGACGCGCTAAACGCACATGTCGATTCAACAACGAAAGTTTTTCCCTCTTCTAAACCAATTAAAATGTCTTACTTCCCATGTTCTTACTATCTGGATACTGATAATGACGGTGTCCGTGATTTATTGGCAAGCCCGCTTACACCCACGGCAGCCGAAAATTTCAATTCCACCTGGCGATATAAAAATACCGGAACAGATCTCCAGCCGGTTTTCAGTTTTATTGAAAATAATTTTTTACAAGACAGCATGCTTGACTTTGGAACCGGAGCATTCCCTGCCATTGCAGATGAAAACGGCGATGGTTTGCCTGATATATTTGTAGGAAATACCGGTTACTTTGTAAATCCAGGCTTGCAATCCAAAATCGCTTTACTTCGCAACACAGGAACCTTAACTCATCCCGCTTTTACACTAACTTCAAGAAATTATGCCAATCTGGGCTCCTTAAATATTCAGAATATGGCACCCGCTTTTGGTGACCTTGACGGCGACGGGGATCAGGATTTATTAATTGGAGATTACAACGGAACGCTTAGCTATTTCCAAAATACTGCAGGTTCAGGGAGCCCGATGAATTTTGTTTTGGTGAGTGCTCAGTGGAATAATATTGATATTGGTAATAATGCAATGCCGCAAATAATTGATGTTGACCGCGACGGATTGAAAGATTTATTGATTGGAGGACGTAATGGTAAACTTTCTTTTTTCAAAAACACCGGAACAACTACTGTTCCCGTTTTCAGCTCAACCGCCACAAACAGTTTTTTCGGTGGAGTGAATGTTTGCAAACCACTTTATATTACCGGATTTGCAAGTCCGAATTTGCGTGATGTAAATGGAACCTTTGAATTAATTGTGGGTTCTGAGCGGGGTTATATTTATCGTTACGGAAATATTGATGGCAATCTTAGCGGCACATTTTCACTCATCGATTCCATTGGCTGGAACATTTGGGAAGGCGGAAAAGTTGCACCTTTTACCGGCGATTTAAATGCCGACGATATTCCGGAATTGTTATTGGGAAACCTGGATGGCGGAATTTCTTTTTTTAAAGGCGATTCACTTATGAGTGGTTTTCCAAATCATATTTCAACAGAAAATTTTAATGCATTTCCCAATCCCGCCAACGATTTTCTTACTGTACGATTTAATTCAAAAACTTTTGTAAACCGTAAAATTCAACTCTTTGATATCAGCGGAAAAATTGTTTTGGAGAACACAACGCCGCAACCGGTTATTGAATTGCCTTTGCATAATTTTTCCGAAGGAATGTATTTCCTATGTTGCGAGGAAAAAGGAATTGTTTACTCAAAGAAAATTATCATTCGCCGATGAAAAACAAGTTGTTTATACTTTTTTTATTTGCGTTATTTTTCAATGCCTGTAAAAGAGAACTCGGCGATCCGGATACCAAAGGGTATCCTGCGGAAGTCGGACAAATCCTACTTACCAAATGTGCAACAGCCGGCTGTCATAATGATGCCAGTAACGCGGCTGCGGGCGGATTGAATTTAAGCAGCTGGGAAAAACTTTTTCAGGGCGGAAACGGAAGCGCTTGCGTTATTCCTTACCGAAGTGATTTCAGTACCTTGTGTTACTATGTTAACTCGTTCAGTGATTTAGGCGTCAGTTTGATTCCTCGCATGCCACTCAATCAGGATGCCTTGAGTCGTGAGGAGACGGAAGTACTGTTTAACTGGATCAACAATGGCGCTCCAAACAGTGAAGGAAAAATAAAATTTGAGGATAATGTCAACAGAAAGAAATTTTATGTGGTCAATCAGGGATGCAGAGTGGTAACTGTTTTTGATGAAGATAGTTCGCTCCCGATGCGCTACATTACGGTTGAAAGTGGGAACACCTCGCCGCATATGATTCGTGTGTCGCCTGATAAATTGAACTGGTATGTCATTTCCATTGGAGGAAACAGCATTAAGAAATTCGAAACTGCAACGGATAAATTTGTCGGACAAGTAAATATCGGCGTTGGAAATTACAACACATTTGTTATTTCTTCTGACTCAAAAAAAGCATACATCGTAGATTTTTCTACCACCGGAAGAATTCATGAAGTTGATCTTGAAAACTTGCAACTGCTCAACACGTATTCAACTGCCGACTGGACCAATATCCACGGCTCGTGTTTAAGTCCCGACGGACAATTTTTGTATGTGACGTCGCAGTATCAAAACCGAATTTTTAAAATTCCGTTGAACGATTTTTCGGCTTATACAGAAATTGTTTTAAATCCTACCGCTTCATCTACGACGCAAAATATTACGGATCCGCATGAAGTGATATTCTCACCTGATGGCACACGCTACTTTGTAAGTTGTCAGGCCTCGGATGAAGTGAGAATTTTTGATGCAGCAAACGATAGTTTAATCTCAACCGTAGCGGTAGGTGATTTTCCTGTTGAATTTTCAATTTCGCAGCAGCATCCGTATCTGTTTGTGAGTTGCATGGAAGATCAAACGCATTTGTCTGCACCCGTAAATGGAAAAAAAGGCGTCATCAGTGCGATCAATTATCAAACAGGAGTTTTTATTCAGCATATTGATGGCGGATTTTATCAGCCACACGGGTTGTCCGTTGATGAGACAAAAGATCAACTGATTGTTGTTTCAAGAAATCAGGAAACGAATGGACCTACACCGCACCATACCACGGAATGCGGCGGACGTAATGGATACGTTACTTTCATTGATTTGAATACTCTTCAGAAAACCGGAAGGCGCGTGGAGGTTTCAGTAGATCCTTATTCCATTTTTATTCGTGAATAATACAAACACCGACGATCGAATTATTTTGTTTGATGGCGTATGTAATTTTTGCAGCGCCAGCGTTCAGTTTATTTTACGAAAAGAAAAAAAACCTGTTTTCAAATTTGCTGCTCTGCAAAGTGATGTCGGTAAAAATTTAATTCGCAAATACGCTGGAAGTTCTCCGTTGCCGGATTCAATTCTTTATATACGAAACGGAAAAATCTTTGCAAAATCAGCCGCGGCTCTGCGTATTTGTTTAGGTTTGAAAGGTGCGTGGCCACTCTTCATTATTTTTCTTATTGTTCCGGCTTTCGTTCGTGATTTTGTTTATGACCTTATTGCTCGAAACCGATACACATGGTGGGGTAAACGCGAGGCCTGCTTTCTTCCAACGCCGGAATTTCGTTCACGCTTTTTAGATTCAGTGGATTAATCTGCGTCAAGATATTCACGTCTGAGTTTTTCAAATGCTGTTTTATCAGCCGCAATGCCGACAATCGGCCTCCAGAATTCCTTTTCATTATCAAAATAACTGAACGAATAGGCCAGCACCTTTTTCTCCATAGCGCCATTCGAAGAATTTATGGACCACTCTTCATAAAAGGTTATTTTACTCCATTTCTTGAAGTCGATGGTGTCGCGAAATGTAACGGTTCCTACAATTTCACCGGTACTGTCTACTTCCAATCGCTCCAGATTCCTGGTAATTGCATTCGTCAATAATTCCCCTGAAACAATTTCGTCGCCTCTGAAAAAAATAACTGAAGGATTACGTAAAAAACTTCTCAGTTGATTCCGTAAAAAACGTCCCTGCGCTGTCGAAAAAAATGCATGTTCGTTTATTGCATTGTACTCTTCAACACTGTAGCCCTCATAATCACGTAAATTTTTAGCTTGTGAAGAATCCATGGAAATTACCGACTCGTTATAAATCATTACATCATAAATAATTAAATCGGCAAGTTGATTTTTCGCTCCGGATGCAGCAGGTGGTGTTGTTTTTGTTTGTGCCGTGCCAAATAAAATAGCCAAAAAGGCAGCAGGCAAAATGAAAAATCGCGTTGAGTTCATAATTGTTTTTTTCTATAACAGAATTGCATTCAAAGGTTACATTCTTTTTTAATTGCTTTACTTTCGATAATTTGGTTTTGTTATTAATTCGTTTGAAATCAATTTTGCGGAATTCTTCTCAAATGCTGAAATTCGAAGTCTGAAAAAAATAATTTTATTATGAAGCAGTATCATGATCTTATGCGGCACGTGATGGATCACGGAACAAAAAAAACGGACCGCACCGGAACCGGTACCGTTAGTGTCTTCGGCTATCAGATGCGTTTTTCACTTTCAGATGGATTTCCTTTGCTTACCACCAAAAAACTTCATACGAAATCCATTATTCATGAGTTACTCTGGTTTTTAAAAGGCGATACCAATATTCGCTATCTGAAAGAAAACGGCGTTCGTATTTGGGACGAGTGGGCGGACGAGAATGGCGACCTGGGGCCTGTGTACGGTTCACAATGGAGAAGCTGGCCCACACCCGAAGGGAAACACATCGATCAGATAACTAATGTGATTCAGCAAATCAAAAAAAATCCTGATTCACGTCGCTTAATTGTAAGCGCGTGGAATGTAGCTGAGATTGAAAAAATGAAATTGCCTCCCTGTCATGCTTTTTTTCAGTTTTATGTCGCGGAAGGAAAATTAAGTTGTCAGTTATATCAACGAAGCGCGGATATTTTTCTCGGTGTTCCATTCAACATTGCCTCGTATGCCCTGCTAACAATGATGATCGCACAGGTTTGCGATTTGCAACCCGGCGATTTTGTTCACACCCTGGGTGATGCACATCTTTATCTCAATCATTTGGATCAGGCAAAACTTCAACTATCACGCGAACTTCGAACATTACCAAAAATGAACATGAATCCCAACGTGAAATCCGTTTTTGATTTTGCGTTTGAAGATTTTAAACTTGAAGGTTATGATCCACATCCGCACATCAAAGCGGATGTAGCTGTGTAAGTTGCCTATTGTTTCAGCAGTTTTACTACTCGATCAGCAGTGGAGTTTTTTACACGAAGAAAATAAACTCCTGCCGGTAAATTGTTGGTGAAAATTTGAATTGTTTGTTCTCCGCTTTCAAGAAAATGTCTTCCTGTTCCTGAAGTATTTACTTTTCTCCCATCAGCGGAAAATAAAGTGGTTTCAACTTCTTCATTGCTGTTCAAATGAAATGTTATTTGGAATTCATTTTGAAACGGATTGGGATATGCAGAAAGATTTTTTGTTTCAGAAGTTTCATTCATTCCAACGTTTGTTCCGTCGAAATAAATATGATGGCAATAGATGTCATAAAATCCGGAACGCTTGTCCTGCCACACGAAAATACTTCCACCATTTCCGTCCGGAATATTTTTTGGGTGACTTTGAATTTCTATGGCATCTGAAACAACAACTCCATTTGCCTGCCATTGCGTTTGCCCTGCAGAATTTATTTTTTGTGCATATACATCCCAGTCGTTCACCGTTGAATCTTGCCAGGTGATTATCGCGCCATCCATACCATCGGAACAAATGTTTGGATTAATCTGCGCGTAAGGCGAAGTCGCAATTAATTTTCCGTTCAGCTGCCACAATGGAGTTCCTGTTGTTGAAATTCTTTGCGCGTAAATATCTTCGTTTCCGCTGCGACTGTCTTTCCAGGTTAAAATTAGACCATTGGTTTGCGAGTTGCTCAGGATATCCACTGCACTTTGATTAAAAACGGAATTACAAACCGAAATCCCGCTAGCGCTCCATATGGCAGTCCCGTTGCTGTCGATGCGCTGACAATAAATATCGTAATCCATTCCGTTACGCACATCTTGCCAGGCGATGTAAACGCCTCCAGAACTACTGTCGGGATCAATTTTCGGATTGATCTGCGGACCACTGACTGACGTAACGGCAACACCTGATGTTCCCCACATGCGCGTGCCTGTTGCGGACATGCGTTGCGCATAAATGTCATAATCCATTCCGTTTCTGAAATCCTGCCAGGTAATGATGGCCCCGCCTTTTTTATCTTTTTGCAACTTCGGATTTATTTTGTTCGAGGAAGCAATCACCACAGGAATTCCGCCTTGCTGCCATACACGAATACCGTTGCTGTCGATTCGCTGTGCCCACACATCCCATAAAAAATTTATGGTATCAAATTGTTCCCATACAATAATGGCTCCGCCGGCATCATCTGAAATTATTTTTTCGTTGTGCTCGCGCATGGGCTTTGTGGCTACGGGTACTCCGTTGCTTGTCCATTGAACAATTCCGTTACCTGAAATTCGTTGCGCATACACATCGCGTTCACCGTTATTGCGGCGGTCGCTCCAAGAAACAATGGCGCCTCCGCGCATATCACTTACGATGTTGGGTGTACTTTGGTCAGAGGTGTCATCACATAAAACCACCCCATTAAGCGCCCATAATGAAAAGCCTGCTGCGTCAACACGCTGAATGTAAATATCCGGGTTTAAATTGCTGATGCGTGCGTCCTTCCAGGCGATAAATGCACCTCCGCTATTATCTTCCATGATGCGTGCATCGTTTTGTTTTCCGCTTTGTATTGCGATGGGCGTATTCATTGACGTATTCGGATTCCATTGTGCAACGAGTGTGAGGGAAAATAAGCAGGTAAATGAAGTAACTAAAAATTTCATGATGTAGGTCAAAATCAGTTTTTAATCAGTTTGAATGATCTGATATATCCTGTTCCCTGAAAGGAAAGCAAATATATTCCAGGCGTAAGGTTGTAAGAGGCAAGGTCGATTTGAACTTCATGATGTCCGGGACTACCTTCATCGTATGAAAGGGGAATGGCTACTGATTTATTGCCAAGGATATCTGAAACTGTAAGTTGAATTTTATCTTCATTCAAGAGAAGATAGTTTAGATTGATTACTTCATTAAATGGATTAGGAGCAAGTGATAATCCGTTTAGAAAATTTTCTTCCGGCAGACCCACATTAAATCCGTCGTAAAAAATTTTGTGTGCATAAATATCCGGTTGACCGGAACGTGAGTCCTCCCAGGCGAAAATACTTCCGCCTGATTCATCGGAAACATTTTTAGGGCTTGTTTGATCGCCGGAGGCAATTCCAACAGCTACTCCGTTGTTTGTCCACAGGGCGGTTCCCGCATTGTTGATGCGTTGCGCCACGATATCATAATTTCCCGAACGTAAATCTTGCCACACAATCACCGCACCGCCTGAATTATCTCCCGTGATGTTCGGATTTACTTGATCGCTGGTGGCATTACACACAACAATTCCGTTGCTCATCCACTGCGGCACGCCGTTTCCGTTGAGCTTTTGCGCGTAAATATCATATTGTAATCCGCCGCGCTGATCTTTCCATGTAATAAGGGTTCCATTCACCCGCGAATTACTTAGTAAATCAACTGCGCTTTGATTTCCGCTGGCTGTGCAAACCGCTTGTCCGTCTACGCCCCATTGCAAATTTCCGGATGAATCAACTTTCTGCGCGTAGATGTCATAATCAATTCCGTTACGAATGTCTGTCCAGGCAATAATGGCTCCGCCGCTTGCACTGTCCGGATCAATTTTAGGATTTGTCTGCCCTCCGTTTGCGTTACATAATTTTTTTCCGTTGGCACCCCATTTTAAAATTCCGCCACCTGTAATACGTTGTGCATACACATCGTAATTTAACCCATTTGAAAAGTCCTGCCACGTAATAATCGCCCCTCCTTTACCATCTTTTTGAATTCTGGGATTGAGAAATTCTGCGGGTGTTCCACTCAATCGTATTCCACCATTTATCCAAAGTATTGCTCCGTTTCCATTGATGCGCTGCGCCCAGATTTCCCATCTGAAGTTGGTTGAATTCTGTTTTTCAAAAACCACAATAGCACCTCCCATTTCATCGGTCACCAATCGTTCGTTGTGTTCCCGTTCGGGTAAATTGGTTACCACAACACCATCCATCGTCCAGAGCGGAACACCATTGGCATTTAGCCGTTGTGCGTACAAATCCCGTTCGATGGATGAGCGCCAGTCGGACCAGGCGATAATCACGCCTCCGTTCATATCGCTCACGATTGCAGGTGTACTTTGGTCGGCTGAGTTTGTACAAACAGGAACCCCGTTTGCTGTCCATTGCGCAACGCCATTCGAATCCAAATGTTGTGCGTAAATGTCGGGCGCACCATTACGGTAATCCTTCCACGTGATGAAAACACCTTTGTGTCCGTCATCGCACATCCTCAAATCAATCTGAAAACTATTGGCAACGCAGACAGGCGTGTTTATTGCTGTGTTTGAATTCCACTGCGGGAAACAATCAGCAAGAGAAATGAAAAAAACAGAAACGACAAAGTAAATTTTTCGCATGAAGTGGTGGTTTGGTGAATCTAAATTAGAAAATTTTTACCCTGAAATTAAATCGAGTGAAGCTTTCTTGATTTATGATGAAAAATTTTCTTCAAGGCTATCCGATACTTCCTGCGATGAACTGAAGTACCAACGTAAAATTTTTCGCACATCGGGAGTGTCAGGATATGATTCAATAACGTCATAACAATCTCTCGGAGTTTCTATTTTTTTTTCAGGCGGACAAAAACCGAATCCTTTATAACCGCCTTGTTCAATCAGCACTACAGATTTTTCTTCATCATTTCTTCCTGCTCCCATAATCACGTGCGTCTCTAATTCTCCCAAACGCAGTGCCAGTGTGCTTCCTACACGTTCGTTGTATTCATTTTTGTCTTCTTTGCCTGCGCAAACGCCCCTGCATTTATGAAGGCTGTAATCGAAGCAGGCTCCGCTGGCATGTTGCAAGCCGCAGCACTTCGGACATAATCCATCTTCGTCGCATAGCCGCTGCAAAAAACGACGGCCCTCCTGAAAATTTTTGAAGGTGGTTAAGGATTGCATTCCGTTTTTTGAAGGACGTAATCCCAATCGCCGAATCCCATTTCCGTCAACGTATTCCAGCAATGCATGTGTTCCACGAAGTGTTTTTTGCATGCGGTTGTAAAAGGTCCACAGCCGTTTGATCTCGTTTCTCTCCAGCAGCAAAGCAATGAGTTCTGTTCCTGTTAAACGGTACGTGATGTTATATATCCGCTCCTGAAAATCTATTTTTGCTCCTGCTGCACCCGAAAAGTGCTGTTGCACACGCTTTCGAATTTCTTTCGCCTTTCCGACATAAATCACTTTTCCCTGCTCGTCGTGAAAGTAATATACGCCGGTGGCGAAGGGCAGATTTTTATAAACCTCAGATGGCAGGGAGGGAGGCAAGGTGCAACCGGGGTTCAGTCGTGTAGCTGTTTTTAAAATGTTTTTGTTTTCATCAGCGGCAATGATTCTGGAGAATAAAGTTGCTGTGGCACTTGCATCTCCCATTGCACGATGGCGGTTATGAATTGGAATTCCCAGTGATTCGCACAATCGCCCAAGTGAATATGATTTTAATCCGGGAAAAGTTTTTCTTGCCATTTTCACGGTGCATAAGCGCTTACGTTCGAATTCCCCACCAAGCTGGCTGAATTCCTGTTTTAAAAAGGAGTAATCAAAATTTACGTTGTGCGCCACAAAAATTTTGTCCTGTGTAAGTAAAAAAATTTCTTTCGCTACTTCATAAAATTTCGGTGCATTTTTTACCATCTCATTTGAAATTCCGGTGAGCATGGTAATGTGTGGTGAAATATAACGTTCTGGATGAATCAGTGTTTCGAAAGTGTCCACCACCTTTTCTCCGTCGTGAATCAAAATCGCAATTTCGGTGATCTTATGCGACTGCGAGAAGCCGCCGGTGGTTTCAATGTCTACAATGGCAAACACTTTAAAAATTAATCCTTTTTGATTTTCTGAATTTCTACTTTCATGCTTTTCAGCATTCCCAAAATGCTTTCCGTGTTGAGGTCTTCCTGCTTGTACGCTCCTAAATGAATGGAACAAACGTATTCCCACATTTCCAGGACCTCGTCAGGTTTTACCTTGTAGGGCTGGTACTCTTTATTGTCACTCACCAGGGTGAAATAATCTTTGTTTTTTGAAACCTGCACGCGTTTGTAAACGATGCCGTCATTTTTGGTCAGTAACACATACGTGTTTCCGTCACGGATATCTTCGGTTTCTTCAATGTATTTGCCAACAACGTAAGAACCTTCTTTCAGCGGAGGCATGCTATCACCTTTTATTGCAAATGCCCTGTGCTTGCCTGCCGGAAGGAAAGGCAGGCTCATGCGGGGAAGTTCATCAACGAATTCCGGATCCGCGAAGCCGTTAAGGTAGCCGGCGCGTGCACGAATAGGCACCACTTCAATCACATCACGCCCGTTTTTATCAATCACCACGGGAAACAATAATCGGTTGCGGCCAATGCGTAAAATACTGGTAGGATCTGTTTTATTGAAATCACCTTTTAACAGCGCATCAATGGAAATTTTAAAATAATCAGCGATTCGCAAAATGATATCGATGGGTGGTTCATTTCTCCCTTCCTCATAGGCGCCGAGTCGTGCACGCGTGATGTTTAACTGTTCAGCCATTTGCTCCTGCGAGAGTTTTTTCAGCTCGCGTAATACTTTTAAATTCGATGAAATTCGTTCCATTACTATAATTTATAGCCGAAAATTACTACAAAATGTAGCAAACTTCCAAATTTTTTATGACAAAATTTCCGTTTATTTCTTGGTGGCAAGCAATTTGACAACACCGTGCAACCGAAAAACCAATTTTTCGGACATTTGCCATTTATTAAACGAAAACGATATGATGAGTAACGAAAATAACCCGAAAAACGAAAGCGAAAAGGATGGAAATACTAAAGTGGAAGGGAATGAAACTCAACAGGAAGAATTGACTACCTCAACTGATGCTGCTTCCACAGAAAACGTAAATGCGGAGGCGAAAACTTCGGCTAATCCACTGGAAGAAAAAATTATTGAACTGGAAGCAAAGCTTCGCGAAGAAAAAGACCGGTTTTTACGTTTGTACTCCGAATTTGATAATGCGAAAAAACGACATATGCGCGAGCGCACCGATTTATTGAAGTACGCAGGCGAAGATGTTTACAAACTGATTCTGCCGGTGCTTGATGATTTTGAACGTGCAATGAAAGCAAACGAAACCGCTGATGATATAACCGCTGTGAAAGAAGGTTTTCAACTCATCTTTAATAAAATGAAAAACAACCTCACGGGTAAGGGACTCGAAGAAATGAAATGCACCGGTGAACTTTTTAATTCGGATTCTATGGAGGCAGTGGCGAACATTCCTGCTCCGTCGGATGATCTAAAATCGAAAGTTGTAGATGTTCTGGAAAAAGGATACCTGCTCAACGGAAAAGTAATTCGTTTTGCGAAAGTGGTGGTGGGAAATTAAATTCATACGAAAACGATCAGTAACAATTCTCAAACAACATGTCAAAACGCGATTACTACGAAATACTGGGCGTGAACCGAAACGCAGGGGAGGATGAAATCAAAAAGGCTTATCGAAAGCTGGCCATCAAATATCATCCCGATAAAAATCCCGGCGATAAGTCGGCAGAAGATAAGTTCAAAGAAGCCGCAGAAGCTTACGAAGTGTTGAGTAATTCGGAAAAACGTGCGCGTTACGATCGTTTCGGTCACGCCGGCGTAGGCGGGGCTGCGGGCGGTGCGCAAGGCTTCGGTGGTGGAATGAATATGGAAGATATTTTCGAGCAGTTCGGAAATATTTTTGGTGGTGGTTTTGGCGGTGGATTTTCTTCCGGTGGAGGTAGCAGAAGACGGCAAAACAGAGGAAGTGATTTGCGTGTTCGTGTGAAATTGACGCTGAAAGAAATTGCGGAAGGTGCAGAAAAGAAAATCAAATTGAATCGTTATGTTTCGTGTAAGCCCTGCAAAGGAACAGGAGCCGAAAACGGAACTGCTCAGGATACCTGTTCAACTTGCCGTGGAACCGGTGTCCACACACGTATGCAACAGACCATTCTCGGAACCATGCAAACGCAGGGGCCTTGCCCAAGTTGCGGCGGACAAGGAACTTCTATTCGTGAAAAATGTAAATCATGTTTTGGCGATGGGATTGTGCGCGAAGATGATCACATCTCATTAAATATTCCGGCAGGCGTTGCGGAAGGCATGCAGCTCACCGTGAGCGGAAAAGGAAATGCAGCTGCTCGTGGTGGCATCAACGGTGATTTGTTGCTGGTGATTGAAGAAGAACCGCACGCTGAACTGGTGCGCGACGGAAACAATTTACTTTACAATTTATTTGTCTCTGTTCCCGATGCTGCACTCGGTTGCAACGCCGAAGTCCCGCTGATTGAAGGTTTCGCGAAAGTGAAAATTGACGCAGGTGTGCAAAGCGGAAAAATACTCCGTTTACGTGGTAAAGGTTTACCGGAAGTCAATTCGCACGGGCGTGGTGATATTCTGGTAAAGGTGAATGTATGGACGCCGACACATCTTTCTTCCGACGAAAAAAAGTTGCTTGAAAAACTGAAAGAGTCAAAAAATTTTCAGCCCAATCCCAGCAAAAAGGAGAAAGGTTTCTTTGAACGGATGAGGGATTATTTTGATTGATTCGGTACATTTGGCTGTTGCCAAATAACCAATCCTCATGCAAACAGCCAGAACCTCAAACATTATTGATAAGCCGCGCCGCGAAGGTGCGGAAGATTTACTCGGAGTTGATAAATATACCGATGCGTTGATTCAATTCATTGAATCCTGTCAAATGCCGACCACGCTCGCCATTCAGGGGGAGTGGGGAAGTGGTAAAACATCTTTACTAAATCAAATCCGTTACCGCCTTTGTGAATCTTCACTTCATTCGGTTGAAGTAAATAAGGAGAAACCTTTTTATGGCGTTTGGCTCAATACCTGGCAGTATTCATTAATGAAAAGCAAGGATGAAGCGCTGATATCCATTATCAAGGGCTTGACGACTGAAATCCTTTCAATTATCAGTCAAAAACACGAATCGAAATCGCAGGCCACCATTAATAAAGTTGTCGGATTTGTTTCATTTTTAGGTAAGGCGAGCGCAAAAGCTGCGGCCTCCTCCGTTGGGATTGAATCGGGTGTGGTTGATTCGTTGCTGGAGAAAGATGCAGGAGAAGCAAATTTGCTTGCATTTAAAAAATCACTGGAGGATGCCATTCGTCAGTGTTTGGAAGAGGATCGCAAATCCGGAAACAATAACCGCGGTTTTATTTTTTTTATCGATGACCTTGACCGCATCGATCCGCCGGTAGCCGTTGAAATTCTTGAACTCATTAAAAACATTTTTGAAGTTGAAAATTGTCTTTTTGTACTTGCAATTGACTATGAAGTTGTAGTAAAAGGACTTGTTCCGAAGTTTGGTCCGTTAACTGAAAAGAATGAGCGTGAGTTCAGGTCTTTTTTCGACAAGATCATTCAGCTCCCGTTCTCCATGCCGGTTTCCAATTATGATATTACCAAGTTTCTCATTCATTCCCTTCAGGATATCGGATACATCGACAACCGAATTGTACAGGATGATTTTTTAAAGGAAAAGCTGGCGGACCTCACCTTGCTTTCGGTGGGTACAAATCCGCGGTCACTCAAACGCCTCATCAATACGCTTTCCTTGCTGAACATCATTGGTAAAATGCAGAGTGATGGACAAAAGGAGATCCACGAATTGCTCATCAATTATGCATTAGTATGCATTCAGATCGCTTATCCGAAAATTTATGACATGATCATGCAGGAACCTTCGTTTAAGGAGTGGAACGAACAAACGGCAAAGCGGTTACGTTTACCTGAACTGACAGAAGCACAGATAGCGGTGCTGAATAACGCTGCCGAATTTGATGAAGAGTGGGAGAAAGTGTTGTTCAGGAAATGCCAGCAGGATCCGTACATGGCTTCACGGTCATTTCAGGTTTCACAGTTATTGAATTACCTGCTTGAACTGGTTCCGGAACAAATGAATTTTTCGGATGAGATTTCACGCATCATTCGTTTCAGCGCAGTGACCAGCGTGAATCTGGATGCCATTCCGAAAACGGCGGCGAAAGGAGAAAAAATACGATATGAAGGGTTTTCTGCTTTAGGAGAAATTCTTAAGGCAGCAAGTTACAGCGATGAATACATTACGCAGTTGAAAAATTGTCACGATAAGATAACGGCTGTGTTCACCGATTTGATCGCTGTAAATTTCACGCCGAATTTTATCACCTACGCGAGTAAAACTCCGAAAGGCAGAAGCAAAACTTTTTTGTACATACGATTTAAGAAAAACCTTATCGAATTTTTGTTTGCCGGTCAGACGGTAAAAGTTAAGCAGGCAGAAGACCTGACAACTGAAATGATAGAAAAATTAAAGCTTTCTTACAATTCAATATCTGAAAAACAAATCAGTTGAATTTGTTAAAATAAAAAATTGAGTTATTTTTTCTTTTTGCGCTTGCGCGGATTGGGAGTCGCTTCTGATTTCAATTCCCGGATATCCTCCTGCAGACGTTTGATGGACACACGCAATTCTTCCACATCCGAAGAACTTGCCACCTTTTGGTTTTTATTTGATTGAGCCATTGGCTGCAAATCGAGGCTCGACTGAAAAAAAGTAACCACCGCAACATTCAATACTTCCGCAATTTGATAAATGCGTCCGAGAGGAATGTTGATTTCGGCGCGTTCAATTTTTGAGTAGGCGCTGGTGGTCATGCCCAGCTCTTCGGCCATGTTAGCCTGGGTTAATCCGCGCTGGATACGTAATAACTTAATGCGTTCGCCTACTTGCTGTATCACCTTTCGAATTTCCTAGTAAGCAGGAAAATTTTATTTTTACATTAAGATATATATGGTTTAAAAAGCCAATTTTGTATGTTTGTTAGGATAAGTTTAAGTTATTAAATTGGTCTTGATTTTATTTTTCACTTAGTTTGAATTTTTATGAAGAAAAATCACTTTTACTTCCTTTTATTTTTTTTGGCATTTAACTTACTTTTTTCGCAACGTCAGCTAGCCTGGTCGGATACGGTAAACAGCGCCGGAAATTTTTCCGAATATTTTGGCGGAACTGATGGTAACATGATAGAACTTGATGCGCATAAAAATGTGTATTCTGCCATCATGAGTGATTCATTAGGGTTGAAACGAGTTTTGATTTCGAAGCACGATTCAATGGGAAATGATTTATGGACTACGATTTTTCATAGTTCACCGGGCGCAAATGACTGGCTCTCTGCAATAGCCTTGGATGACTCAGGGAACGTTTTAATAGGCGGCGCTGCTGGAATTTCTATCGGTCAGTCCAAATTGATGGTCGTTAAATTCAATTGCTCAACGGGTCAGTTGATCTGGTCTTATTTTTCATCATCAGTTTACTATGCTTTTGCTGCAAATGATATAAAGTTTGATGAGTTCGGAAATATTTATGCTTGTGCAAATTATGCTAATCCTTCTACAAATTCTTACTGGTACTCAGTCCTTAAATTTAATTCAAATGGAAATTTACTAAACAGTTTTAGTTTCAATGGTAACACCGGTAATTACGGATACCCGAATCATATGGCGGTTGATACCTTAGGTAACGTTTATGTAACAGCGCAGTATAAAAATTTTATTTCCAACAGCGATGATGGCGCTTTAATAAAACTTGATCAGAATCTCAATCAAATATGGATTCAAACGTATGATGGTCCGCAAGGCGGTAACGATTATTTCTACGACTTGGAATTAGATAAAAATCAATGTCCGATCATCGCAGGTTGTGAGCGTCAGGGCCCGATAGGTTCCACTGTGCTAACGATTAAGTATTCACCTACCGGTAATATTATCTTTTCCGATAATTTTTCAGTTCCTAATGCTATCCGAGGAACCGGAAGGTCCATCACCTCCGATGTTTTTGGAAACGTTTATACTGCCGCCGAAACCGACAGCAGTGGATTGTTTGGGTTCAGTATTTTAAAATATGATACCGCAGGCAATTTAAAAAATCACGCGAAAATTACGCCTCCAACATGTCTGTATAGTGCCGCGATTGATATTGTGGTGGGTCCCAAACAACAAGCGATCATGTTTGGACACTTTTCTGAT
Organism: Bacteroidota bacterium; assembly: GCA_900299295.1. Taxonomy (GTDB): domain Bacteria; phylum Bacteroidota; class Bacteroidia; order B-17B0; family Aurantibacillaceae; genus AM-1111. The sequence continues at coordinate 55,071 of OMJH01000060.1, forward strand.
GGTTCAATTTCTTCGGGTGTCATTATTGAATTGGATTCGTCCGGCGTTTTAAAATGGTTGCATCAGACAAGTGGTTATGAAACAGCGTATAATTCAGGTGTTGTTGATGATGACAATAATCTTTATGTGTGTGGGTCAATAAAAACGGGTTCCGCAAATGATTTGTTAGTTCAGAAATTCGAACCTTTGATAACACTTGGTTTATCTTCAGTTAGTACAGCGGGTGAATTAAGTGTATTTCCAAATCCGGTTTCTGGGTTTGTAAAGGTAAAATCAAGTGACACCATTCATAAAATCATAATTTATGATGCAACGATGAAAGTTGTTTTTGAAAGAGATTTCGGAAATGAAAAGAATATTGATCTGGATATGCATCAATTGCCCTGTGGATTTTATTTTTTGAAAGTGAATGGGCACATGGAAAAAATTATTAAAAATTAAATCCCGGCACTTCGCTATCCTTCGCTAAACGCAGGAAACGTTCAATGGATTCGTTGTTGTTTACGCCGGCGGTTGAGCGTGTCGAAACCCCGGCCGCTGTGCCATCTTCAAAAATTAAATCAACTATTACTGTTTTCCGCAAGATGTTTTTCCCAAGCCCATGCGCTTCGCATGATCTCTTCAATTCCATGCTGAGGTTTCCAATTTAATTCGTGCTCTGCTCGTTGATTGTTGGAATAAATTTCAATCACATCGCCCACGCGACGCGGACCTATTTCATAATTCAATTTTTTTTGCGTTGATTTTTCAAACGCCTCTATCGCTTCCAGCACAGTAACTCCATTGCCGGTTCCCAGGTTGTAACAATCATAAAATCCTTGACCAATACTTCGCAATTTTTGCAATGCAAGCACGTGGGCACGCGCCACATCGCTCACATGAACGTAATCGCGAATACAAGAGCCGTCGCGTGTCGGATAATCCGTTCCGTGAACAAGCAGCGAAGAAATTTTACCGATAGCAAATTGGGTAATTGCCGGAACTAAATTGGAGGGTTTTCCGATTGGCAGCTCTCCGTTTTTTCCGGAGGAATGAGCCCCCGCAGGATTAAAATACCGAAGCGAAATTGCTCTGAAACTCGGATTGGCAACGAAAAAATTTTTCAAAATTTCTTCCCCGATTTGTTTAGTGTGAGCATACGGACTCTCTGCATTTCCGAATGGAGTCGCTTCGGTAACGGGAAGAACATTTGTATTTCCGTAAACTGAACAAGAAGAAGAAAATATAAAATTGTTGACTTTGTACTCCTTGCAAAGGCGAAGCAAATTGATTAATCCATTGATGTTGTTGGCATAGTATCGCAGTGGTTTTTCCACAGATTCTGAAACGGATTTAAAAGCCGCGAAGTGAATTACCCCCGCAATATCACCATGCAATGAAAAAATTTTGCGTAATGAATCCGGATCCGCAATATCCACCGGGTGATGGGTGACGGTTTTTCCGGTGATTGCTTCCACGCGGCGGTATGCTTTCTCATCTGAGTTCGAAAAATTATCAAGTGAAACCACCTCGTAGTCTGTGCCCGACACTAATTCGATAAGCGTGTGTGATCCAATGTATCCTGCGCCACCGGTAACCAATACTTTTGCCATATAAAAAATGACAAATATAACCATAATTGAAAGGGAGAAAGAAGAATAAACTCCTTGCAAGCGCATGATTTTATCTGCCGGTATCGCCTCCTTTGTTTTGCTATCTTTGCACCATGAAAAATGTCCGGTTGAATTCAATTGAAGAGGCTATTGAGGAGATCCGCAATGGAAGACTTATCATTGTTGTGGATGATGAAAATCGTGAAAACGAAGGAGATTTCCTTACTGCCGCACGAAATATGACGCCTGAGTTGGTGAATTTCATGGCTACGCACGGTCGAGGATTAATCTGCACTCCCATTACTGAGGAAAGGGCAAAGGAACTTCAACTCGAACTTATGGTCCCCGCAAATACTTCCACGCATGAAACCCCTTTCACGGTTTCGATTGATTTGCTGGGTTTCGGTTGTACAACTGGTATTTCTGCGTCTGATCGTTCAAAGACCATCAAAGCGCTCATTGATCTTGAAAAAAAGGCATCGGATTTCGGACGCCCCGGTCATATCTTCCCATTGAAGGCAAAAAATGGCGGCGTATTGCGTCGCGCAGGTCACACCGAGGCAGCAATTGATCTTGCGCGCCTCGCCGGATTCGAACCTTGCGGTGCAATCGTAGAAATCATGAATGAGGATGGTACCATGGCCCGACTTCCCGAATTAATGGACATTGCAGCAAAGTTTGATTTAAAAATAGTTTCAATTGAACAGCTGATTGCCTACCGTTTACAAAAAGAAAGTATTATTCGTCGCGAAGTGATTGTCAGTTTGCCGACCCACCTGGGAGATTTTAAGCTTATAGCATTTAAAGTAACAACGACAGACCAGGATCAGTTGGCGTTGGTGAAAGGAGAATGGGAAAAGGATGAGCCGGTTCTGGTGCGTATGCACAGCAGTTGTTTAACGGGCGATGTTTTCGGTAGTTGTCGTTGTGACTGTGGGCCGCAATTACAAAAAAGCATGGAAATGATTGAGAAGGAAGGCAAAGGTGTGATTGTGTATTTAAATCAGGAAGGCCGCGGAATTGGATTATTGAACAAATTGAAGGCGTATGAACTTCAGGAGAAAGGTTTTGATACCGTTGAGGCGAACATAAAACTAGGCTTTAAAATGGACGAGCGCGATTATGGTGTAGGTGCGCAAATACTCCGTGATTTGGGAATTTCGAAAATTAAGTTGATGACAAACAATCCGCGCAAGCGCGCCGGACTTATCGGATACGGACTTGAAATCGTCGAGAATATTCCGATTGAAATTCCGGCGAATCCCCATAACACTTCGTATTTACAGACGAAAAAAAATAAGATGGGGCATAATTTGAAGTTGAAATAGGTAATTGAAAAATTAATTTTTTATAATTACCATAAATGAAAACAATCAAAATCTCTTCAGCTTTAAGTACAAAAATTCAATATTACTTTAACTTTTCGGGATTATCCGCTCCAAATTCTTATTTTTGATACCTCTCTGAAATGCCTTTCTCTATGGAAAAAGCGACTGAAAAAAATGTAAAAAAAGCTTCTAAGTTTTCAAAGGAGCAATATCTTGCCTGGTATGAAAGCATGTTGCTGATGCGACGATTTGAAGAGCGTACCGGCCAGCTTTATACAATGCAGAAAATTAAAGGTTTTTGTCATTTGTATATTGGGCAGGAGGCGATTGTTGCCGGAACAGTAAGTGCCACCAGAAAAAGCGACAAGCACATCACGGCCTATCGTGATCATGCTCATCCAATCGGTTTAGGGATGCATCCAAAATATGTAATGGCAGAGATGTATGCAAAGATTACGGGTTGTTCAAAAGGTAAAGGCGGTTCAATGCATATTTTTTCAAAAGAACATAATTTCATCGGGGGTCACGGAATCGTCGGCGGGCAGGTTCCTTTAGGAGCGGGCATTGCATTCTCTGAAAAATACCTCGGGACCGAAAACGTTTGTGTTTGTTCTATGGGTGATGGCGCTGTGCGTCAGGGAGCCTTGCACGAAGCCTTCAACATGGCGATGACTTGGAAATTGCCGGTGATTTTTTTGATTGAAAACAATCATTATGCAATGGGAACTTCGGTTGAACGCACTTCTAATGTTCATGATCTATGGAAACTTGGACTGGCATACGATATGCCTTCCAAACCCGTTGATGGCATGAGCGTGGAAGCTGTGCATGAAGCGATTGAAGAAGCAGCAAATCGAGCTAGACGCGGAGATGGTCCTACCTTATTGGAAATTAAAACCTATCGTTACCGCGGACATTCTATGAGTGATGCGCAAACGTACCGGACAAAAAATGAAGTTGAAGAGTATAGAAAACAGGATCCTATAGAAAAAGTCATTCAGGTTTTAAAAACGAATAAGTGGATAGATGATGCAGGCATAGAAGCAATGGAAGCGAAAGTGAAAGCGATAGTTGTTGAAAGTGAAAAATTTGCTGAAGAGAGTCCGTTTCCGGAACCTGAAGAATTATATCGGGATGTATATGTTCAGAAAGATTATCCGTACATAACAGAATAAAAAAAATAATCAACGGAACTTAAATTAAAATTTATGGCAGAAGTTGTAAGGATGCCGAAGTTGAGTGACACGATGACTGAAGGCGTGGTTGCCGGATGGCATAAAAAAATCGGTGATAAAATTAAAAGCGGAGATTTGCTTGCCGATATTCAGACGGATAAAGCAACCATGGAGTTCGAGTCGTTTTATGACGGTGTTTTGTTGCATATTGGTGTTAATAAAGGCGAAGCTGCACCTGTGGATGCCATTCTTGCCATTATCGGGAAGGAAGGAGAGGACATCAGCGCTTTGCTTCAGGGTGGAAAACCAAGTACGGTCTCACAAAGCGCCGGCGTACCGCCTGCTGCCAGTGAAAAAAATACTGCACCGGCATCGTTGCCTTCTTCGGTGAATGTTGTGCGTATGCCCAAACTCAGTGATACTATGACCGAAGGCGTTGTTGCGCGTTGGTTGAAAAAGGAAGGTGATAAAGTAAAGAGCGGTGATTTGCTTGCTGAAATCAATACGGATAAAGCAACGATGGAGTTCGAGTCGTTTTACGATGGTGTTTTAATTTACCGTGGAGTGGAAGAGGGGAAAGGAGCGCCGGTCGATTCTGTTCTTGCAATTATCGGACACGGAACAGAAAATGTTTCGGAATTACTCCAAACAATTTCACAAGGCACTACCGTTGCATCTTTACCCGAAACGCCAACCGAAAAAGCTCCGACGCCAATCGCTCCAACAATCACAAAATCAAGTCCGGTTGTTTCAACACCATCGGGTCGGTTAAAAGCTTCTCCTTTAGCAAAAAAACTCGCTAAAGAAAAAGGAATTGACATTCATGCGGTAAATGGAACCGGCGAATACGGAAGAATTGTAAAAAAGGACATTGAAAGTTTTGTGCCCTCCGTTTCTTCAGCAAAATCGCATATTGCTGCTTCATCGGAGCTGTTTACAGATGAACCTGTTTCCATGATGCGAAAAACTATTGCGCGCCGTCTTGCTGAAAGTAAATTTTCTGCTCCGCATTTTTATCTTACCATGGAGATTGACATGGACAACGCAATGAGTGCACGCGCTGCAATAAATGCAAATGTTGAAAGTAAAATCTCTTTCAATGACATGGTGGTGAAAGCTGCTGCTCATGCGCTGCGTAAACATCCTGCAATCAATTCTTCCTGGCTTGGGGATAAAATTCGACGCAACAATCATATTAATGTCGGTGTTGCTATGGCGATTCCGGATGGATTGTTGGTTCCGGTCGTGCGTTTTGCAGATGCTAAATCGCTGGTACAAATTTCTTCCGAAGTAAAGGAGTACGGAAAAAAAGCAAAAGAAAATAAATTACAGCCTTCCGACTGGGAGGGTAATACCTTTACCATTTCCAATCTTGGGATGTTTGGCATTGATGAATTCACGGCAATTATTAATCCTCCCGATGCATGTATTCTTGCTGTTGGTGGAATTCGCGCTGTTCCTGTTGTGAAAAACGGAGTTATTGTTCCGGGTAACGTAATGAAAGTAACCTTGAGTTGCGATCATCGTGTGGTGGATGGTGCGTCAGGTGCAGCCTTCCTTCAAACGCTCAAACAAAACCTGGAGAATCCGGTGTTGATGCTAGCTTGAAAGGCTATTGTTTTACGACAAGGTATTTTTTGAGCCAGCTTTCCTTTAGCGGAATTTCAAAATTTGAGTCCATATCGAGACTAGTCGACACAGATAAGTTAAAGACCTTTGTTTCCTCATTTATAATTCCTGACTCAAGTAATTGTGAAGTTTGCGAGGAGGGGTAAACCTGCAATGCATTTTCTTTCATGAACGCAATCAGGTGACGGTTAAAAAAGGAAAGCCCTGTAAGTTTTTCAAGTTGTTGAATACAATGCGTTAGTTTATCAATTGAGCATCCGCTTGCGGAATGAAGAGATTCGTTAACGCGGACAATCAAAAAATGATGATGTAAAATTTCGTAGCTTGAAGCAAGCGGATCTCCGTGTGCGTTCCAGCCGGAAAAAAATTTTGTCAGCGTTTCGTTAATTATCTTTTCCTGCTCCGGCTGTAGCGCTTTTGCGGAAAGATATATCCAAATCCTCTCGTTCATTTTTTAAAGATTATTCGCTTGTACAACAAGTTCAGCTACATCTAATACTTTTACTTCCTGCTCCTTGTTAAAATGCTTTACGCCGTCGGTCATCATCACATTGCAAAAAGGACAGGCAACGGCTATTACGTTCGGTTGTGATGCAAGCGCTTCTTCGGCTCTTTCAATGTTTACTTCTTTATTGCCTTTTTCGGCTTCCTTGAACATTTGTGCTCCGCCGGCGCCACAACATAAACCCTTTGCGCGACTTCTTTTCATTTCGCTTAAATCGGCATCCAGCTCGGCAATAATTTCGCGTGGAGCTTCATAAATGTTATTTGCACGACCTAAATAACAAGGATCATGATAGGTAATTTTTTTTCCTTGAAAAGAACCTCCCTGAACAGAAAGTTTTCCTTCAGCAATAAGTTGCCTTACAAGTTCGGTATGGTGAATGACCTCGTAATTCCCTCCTAATTCGGGATATTCGTGTTTGATCGTGTTGAAACAATGCGGGCAGCCGGTAACGATTTTCTTGATCTGATAACCGTTTAAAACGGTAATGTTTTGCATGGCCTGCATCTGAAATAAAAATTCATTTCCTGCACGCTTTGCATGATCTCCTGTGCATGATTCTTCCGTTCCTAAAACCGCAAACTTTATCCCGACGTGATTTAAAATTTTTACGATAGCCCGTGTGATTTTTTTTGCGCGATCATCGAAACTGCCGCTGCAACCCACCCAAAATAAAATTTCAGGCATCTCACCTCGCGCTGCAAACTCAGCCATTGTTTCTACTTTAAGGTTTGAAGTACTCATGGATTGAATTTCTTTCGGATTAGGATTTAAAAAATTTACTGATTTTCATTCACCCAGTTCAGGCGATCAGAAGGTGAAAATTGCCAGGGCGCTCCGTTATTTTCCAGATTCGAAAACATTCCGTTGAGCGCAGCAGGCGCTTCAGATTTTTCCATCACAAGATACCGACGCATTTCGATAATAATGGAGAGCGGGTCGATATTCACAGGACACTCCTGAACGCACGCGTTACAGGTAGTGCAAGCCCACAATTCTTCCGCGCTGATGTAGTCGTGCAGAAGTGATTTGCCGTCATCCACGAAGTTGCCTCCGTTCGCTGCTTTGTTTTTGGCAACATCCTCCATTCTGTCTCGCGTACTCATCATGATTTTGCGAGGCGATAATAATTTACCGGTGGTGTTGGCCGGACAAGAACTCGAACAGCGTCCGCATTCCGTACACGTGTACGCATCCAGTAATTGTTTCCAGTTTAAATCAAACACATCACGTGCACCGAATGCAATTGGAGTAGCGTTCGGGTCAATTTCGCGGGGCACATAAGATGGGTCAAAGTTGGGTTTTACAACATCAGTTACCGCTTCAAGATTATTAAGTTGCCCCATTGGTTTAACGCTGGTGAAAAAGGTATTGGGAAAGGCAAGAATAATATGGAGGTGCTTGGAGAAAGGTAAATAGTTTAAAAAGGCAAAAATTCCCATGATATGAAACCACCAAGCGCCACGTTCAAGTAAAATAAGCGAATCGCTTGACATTCCCGAAAAACAAAAGGTAATCCATTTGCTTACAGGAAAACTTCCGGCAACATGATAACCCGTTACGCTCCTTGATTGCAATACTTGGTCTGTTGCATTCATAGTGAGTAGGGCGGACATCATGAAAATTTCAGCAATTAAAATCGCGTTCGCATCCAACCTGGGAAATCCGTTAAGATCATTGCTCATGAAGCGTTTGATGCGACCCAAATTTCGGCGGAGCCAAAACACAACCACACCTATGAAAACCAGTAACGCGAGAATTTCAAAAAAGCCAATCAGGAAATCATAAAACGAGCCTAAAAAATGAAACGTACGATGTAATCCGATGAATCCGTCTACCATCATCTCGATTACTTCGATATTAATAAGTACAAATCCTACATAAACGAAAATATGCATTACGGCGGATAAAGGCCTTGATACCATTTTGCCTTGCCCCAATGCAACGCGCAACATAGTAGAGAAATGTTCGTTGAAATTTCCTTTTGGTGAAAATTCTCGCCCTGATAAAACAGATTTTCTGATACGACCGATGTTCCGGTTGAAGAGCCAAACGGACGCTAGCGTTAATAAACAAAAAACAGCAATCGAAATCATTAATGCGGAATTGAATCGTTTGGAATCGGTTTAAGTGGAGTTTTCCTACCAAGGACAGAAAAATGCAAATAACGTTCAGGGTTATAACGTAAATCTTTCAGTAGCATATCAAGGTCTTGTGCAGATTTATTCAGGTTATTGTATAAGCTAGGGTCATGGATCAGTTTGCCCGCTGTTCCCTGTCCTTTGGTAATTTCATCGAGTAAAACGTTGGCTTGGCTAAGCGCGAGGTTGGTGCTTTCTATTGTTTGTTTGATGTTGCTTCTTGCAATTGAATCACTAATAGTTTCAAAATTTTCAATTATACCTGCGATTTTACTGTTGTTGTCGTTGATGTTTTTTGTTATCGAATTTATTCGTGAAATGATGGCTGTGATTGAGCCCTGCTGCTCGTCCATAATCATATTGATTTTTCCTGTACTTTGTTCAAGCGAAATCACTGCATTTTTAATACTGGAAAAGCTTTCGATCAGGTTTTTACGTACATCACGATTCATAATTTCATTTACGATTTGTACGACTGAATCCATGCTACCCACTAGTCCTGAGATTTTTTCTTTCAACGGCTGAAGCTCTGCGCGTACAGCGTTAGTTAGATTTTCCTGAAATGCTGTTTTTAATGTATCACCATTGGAAATGAATTCTTTATCATTGCCCATTTCAATGGCAACGGCTTTCGTTCCTAACAAGTCCTGACTAATGAGCCGGGCAATTGAATTTTTAGGAATTGAAATTTTTTCACTAAGGATAAATGTGGCTAAAATTTTAAATGTGGTATCACGCTGCAATAATTGCAGTTTGTTAACCTGCCCTATTTTGTATCCATTAACTAACAAAGGGCTGGCTTCAAGTAATCCGTCGTTATAATCAAAAACAGCGTAGATTTTTGTTTCATTTTTTAAAACATTTACACCCTTAAGGAAGTTGAACCCGAAGACAAATAATGCAATTGCCACCAAAACGATAATGCCAATTTTTATTTCATTTCTCATAGGTGTCTTACGGTATGTTGTTCAAATTTACTGATTTTTCTCTTGCAAGATGAGTTCCTGTGCTTTCTGGATTTCGATACGTTTCCCTTCACTAACACCAATCACAAACGCATCTTTGAAGCCCTTTTGCCGTAAAACTTCTTTGTAACGGTTGGCATCTTCTAACGTTTGAAATTTCCCTGCAGTGTATTTAAACATATTATTCATTTCGTATCGCCATACATCCTGCAAACCTGTAAAATCTGGGTGATTCACTTCCATTTTTTTATCTGACTGACGGAATTGAACCCGCAATTCGGATTTGGATATTTTTGCAGTAGCACTATTATGAATTTCAACTAGTTCTTTTTTACAAACCGATATTTTAGTCAGCAGAACGGACGTATCTGCAGGTGCCTTTTCTTTTGATTGTGAAGAATTGCGAATTTCTTCGACTGATTTTTGATAAAGGCTTATGGCTTTGTTGCATTGATGCGCTTTGTGCAGACTATCTGCCTGTTTAATTTGATTTGAAATTGAAATTTTCCATTTGTTCCATTGTTCCATTTTCGAAATTAAATCAAGTTGAAATGTGGAGTAGTCATCTTTTGGTTTAAGCTCTAAAGCTTGTTTGTAATATTCAATTGCTAGGGTATAATTTTGCGTTTCGTAAAGTGAGTCAGCCTTTTTTATTTGACATGAATAATCGCAGGAATTTATTGTTTTGATATTTTGTATATCAGAAATTTCATTCAATTTTTTTTTGGGGTAATCATCCATGGGATCAATAAAGGCAGCTGCTCTATATTTTGTTTTGGCTTCATCATACTTACCCAATCTGAAGTACGAGTCGCCTTCAATTATCAACAAGGAATATTTTTCGTTTTTTGCAGATGAAATTGTGTTTATTGAATCACGACACTGCTTTATCTTAGAAGTTACCAAAGTGTCGTTTGGTTTAATTTTTTCTGCGAGTTCAAAACTTTTTAAGGCTTCCTCAAATTTTTTTCCCGCAAACAGTGCGTCGGCATTTTTTAAATGAGTCACAAACTCCTTTTCATTAGGTATGTTGGAGTTTTGACTCATTGCGTTGTTGCAGTTATTTATTTGACGGGTCGGATAATCTTCCTTTGGCATAATCACCTGCGCATCTGCGTAATGTTGTTTTGCCTGTTCATATTTTTTTTCTTGAAACAATTTGTCGGCTTTACTGATTACCGATGTGTATTTGTTTCTTGCTGATTGTATTTCACTGGTTTTTTGAGTGGCCTCTTTGTGTTTTGCATCAAGCAAAAGAATTTCTTTAAATTTTTTCTCGGCCATGTTAAAATCACCCTGAACAAAAAAACGATTACCTTCCGCAAGTAATGATTTGATTTTTTCTGCCGGGCTCATATCCAGCGTGTCTTCATTGTTCTGATAATCTTCGATTTGATGAAGGTATGCCGTGTCTCCTTTTGCAATATTTTCGTTGTTGACCGGATTTAGCTGTTCAATTTCATCATTAAATTTTAAACCTGTCCCTTCAAGATCGTTTTTGTAATTACGAAATGCACGAAATAAACTTGCTGCCAGGCTGTATTGACCCTGGTCTGAGGCGATGAAATTTTCTTCGGCAGGATTAGTTAAATATCCAATCTCTGTAAGCACACTCGGCATTTTTGTTCGCCACAACACCCACAGGCTTTCTCTTTTTACACCTTTATCAATTCTTCCTGATTTTGTTTTGTATTCGTGCTGAATTTGAGAAGCAAACTTCCCACTTTGTTCTACGTATGTTTCTGTGAACATACTCATCATGATATAACTTTCATCTGAATTCGGATCAAATCCTCCGTAGGTTTTTTTGTAATTGTCTTCCAGCAACATTACTGAATTTTCCCGTTTCATAACGTTTGTTTTACCCGATTCGTTTTTTATTCCCATAACATAAGTTTCTGAACCATATGGTTTTGGGTTAATCACTTCTTTTCGCTTTTGTTTTCCTTTTACAGTGGTAATTTCAATTTTAGAAGCTGCATTACAATGGATGGAGATAAATAAATCAGCATTATTTCTATTGGCAATCTGAGCCCTTTCTTCCAATTCAACAAAAACATCTGTTTTTCTTGTATAAACTACCTTAACATCTTTTAATTTTTCTTCGATTAGTTTACCCAATTTCAGGGCTACGGCCAACGTTACCTCTTTTTCTTTATTATGCAAGCCACCGCACCCCGGATCTTTTCCACCATGACCGGCGTCAATAACAATTACGGTTACTTTTTTGGCCGGTTTGCCGTGAAAAATTGCAAAAGAAAGCGATACTATTGCAACGAACAAAAAAATAAATGTCCGTTTGAGGAAATTCACTTTTGGTGTCCGTTCAAAAAATTTATTTTCATTAGTTTTGACCATGCAAATCCGTAAACAAAATTAACCTCCTGCATTTGGCTGTTTTCAATTATAATTTATGGTTTTCAACTTTCGCGGTGTTAATAACGTTTATACTTCCGGCGCAAGTGAAGGATTCGCTAAAAACTGTTAAGCAAGACAGTATAGTGATGGCTGTATTAGATGGGCCTATTTTATATAGTTCAGACGATAGCATTAAGATTTTACCTGATAGCGGAAGAATATTTTTGTTCGGAAACGCAACGGTTAAATACCAAGCGATTGAGCTTCAGGCTGAAATCATCGAGATAAATTATACCGCTAATCTCATTTTTGCCCGAGGAAAATTTGATAATAGCGGAAAGCTGGATGGAACTCCCGTTTTCATAGCAGATGGCGAAACAATTAATTGCGATGAAATAACTTACAACTTAAAAAATAAAAAGGGCATTATTAAAAACATTTCTCTGAAGCAAGGTGATTTAATTGTGAAGGGCGAAAAGATAAAGAAGGACAGCAACGATGTGATGTATTTCAAGAATTTGACTTGCATTCCTTGCGAATTTGATGATGCAAAAACTGTGTTTAAGGCATCACGTGCTAAAGTAATACCCGATGATAAAATAATTACCGGTCCCATGTATTTGTCGGTTGCCGGAATTCCAACGCCGCTTGCCTTGCCCTTCGGGTTTTTTCCGAATACAAAAAAACGTAGCAAAAGCGGGGTGCTGTTGCCGACATATGGTGAATCACCAAACCTTGGTTTTTTTCTAAAGGATGGCGGTTTCTATTGGGCGGCCGGAAAAAAAATGGATTTGCAAATGCGCGGTGATATTTATTCGTATGGAAGTTGGGCATTGCGCAATATTACCAACTACAATGTTCGTTATCGTTTCACCGGTGCATTTAACGTGGGATTTTCAATTTTTAATTCAGGTGAACGAGAGATTCCGACGGGGAATCCGGGGGCGTTGATTAAACGTCAGGATTTTTTTATTCGCTGGACACACACGCAGGACCCAAAATCAAACCCCAACATTCGTTTTTCCGCCAACGTAAATGCCGGTTCAAATTCCTTTAATCAATACAACGCGCAGAATTCAGGACAATACCTTACGAATACCTTTGCCTCCAACATAAATTTTTCACGCACATTTACGTTTGGAACTTTTAATTTGAATGCCCGCCACAGTCAAAATACCCAAACCCGGAATGTGGAAATTGTGCTTCCGGATATCAGTTTTAACGTTAATCGTTTTTTCCCTTTCCGAAATGATAAGCGGTTGAAGCAAAATTTCCTCGATAAAATCGGGATGAATTATATGGTGGAATCAAAATCCATTCTCAATCGTGCCGATTCTTTGTTTCTTAAGCCAGACAGTAAAAATTTAATTCGCAGCGGCATTCGTCATTCATTACCAATCAGCGGGAACATAACAATTTTAAAAAACATTACATTTTCGCCGTCCGTTCAAATGAATGCATGGAATTATTTCAATACCACTCAATACCGTTACGATGACAACTCTTCCTCCCTAATAAAAGATACTCTACAGCAATTCCGAACGGCTTTCGACGCCAGTTTCAATGGAGAACTTACTACAAAAATTTATGGAAACTATATTTTTAAACATGGTAAAATTCGTCATGTTCGTCACTTTGTGATTCCGACACTACGATTTTCCTATCGGCCGGATTTTACAAATGAGACATACGGCTTCTACCAGGAAGTTCAAAAAGACAGCCTTGGAAACAAGTTGAAGTATTCAATATTTCAGGATGGAATTTACGGCGGACCTGGTTCTGCCGGCAGCAGTCTAATTTCTTACAATATAAACAACAATCTGGAAGCAAAAATCAGGATTAAAACCGATTCAGGTTTTATTGACCGGAAAGTAACCTTGATTCAAAATTTCAGTATTTCAGGAACGCATGATCTAATGGCTAAGGAATATAAAACAAGTTTGGTTAACCTTACGGGCAGAACACGAATCTGGAAAAATATTGATTTGCTTTTTGGTGGAACGCTGGATCCTTATTCTTTAAATCCTATCACCAACCAACGCCAGCCTGTTTATCAGTGGGCCACGAGCGGACAGCTTGCTCGTTTTACCTCCGGAAGTATTGCGATAAATACTTCTTTCAATAATCAGCTGTTTGAAAGTTTGAAAAAAAAGACGTTCACATCCAATCAAGAAAAGGTTAGTTCATCGTTGAGTACCGCACAAACGTTGCCGTGGAATATTAGTTTCAATTATAATCTTAATTATCGAAAGCCTGAAAATGCATCTTCGATTACTCAAACACTGAACTTCAGTGGAGACTTTTCTGTGACATCGAAGTGGAAGTTAGGTTTTACAAGCGGCTATGATTTTGTGAAACAGAATTTAAGTTATACAGCAGTTAATGTTTATCGCGATTTACATTGCTGGGAGGCACGTTTTGATTGGGTTCCATTTGGATTCAGAAAACGTTACGCGATTACTTTGAATTTAAAAACTTCCATGTTACGGGATGTTAAGATTCCGCGTACACGCGAATGGTACGATAATTTGTAATGAAAAATTAATTGATCACTTTACCTTGTAAATCAAAATCACTGGCGCCGGTAATTTTCACTTTTACAAAATCACCCTGCCGCAGATAGCCGTCGTGTTCAATTAAAACTTCATTATCAACATCCGGGGAGTCAAACTCCGTGCGTCCGATAAACATTTCATCTTCTTTTCGGTCAACAAGAACTTTAAATTCTTTTCCTACTTTTTGGTGATTTAACGCCTGTGAAATTCCCTGCTGAATTTCCATAACGGCTTCCAAACGTCTTTTTTTGTCCCTTGCAGAAACACTATCTTCCAGATGGAAAGCGTGTGTATTTTCTTCGTGCGAATAAGTGAACGCCCCTAGCCGTTCAAAACGTGTTTCCTCAATCCATTCCAGTAATTCTTCATGATGGGCTTTTGTTTCACCCGGATAACCGCAAATCAAGGTGGTACGAAGTGCAATGCCCGGAACTTTATCACGAATGGTTTGAATGAGTGCATTGGTTTTTTCACGTGTGATGCCTCTTCGCATGCTCTTTAGTAAATCATTTGAAATGTGTTGAAGTGGCATATCAAGGTAGTTGCAGATGTTTTGTTTTTTGTTCATTACGTCTAAAACATCCATCGGGAAACCTCCGGGAAATGCATAATGCAATCGAATCCATTCTATTCCCTCCACATCACTTAAACTATCAAGTAATTCGGAAAGTGCACGTTTGCGGTATAAATCCAAACCATAATAAGTGAGGTCCTGCGCAATTAATAAAAGTTCTTTGGCGCCTGAAGCAGCAAGTTTTTTTGCGCGATTCACAAGTTCATCTACGGGTACACTGTTATGACTACCACGCATCAGTGGTATTGCGCAAAAGGAACATGGGCGATCACAGCCCTCCGATATCTTAAAATAAGCATAATGTGAAGGTGTAGTCAGAAATCGTTCCCCAACCAATTCCTGTCTGTAATCTGCTTTCAATGTTTTAAGTAAACGTGGCAATTCGCGGGTACCGAAATAAGAATCAACCTCCGGAATTTCTTTTTCAAGATCAGATTTATATCGTTCGCTCAGGCAACCTGTAACATATACTTTTTCAACCAAACCTTCTTTTTTTGCAGATACAAACCGAAGGATTGTATCAATGCTCTCCTGTTTGGCGTTTTCGATAAACCCGCAGGTGTTGATTATAACAATCCCTGCTTCATCTTGGGCTGCTTCATGTGCTACCTGAAATTGATTTGCCTTGAGTTGGGCCATTAAAACTTCACTGTCCACAATATTCTTGGAACAGCCAAGTGTTACAACGTTAACCTGATTTTTTTTGGATGATTTTGTCCTCATTTCAACACCATTTGCTTCAACATCACTTTGAAATAAGCGTTACAAAATCGTTTCGCTCAAGTAGCAAGAATTATTTTCCGGCTGCTTTATTTCGGTCTGGATTCAAGGTTTCTTTTGTACCGTTAACCATAGCATAGGTCACACCGCATGAATACAAAAGACGCTCGAAAAATTTACGGCCATAAATTTTATTGACAGACAAATTAAAATTATAAGTCCCATTTGATCTTCCGGGCGTTAACTCAGCGGTCTTAATGTTTGTATTTTTCTTTATTTGTTTCAAAAAGGAATCTGCTTCGGTCGAATTATTAATGCCCTGTAACGACCAAGCAAATCTTTCTTGCTTAAAATATCCCGCTTCCACTTTGTCAGAAATTACAAGTGTTAAATTATTCTGTGCGAAGGAGGAAAGGCCAATAAAGAATAATACACTAACAAGAAAATTTTTCATATCGTAAATATTTGGTTTTGCTAAATTAGGAATTAATTTTAATTTTAATAAAAACAGAATTCCGGAATGGGAACTTTAACAATTTCACATCTTGCTTATCATTTGCCGGACAAAAAAATAAGCAATCTGGAATTACAGCAGCGCTTTTCCGTTCCTGAATCCCAAATTTTTAGGCAAACAGGCGTGAAAACCAGATTTCATGTTGAAGGAGAATTAATGTCAAATCTGGCAGAAAAGGCAGCCAGAAAAATTCTTGACATTAACCCTTCTCTAGCAAGCGAAATTGATGCGTTGATATTGGTTGGGCATGGGTTTGAATATCAGGGTCCTATTACAGCAGCGTTATTGCAGCATCGCTTGGGCCTGAAAAAAGATTGCCTTGCCCTTGACTTGCCCCAGGGTTGTTCCGGTTATATCAATGCGCTTGCGGTGTGTAAAGGGTTACTTTCTGGCGACCTTGCCGGATGTATTTTGTTGTTAACGGCAGACACGCCTTCTTTTGCCATTTCATCGGATAATCTTGAATTACTGAGCTTATTCAGCGACAGCGGCACTGCCTCAGTTATTCGCAAGTCTGATGAGGAAGGTCATAAATTTGTCTTTGGCACTGACGGATCCGGATCCGAATTTTTAATGGTAAAACGCAGCGGAACAGTACACCCTCCTGATGTAGAGTGGTTACAGGAAACCAATATGCCGCACGGTAAAATGCAAATGGACGGTTCGGCAATTTTCACTTTTGCACTAAAAACGGTCCCGAAAATGATAGAAGAAGTATTAATGAAAAATAATGTGAAAGATGACGATATTGGTTTGTATGTCTTTCATCAGGCTAATTCATTTCTTCTCGAATCGCTGCGAAAAAAAATGAAGATTCCGCACGAAAAATTTTTTAACGACATAACCGAAGTAGGAAACACCGTATCTTCGTCGATACCAATTGCATTGAAACAGGCGGCTGACAGCGGTAGATTGAATCGGGGGATGAAAGTTGTTTTGGCAGGTTTCGGAATTGGTTTGAGTTGGGGAGCGACAATTGTAAAGTATTGAAAATGAAAATTGAAATAGAGGAATTTACCCGTCAGCTTGAGGAAGAGTTAGAAGGCATGAAGCCCGGAACATTACAACCGGAAACAGTTTATCACGAGCTTGATAGTTGGAATTCAATGTACGCATTGTTGGTAATTGCTTTTGTGGATTCCAATTTTAATGTGCAACTCAATGCGCAGGATTTGAAAAACACGAAAACGGTCCGCCAATTATATGATCTTGTTGCTTCCCGGACCAATTAATGGCATTAGTTGAAATAAAAAATATACGAATGCGAGGAGTAGCAGCCGGTGTACCAACAAAAAAGGTAACTACCGCTTCCTACGACGCGTTAAGTGCTGAAGAGTGCGATCTTTTCATTAAGACTACCGGCATCAGTGAACGAAGGGTTGCCCCCGATCATATTTCTACCTCCGATCTTTGCATTCCGCCGGCGCGTGAGTTGCTTACTCAGCTCAATTGGACACCCGAAGAGGTTGATGTTATTATCATGGTAACACAAAGCCCGGATCACTTTATTCCATGCAGCGCAGTTATAGCACAAAACCGATTAGGATTGAGAAAAGATATTCCTGCATTCGATATTAATTTAGGTTGTTCGGGATATGTATATGGGTTATACGTTTTATCGAGTCTACTTACCGGTGGACAATTAAAAAAAGGATTGCTGCTCGCCGGCGATAAATCAACATCGAGTACTGCCTACACTGACAAAAGTACGTATCCGTTGTTCGGTGATGCCGGTTCTGCAACCGCTTTGGAGTTTTCTGATGGGGCATCATCACTTTTTTTTCAATTAAGTTCTGACGGCTCAGGCAAAGATGTAATAATGGTGGAGGATGGAGGTTCACGCAATGGACTAAAGGAAGACACGTTTGAAATGAAGGAAATTCAACCCGGAATCGTTCGTTCTAAGCGGCATTTAAAGTTAGATGGGATTGAAATTTTCAATTTTGCACTTCGCGAGGTTGCCCCGTCATTAACAGCATTGTTTTCGTTTGCTCAACATTCGATCGAGTCAACTGATTTTTTTGTTTTTCATCAGGCTAATAAACTCATCAATGAATCGGTAAGAAAAAAATTAAAAATTTCTGCCTTAGAAAAAGTTCCCTATTCTCTTGAGAATTTCGGCAATACCAGTTCCGCTTCTATTCCACTCACATTAGTAACCCAAATCAGTTATCCCCTGAACAATTCTGCCGTAAATCTTTGTTTGAGTGGTTTTGGTGTGGGGTTTTCTTGGGCCGGTTGTATTTTGAAAACTGATAAAATTTCATGTCCGCCTTTGCTTGAAATAGTATGAATTGAAATGATAACATTAAATAATAAAACAATATTGATTACCGGTGCATCGGCAGGAATTGGAAGGGCTGTAGCAACAGCATGTGCTTCTTCCGGTGCTACTGTTTTTTTAAATGCCAGAAATAAACTTGAACTTGAGAAAACTGGTGAAAACTGCAGGGGCAAATCATTAATTTTTGCGGCTGATTTAACCATAGAAAACGATATTAAACAGGTTGCCGGTGAGGTTCCTCAGCTTGATGGATGGGTACATTGTACCGGAAAAGTTTTGCCTGTTCCTGTTAAATTTATTCAGGAAAAACATCTTTCAGATATTTTTTCGGTCAACTATTATTCCGCTGTTAAATTAGCTTCCGCACTTTTGCAGCAGAAGAAGCTCAAAGAAAACTCATCCATTGTATTTATTTCTTCGGTTTCTGTGTTGCACAGTTATTTTGGGGGTGCACCCTACATCTCTTCGAAGGCAGCGCTGGAAGCTTACGCAAGAACCTTGGCATTAGAACTTGCACCAAAAAAAATCCGCGTCAACGTTCTTCAGCCGGCGCTTGTAAAAACTGCAATCTATCAATCCACCGCAGATGCTGCTATGAATCCCGAAGAACTTGCGCTGCATGAAAAAAAATATCCGTTGGGTTTAGGACAGCCGGAGGATGTGGCAAAGGCCAGCGTTTTTTTTCTAAGTGATGCTTCCCAATGGATAACCGGCGCTGCGTTAAAAATGGATGGAGGACTTACCTTAGGCTTTAGTGGTTAAAGTAGCGTGATTAGAAGTCAATTAAACTTATCTTTGTAATTCAATATTTCCAATATGAAAATAAAAACAGTTTCACTCGCACTCGTACTTAGTTTATGCACTTTTGCGCAAAATGATAATCAGTCGGCACCTTTGAATTGGTTTAATCTTGATCAATCCAAAGACAACATCAACGGAATCGGAACCGAGCGTGTTTATGGTGAATTACTGAAAGGCAAAAAATCGACACCCGTTATCGTTGGAGTTATTGACTCCGGGGTTGACATTGACCATGAAGACCTTAAGTCGATTATTTGGACAAATACAAAAGAAATCCCCGGCAATGGTGTTGATGACGACAAAAACGGATATGTGGATGATGTACATGGATGGAATTTTATCGGGGGAGCAGGAGGAAAGAACATTAATTACGAGCGATTGGAAATGGTGAGAATTTATAAAGGTCTGAAAGAAAAATTCGAAAATAAGCCGGAGGCTGAGGTAAAAGGTAACCCGGAATACAAAGAATACATGAAAATCAAGGAAAAACTTGAAAAGGACACAAAAAAGGTAAACGGGCAGCTGATGCAGGTCAATTTTATAAGTTCAACATTAAAGGAAATGAATGACGAAATAAAAAGCAATATGAATGTGCAGAAGGTAGATGCTGAGACCTTTGGAAAATATACACCTGAGGATGCAAAGAAAAAACAAATGGCTGCGTTTTTTAAAACAATGCTTGCAGAACCGGGAACAACCCTGGACGATGTTATGAAAGAAATGGACGATGCAAAAGAATATCTTGAAACCCGTGTAAGGTACAATCTCAACCCTGATTACGATCAACGTAAAGAAATTGTTGGGGATGATGAAAACAATCCGTTTGAAAAAAATTACGGTAACAATGATGTTAAGGGTCCGGATCCAACACACGGAACACATGTTTCAGGGATCATTGGCGCAGTCCGTAATAATAAACTGGGAATTGACGGCATTTCGGATAACGTAATTATAATGCCGGTACGTGCTGTACCTAACGGGGATGAAAGAGATAAGGACGTCGCCAATGCAATTATTTATGCAGTGGATAATGGATGTCAGATTATTAATATGAGTTTTGGCAAGGATTATTGTGTACATAAAGAAGCCGTAGATAAAGCTATTAAGTACGCAGAAAGTAAAAATGTTTTGTTGGTTCATGCTGCAGGGAATGACGGAAAGAGTATCGATAATTCACCGAATTATCCGACATCAAAATACGGGAAGAAATCATGCAAAACATGGATAGAGGTAGGTGCATTAAGCTGGAAGCCGGGAGAAGAAATACCTGCCGGATTTTCGAACTATGGTAAAAAATCTGTTGACGTTTTTGCGCCGGGGGTTGATATTTATTCTACGGTGCCTGACAGCAAATACAAAAAAGAAAACGGAACATCCATGGCGTGCCCGGCAACGGCGGGCGCCGCTGCAGTTTTAAAGTCTTACTTTCCACAGCTTTCAGCGAAAGACATAAAAAAGATTCTCGAAAAAACTGCCAACAAAACAGCAAAGAATTCTTTGGTGAATGTACCGGGAGCGGGAATGGGCAAACCGGAACAGAAAAAATTTGGAGAGCTGAGCAAGAGCGGTGGTTATATCAATCTTTATGAGGCAGTAGCTTACGCCCTAAAGAAATACGCAAAATAATTTTCAGGGTTTAGTTTTCCCGAATTGCCAGCCGAAAGTAAGAATCAATTCAGAGGCTAAAAATTTTTGTGAAGCTTTTCCGTTTCTTTTCCCTTGCACGAGGCAGGACATATAATCAACGGCAAGTACTTTACCTGTAAATTCACAAACGAATCGCTTCCAGAATTCAGCACGGAATCCTGATTCCAGGTTTACGCAGGCTCCGGCAATTTTCCAATTATTATTGACTCTTTTGCCAAAAAGCGTCACATCAGTACGTGGCAATACGAATCCGGCTCCGCCTTTGGCTATTATTTGGAAATTATGTTTCCCGGTAGAATTTTTATTCAGTTTCCATCTGCGCAAGTAATTAAAATTCCAAAAGTTTGCGCCATCGCTGTGTTCAAAGTGGAAAAAGCTAGGATTTAGCATCGAGTCGCAGTTGACGTCGCGATTAAGAATCCGGCCTTCAAAACGGACGGTTTGCCAGTCGTCCACAATGTATTTTGCGTGGTCGTAATTGATTTCTACGCCCTCGTCTTTGGAATTATTAAAGTAGTAACCTGCACGAATACTGAATTGCGGTATCGTTATGTTTTTTATGTCATAAATTTTTTCAAATTGAGGCCGGTCGTGTGCTTCTACATTACGGACTTTGAAATCATAGACACCTGTCACATCATCGGAAGCAGGATTCCCATCATTTTTAAAATGTATGGTACTTCTTGAATAATAATCGCGGTTATAACCCCATAAAAAATACAGATTTCCTTTGCAGGATTTTGTTGGGTTCTCCTGTGAAGTCAAGGTTATCGAGAAAAATAGTATTAAATAAAGAAAAAAATAAAATTTTTTCATGGTGGAGTCCGTTTTGCCAATTCAGGAAATGATGACCATGAATCAGCGTTAGCACTGCGAATTTAAGACAGAAAAATTATTAATATGTAATGAATTTCATAAAATTTCGTTTTACAAAAAAAAGAACTATGAAAAAGTCAAATTTTAATTGGAGTTTATTGGCCTCCTGTGTTTTTGTTTTCATGTTTTCTGTCTCTCAGTTTTACGCTCAATATTATAAAGCTACACGAAAGAATTTTGTGTTAATGGCAGGTAACACCTTCACTGCTAAAACGGCCCCTTTGTTCAATCCAACCTTAGAATTCGGTAAAATAAAAAATGAATTTTTATTATTTCATTGCGGAGCCGGGGCTCGAAACCGATTCGAGACGATTCAACCTTCGCGCCGTGGTGAGACGATAGAAGGTAAGCTGATTACAGATTATTTTGCGGTCGCCGGTGCCGATATTTATTTTTTTCAATATAGCTTGTTGAATTTATCCAAAAAAAATTACTGCAAGTATTTGATTAATTCTGTGAATTTTGGATTTGATTTTACAAAAGATTTAAGCGGTAATTTGAATTCAGGTTTCGGATATCGTGCCAAAGCTTATCTGTCTTTTTTTATCGAACGTATGGGATCGTATAAAAAAGATATTGGTGGCCGACGAGAAATTCATTTAGGATATTGCTATGCTGACACTCAAATCAATTCAAAACACAATCCCGGAATTCATTCGCTGAGCCTTGGCTTTCTTCTGATGAAAAGAAAGCTGATTAAATTTGCTGACTGGTATTGATTTTATTTTTTCCGAAAGAGAATTTCAGGTTTCACCTCCAATTCTTTCCCGCTATTATCCACTACTCTATATCGAAAATAATAGTCGTACAATCCACCACCAAAGTACACATCGCTGATGGTTACCACCGAAGAATCTATTTTTTTCCATGCAACATCTCCGGGCTTAAACTCTAAGTAACGATAAACGGAATCACGATAAGCCTGAAGTTCCACCGCGTGACGGTATTTGTTGAATTGAACGAATAAACGATTGAGGCTGTCTGTCCTGCGCGCTTCATTTTTTAATTTTTCAGAAGCCTCCTGAAACTGAGCTTTTATTTTTTCTGTTTCTGTCAATTGTTTTTTATAGGAGTTCAAGATGTCAAAAAATGCCCAGCCCAAAACACCAAGAAGAACAACGGAGGTGAAAATCATCAGGTTACGGAGCCAAACTTTAGGCGGAGTTGATGAAGAGTTTGATTCGTTAGGTTCAGACATAATTGAAAATTAAAAATCCCCG
>OMJH01000061.1 GCA_900299295.1 Bacteroidota bacterium
CAGGGTTTTACTTCTAATTTTATTGAATATCCTTAATTTAGGTCTTTGATAAAGGAATCATTTTACAGATGAGATATTTCTATTTTCTATTTTTTTGTTTTTTTTTATTCGAAAATTTTGCTCAAACTCCGACAACTGTAACATTGACGACAGTAGGTGCAGGAACATGGACCGTGCCAGCCAATGTTTATTTTTTGGATGTACAATGTGTTGGCGGCGGGGGAGGAGGTGGCGGTGTAAGTGTGGGTAATGGTGCAGGCGGCGGTGGGGGTGGCGGTGCGTTTTCAAGGACCTCAAACTTATCAGTTTCTCCCTCTCAGAACATAAGTTATACTATTGGAGCTGGCGGATTAGGTGGCGCTGCTGTAGGAGCCAATGGTTCAAGCGGAATTTCAACTTGGTTTTTATCTAATACAACAATATTGGCCGAAGGAGGTATTTTTGGTTCTGGCGGTAATAGTGGTGGGTTTCCAGGGGGTGTTGGAGGTAATTCAATTAACGGATTTGGTAGCATAAAATGGTCGGGAGGAAATGGAGGAAATGGAATTGGCGGTTCTAGTTCAGGTGGTGGTGGTGGTGGTGCAGGTACTACTGCAAATGGTGGTGCTGGAGCTGCTCCAGCCGGTGGTGCAGGGGTTGCGCCTGGAGGAGCCGGAGGAGCCGGATCAGCAACAATCGGCACAGCGGGATTAGCTGGTGCAATTTACGGAGGGGGAGGAGGAGGAGGTAGAGGAGGAACTCAAATCGGTGGAAATGGTGCACAGGGAGTAATAATAATATCTTACGTAGTTTGCCCACAAATCACGCAACAGCCTTTCAGCGCCTCAATTTGTCAAGGCTCAAGTGCTAATTTCTCTGTAACCGCTACAGG
This sequence comes from Bacteroidota bacterium, assembly GCA_900299295.1. Taxonomy (GTDB): domain Bacteria; phylum Bacteroidota; class Bacteroidia; order B-17B0; family Aurantibacillaceae; genus AM-1111. Next base: position 872 of record OMJH01000061.1, read on the forward strand.
AAGTGGAATAACTTACCAATGGCAGTTAAGCACGGATGGAGGTAGTACCTGGAGCAATTTAAATAACGGAGCGAATTACAGCGGCGCAGCAACATCAAACCTAAGTGTTTCAGGTGTTGTTTCCGGTATTAATGGTTATCAGTACCAATGCGTTTTGTCCAACGGATGTGGGATGAATATAATTTCAAACCCGGCAACACTAACCGTTAATCCGTTCCCGGTTTTTACAGGTCCGTTTAGTGACACTACCTGCAGCGGAAATTCAGTAAATTATACCATAAGCGCTAATCCTTCCGCCGGAACAGCATATAGTTGGTATGCGTTCAGCAACAGTAATGTATCCGGTGAATCAACAACCTCTATCAATGGAAATGTGATCAATGATGTGCTCGTTAATACCGGTTTAAACAATCAAATAGTTACCTATAACATTACCATGACAACGGGCGCAGGTTGCGTTGGGACTCAAACAATTAATATTTCTGTTGCACCTGTTCCTTCATTTAATTTATCCGCTAATCCGGGAATAATTTGTCCGGGAGATAGTTCAACTTTACATGCAGGTCAGTTGAATCTGGATGTTTCACAAACCACTATAACCAACATATCAAGATGGATGATTGGAAATACAGGCTGGCAGTCATTTAAAGTCACACAAAATGGTAAGCTTACGAAATTGAGAATACGTACGGTTACCTATTCTACGAACGCAAATGTTATCGTTCGTGTTTATTCCGGTAATCCAGGTAGTGGAACCCTGCTTTCAACTTTTTCATATTCCAAACCTACTAACATAGATTCTTGGGATGATATAATTTTTCCTAATGGTGGACCAACTGTATTCGCCAATTCAAATTATTACATCGAAATTCCGGCAGGTGCCGCAATCGACTGGCCTTACGCAACAACTGATCCGTACGGAAATGGTCAGGCATGGTATGGTGTAACACCTTCCGTAATTCCTGCTGAAGATTTTAATTTTGAAACCTACATAGATCCTAATATTTATAATTGGAATCCAGGATCACTAACCGGTTCAATTGTTACAGTAAGTCCAACTTCTTTTTTGACCTACACCGCAACGGCCACAAACACGTCAGGATGTGTTGCTACAAATACAGTAATTGTTGATGTTTATTCTGCCGCCGTTGGCGGAACAGCAAACAGTAACCAAACAATTTGCACAGGATCTATTCCTGCCTCGATAACACTAACAGGATATTCCGGTAGCATTCAATGGCAGGAATCCTCAGACAACATCAATTGGACAAATATTTCCGGTGCTACTCAACCCACTTTGGCATCCGCTACACTGGGTGCTCTTAATGCAACCAAATATTATCGAGCAAATGTTTCAAACGGTTCTTGTACTTCTGCATCCAGCTCAACCGTAACGATAACTGTTAATCCCTATCCAACAGTTGTCGCATCCAACTCCGGCCCATTTTGCACCGGGCAAACTATTTCGCTCACAGCCAACGGCGGCGGAACCTATTCATGGACAGGACCGAATACATTCAGTTCTACGATTCAAAATCCAAACATAAGCAATTCTACTGTGAGTATGGCCGGAACTTATACTGTTACCGTTAACTTAAATGGTTGTGTTGGAACAATGACCACTAATGTGATCGTTAATTCAACCCCAACAGTTACAGCCACCAACACAGGCCCATATTGTCCCGGTCAAACCATTTCGCTAGCTACCTCAACAGGTGGTACTTATTCCTGGAGCGGTCCAAATGCGTTCGCGTCAACAACTCAAAATCCAACATTATCCGGTGCCACGACTGCAATGGGCGGGGCATATACAGTAACACTTACAGCAAATAGTTGTACTGCCTCTGCATCTACCATTGTTGTAGTCAATTCAAACAATTCAATAACACTTTCTTCAGCTCCCGGAACCGATAATCAAGCTGTTTGTGTTGGTAGTGCAATTACTTCCATTACCTACGCAACCAGTGGTGCCACAGGAGCGAGCTTTAGCGGATTGCCGGCCGGTGTCACAGGAAGCTGGTCAACCAACGTTGCTACGATATCAGGTACCCCGACCGCAAGCGGAACTTTTAATTATACGGTTACCATGAGTGGCGGATGCACAGGAGGTACCAATACAGCTTCCGGTTCCGTAATCGTAAATCCGGTACTAACAGCAAGTGTCAGTGTTGTTCCAAGTACCACGCTTATTTGCGCGGGATCAAGTGCAACCTTTACTGCTACACCCACCAATGGAGGACCTACACCCGCTTATCAATGGAAGGTAAACGGAATAAATACCGGAACTAACTCATCTGTTTTTACCTCTGCTTCATTAGTAAACAACGATGTAATTACTGTAGTGATGACATCCAATGCTGCTCCTTGTTTAAGTGGTTCACCGGTTACATCCAATCCAATTACGATGACGGTTAATCCTCTAACAACTATTTTGTCTCAATCAACTTCTGCTCAAGCCGTGTGCTTAAATAGCAGTTTCAATCCACTTACTGTTACTGCATCCGGCAACAACATAACGTATCAGTGGTACAGCAACTCAATTGCCAGTTCATCAGGAGGGATTCTAATTTCAGGGGTTGTTTCTCCTTCCTACACACCACTTAGTTCAGCAGTGGGTTCAACTTATTACTATTGCATTGTAAACGGAACATGTGGTTCCGACACTAGCGTTGTGAGCGGAGCGATGCAAGTTGATGATTTAACAGTAATTGCCTCTCAAACATTAACGACTCAAACGGTTTGTCAATTAGATTCCATGACTTCTTTAAGCGTTTTATCCTCGGGAACAGGTTTAAGTTATTCCTGGTTTAGCAATATGCTTCAAGGTTATTCCGGAGCAAATTTTATCAGTGGTGCAGTAAATTCAAATTATATTCCCTCTTCGTCAGTTGCAGGTACATCTTATTATTATTGCATTGTTACCGGTACTTGCGGTAGTGACACCAGTCAAATTAGCGGCGCACAAATTGTAAATCCATTGGCCACGCTTGCTTTGGTATCTTTGCCGGGTAGCAACGCACAAACTGTTTGTGAAAATAATTCCATTTCACCAATAACATACGTGTTTTCAGGCGCAGCAGGAGTGAGTGTAGTTGGTCTTCCTAACGGAATAATTGCTAACACCACAACAGACAGTGTATTAATTTCAGGTAGCTCCAACATGCCCGGAAATTATACTTTTTCAGTAAGCACTTCCGGAAGTTGCGGTTCTTCGTTTGAAACAGGAAATATTACCGTTACAACAAATCCTTTTGGTACTACGACTGTTACAAACGTAAGTTGTTTCGGAGCAGCAAACGGAGCCGCAGACCTAACTCCATCCGGCGGCACAGCTCCCTATACTTTTTCTTGGAGCAATAATGCCACTACCGAAGATATTTCTTCTGTTTCAGCCGGAAACTATTTTGTAACGATAACCGACGCGAATGGTTGCAATTCAACAGATTCGGTAACAATTACAGAGCCTGTTTCCGGAATTGTAACAGCAATTCAGGGAACGAATGTTTTATGTTTCGGAAACTCAAGCGGTGCTGCAGATTTAACCGTTAGCGGTGGTTCATTACCTTACACGTTTTTATGGAGTAATAATGCATTGACCGAAGATATTTCGTCTATTTCTTCCGGATCATATACCGTTACAGTAACTGATAATAATTCTTGTACGGCTATCGACAGTATAACAATTTCTCAACCTGCTTCTCCGGTTAATGCATTGGTTAGTATTACACCATCAACACTTACGGCCTGTCAGGGCGATTCAATTGTTTTCACGGCAATCCCCACAAATGGAGGTATATCGCCTATTTACCAGTGGCAAATCAATGGCGTTTCCGTTGGTTCAAATAACGATTCATTAGTTGTGGGCTCCCTTTCTTCAACAGATTCTGTTTCGGTAATTCTAACCTCTAATGAAATTTGCGTTGTTAATTCAAACGTTGTTTCTCAATCTGCGGCAGTAACTATCAATCCTTTGCCTTCAATTCTTTCTGAATCGCTTACATTCCAGTCTGTTTGTTTAGGTGATACTTTTCAATTAATAATTGTAACAGCATCCGGCACAGGAAACAATTATCAATGGTATTCCAACTCGAATTCCATTTATTCAGGTGCTACGTCAATTAGCGGAGCAAATTCCTCTGCTTACCAGCCTGCTTCCGGAATTCCCGGAGTTCTATATTATTATTGTGTCTTGAGCAATGGTTGTGGTACAGATACTTCTTCACTTTCAGGTGCATTTACAGTTAATGCTTCAGGCCCTCCAAGTGTAACCATAGCCTCAACGGATACACTTATCTGTTCCGGAAGTTCCGCAGCATTCTCATCCAATGCGGTTAACTCCGGCAGTACACCAACTTATCAATGGTTGTTAAATGGTTCTGTAATTTCCGGTGCAACCTTATCCAATTACTCAACAACCACCTTGCAAAACAATGACGTAATTTCTCTTTCAGTATTGCCTGGAGCAGGCGCTTGCGGTACAACTTCAATTAATTCAAATTCAATTACGATAAATGTTATTACAACGCCCACTATTACTGCAACGTCGGGAAGTCCATATTGTGAAAACGATTCCATCCAGCTTTCTACTCAAAGTAATGGTACAGTTACTTGGAGTGGACCCAACTCCTATACTTCATCCGGAAATAACGTGTCTATTGGTGGTGCTGTTTTAAATATGTCAGGATTATATATTGCCACCGCTGTATCAGGAAATTGTTCGGGAACAGATACCATCAGTATCTTGGTAAATCCCGTTCCGTTTGCGGATGCCGGTGTTGATTTAAATTTCGGATGTTTGGCATCCACAATCACTATTAACGGATCGACCAATCTTGGCAACGGTGGTTTTTATTGGACAGGTCCAGGAATTATTTCCGGAGCCAGCACACTTACTCCGCAGGTTAACCTTCCGGGTACTTACATTTTATACATTACAAATAACGGAACAGGTTGTGTTGGAACTGACACAATGATTGTTACAAATAATAATATTTACCCTTCAGTAACTGCGGATGCAACACAATATCTTAATTGTGTTCAGACTTCTGTAACCATAAATAGTTTTTGTGCTGATACCGGAATAGTTTACCTATGGAATCCGGGTGGTTCTACACCTAATTCATCTTCTACTTTAGTTTCAAGTGCAGGCAATTATTCCCTGTCAGTTACCTTTACTGCAACAGGTTGTTCTTCAAATGCTGTTGTGATTGTTGCGGATACAAGCGTATTACCTAATGTAAATCCAGGATTAAATCAAACCTTAACCTGCACTATCGATACAGTAATTCTGCAAGGTAGTACTACATCATCAAATGTTGTTTCGATTTGGAATCCTGCCGGTACTAATCCTTTTAGTTTAATAAACCCGGTTACATTTTCCGGTATTTATTATCTTATCATAACCGACACCATTTCCGGTTGTTCCGATAGCGCGGCTGTAGTTGTAAATTTTGATGGAAGTAATTGCGACGAACTTGTTTTTTACAATGGCTTAACACCGAATGGTGATGGAAAAAATGATGTTTTTTATATTGGAAATATAGATCAATATCCAATCAACACCTTCAAAGTTTACAACCGTTACGGAATCAACATATGGGAAGGTATCAACTATGATAATTCAACTGTAGTCTTCCGCGGCATTGATTTGAACGGTGATGTTCTTCCTCCGGCAACTTATTTCTTTTTGTTGCAAACCGAAGGACACCTGTACAAAGGCTGGCTCGAATTACTTCGGTAAAACAGAATTATTTTTGTCTTTGCCAAGCATCCACAACAAGAGTACCGGCAGTAAAATCATATCTGCCGCAACGGCAATAATTAAGGTAAGGCAAATTAATAAACCGAAGTAAAAAATGCTTTGAAAGTCTGAAATCATCAGACTCATAAAGCCACCGATTAAAATGAAGGAAGTAACAATTATTGGTCTTCCAGTTTCAAAATAGGTTCGTTTGAAGGCATACAAAACAGATTTCCCGTAGTCTCTTTCAATTTTGAAACGTGAAATAAAATGAATGGTATCGTCTGTGGCTATACCAAATGCAATTGAAAACACGAGTGAAGTTGCTGCTTTTAATTCAATTCCAAAAAACCCCATAATGCCGCTGATAATAACAATAGGAATTAAATTTGGAAGAATAAAAACAAGCACCATTTTAAACGATCGGTGAAGAATCCAGGTAAGTAAGCCAATCGTGAGAATGGAAAAAAGAAATCCCTGAAGCATATTGTTTACCATGTAATCATTATTTTTATCAAGCAAGGTACCTGTACCGGTTAAACGGACAGAGAGAATTTCAGAATTTATATTTTCTGAAATAAAATGTTTTAGTTTTTCATTTTTTTCATGAATTATTTGACTTCCGAGATCCTGAATTTTTCCTGTAATACGCGCATAATTTCCATCAATTGTCATTAAACGTTTTATCGCTTTTGAATTTTTATTTCCTACAAGATATTTTTTTATTTCAGGATAATCTTCCGGCTCAGGAAAGAAAGATGAAGTAGGATTGGATTCATAAATACTTGAATTTAATTCCCGAACAATTGAAGCCGGAGAAATTAAGAAACCTGCACCATATTTGTTTTTCAGGAAACTGTCAAGCCGATTAATTTCCGCCATTACTTTATAATCCCAGATTTTCAGGTTGCTTTTAGTTTTCAATTCTAGCTCAACAGGTCTAACTCCTGAGTAGTATTTATCAAAAAATAGAAAATCCTGTTTTTCTTTTATTGAATTATCTAAATCTTCCAATAATACGCTATTAACACTTATTTTAAAAGTACCATAGGCAAACACTCCAACTATCAAAAGCGTTAAGAACAGGATGGTTTTTGGGTTTCTAAAAATCCAGAATAAAGATGAACGCATGGAAGCAAGTGTAGTGTTGTTACTAGTGTGAATGCGCGTTAGTTTATCGGGCTTAACAAAGAGTAAAACCGTAGGTAGTAAAGTGTAGGTTAACAAAAAAGCGATGCTAATACCGATAGTCGTAAAAATTCCAAAATCACGAATGGGTTGAATGGATGAAAAAAGCAAGGAAAGAAATCCGGCAGCTGTTGTTAAAAGTGTAAGAAAGGTGGGAAAACCAACTTCCTTGAAAACAAGTTTTATGATTTCTCTGTTATTTTTTTTACCACCAGATTCTTCAAAGTATTTTGAGAAAAAGTGAACTACATCACTCATGCCTGTTATAAAAATCATGGTGGGTAACATTACAGTCATGATGTCAATGGGTTTGTTCATTGCACCCATAATACCCAAAGTCCATAAAATGGAAATCAGAACAACAATAACAGGAATTAAAATACCTGATACAGTACGGAATGAAATCCAAAGAAAAATAACAACAAGTACAAAGGCAATGAGAAGGAATTTTAAAAAATCGTGCTGTAGTTTTTCCAGATATACTTTTTGCGCTATAACTCTGCCGACCAGATGATAATCTTCAAATTCAAATTTTCGAACAACCTGGGTCAAATTATTGGCTAAATTATCGGATCTTTTTTTTGAAAGCCCTTCATTTGTTTTAATATATATAGATAACGATTTGCTATTCTTTGGGAAAAATGATCCAACATAATTTTCATTTGTATAAATACTGACTGAATCAGAAACGTATGATTTTTTATCTTTGAAATGAAGCAGCGGAACTTTAACAGGCAATAAACCTCCGAGTAAAATTTTTTTTAAGTTAGTAGGGGAGGAAACACTTTGAACATCTGGAATTTTGGAGATTAATTCTGTGAGTGAATCAATACGAATTAAAAAACTCTGATTGAAAATTCCATTTTTATGTTCTATCGCCAAAAGAATAAATTCATTGTCATGCTCAAATTTTTCCCTAAAGTCCATGTAAGTTTTGAAGTCATCGTCTTCTTTTGGGAAAAATTCTTCAAAATCATAGCTGAATTTAAGCTGAGTGCAGAAAATAACGGCAATACAAGAAAATACCAGTGTAATGGCAATAATGAGAGCGGAGAGCCGTTGAGACATAGGATTAAAATGGTTCGCTGTAAAATTAGCTGATTTGAGACACTTTAAGCGGTGATTGATAGGTTTTATTTAGATTGATTTAATTCGCAACTTAAGTTTCTATTAATTTAATGAAATGCTAGGCTACAATATTATTTTTTTTTAATTATCACTTGTTCACCGGCCCAATATAAAAACGGAATAGGAATTAATGTTAATGCGGGAGCTGAAAACAAATTGTTAAAGACTGGATTTTCAGATGCAATCTGGGATTTGCTAATTTCATACGATTTATTATTTATTTCATCACAAATTGCTTATTTATTATGCGTCGTAATCTAGAGCAGGAGAATACTACAGTGCATCTGAATTTATTTTATCGAGGATTTAAATTTATTAGTCAAGAATCATTTCTTGAAGGCCTTGAATTTAAAGCCGGAATTATTTTTATGTTCAATAAATTCAGAAAAAAAATCTTTTGTTGACTGAATTGCATTATGGTTATCAAACCGGCATCGCGAAAATTGCACAGTCCTATATTAATTATTATCAGAACGACTCCTTGAATCAGAAAGATAACATTAAAGGAACCAACAAGTATTATTCATGCAGTCCGATTAATTTACTTGCTAGGTATAAATATGTTGTATGAAAAAGAATTTCCATTGATACAGTTATTGAGCAAACATTAGGAATACTTTTTGACCACCGCTTTCGAAGAATTTCTGATTATTATAAATATCCTTATTCGGGCTTATGTATAGATCGTATAGCGTGAATTCGCTATTTTTTTAGCGTTTCTTCTGATTTGGTTCCCGCATGTAAAAACAATATCCACCTTTAGTATACAATTTTTTTATGTGCGGATTTTCTTTTTCAAAGTTTTCAGAATCGTTAAATCTTACTGAAAAATAAGCTGGGAAACGAATTTCTTCGCCGCGAATGAAATTTGTAGCATACAAGTTAAATGAAAAAATAGGTTGCCCGGTGCGCTTATCACTTTCAATTTTATTTTTTACATGCTCAATCAATTCAGGTGTATTTAATTCCGGTGTTTTTTCTGCATAAAAAAGTGGAGCAAAACTTTTAAAACCAACCGTTTCAGTATAGCATTTTTTATCCTTTAAATTTTTAAAAAAATCTATTTCAGGCCCTTGAGAATAGCGCTCAATTTTTGGAACAATAAATAACAAAATAAAATACAGGCACAGCGCATTCAAAACAAAAAAAACAATTACCTGATTAAATTTAATCCTCTTGTAACCCAGAATAAAAAAACTTGAAGAAAACAAAAAAATAATTCCTGGTGATGCATCATACCATTTCCATCCTACGTTCTCGCTTAAACAAGCAATTGTAAAAGAATCTTTGATCATGCTAGAAGAAATAAATATTTCTTTTAGGTTGTCAATTAATGGTATTAGGCTAAATGCCAGACCAAGAAAAAGAGAAATAACAATACCCAAAAATTTCAGTCGCGAATTCCATTTTGATTCTCCGGTAAGCAGTTTATTGATTCCGTACGCAGATAAAAAGGAAAGCGGGAAATAACATAAACTTGAATAATGTACAATTTTTGTTTTAACAATGGAGAAGAGTATCAATACCACCCAAAATAGAAGTACCATCCAATTTTTAAAAAAGCGCTGAAAAGGTGTGTCGGACGAAAATCTTCGCCATGCAATAAACGAGAAAAGAGAAGCAGGAAAACAACCGATTAATAACACAACAAAATGATACCCGAAAAATCCGCCATGTCCTGAATCCTCAGTACTAAATAGCCGAAGCTGATAAGCCAGGAAATCATTAATTAGCTGCTGTTTACCGATTATAAAAAGAAATAGAAACCAACTTCCGGCTACTATAATATAACTTGAAGCAATTGCTGCAATAGAAGCCAATGAAAAAATCCAAAGTTTACGTTGAAGTATTATAAATGCCATTACACTTAGAAGTGCAATTAAAATAGCGACTGGCCCTTTTGTTAACGTTGCCAAACCAAAAAAAACACCTGCAAAAATCCCGTTTCTAACGGTTAGCGATGATGTTACGTTATTTGTGATCAGCACCAATCGATAAATGCCTGAAAATATAAATAAATTAAACCATGGGTCGATAATTCCAGATTTAAAGTAAAGAAACGGTAGTATACTTCCTCCAAAAGATAATCCCCACAAAAAACCAAACCTTTTATCGTAAACTGATTCTCCGATTTTAAAAACAGTAATTAGGGTAAATATTCCACAAATTGCATTCGGAAATCGGGCGGCAAATTCATTCACTCCAAACATTTTCATTGATAAGGCCTGCATCCAGATGAACAAGGGAGGTTTTTCCCAAAAGGGCTGAAAGTTAATTTGTACAGTGGTGTAATTTCGGGTAACAAGCATTTCCCTGGCGCATTCTGCGAAATTAATCTCATCCCAGTCGAACAAATGTACCCTACCCAGAAATGGAATAAAAAGCAAAACGCTGAAAACAATTAGAATTGTGTAAATCTGTCTGACAGATAAATTATTCATTGTACGGTTTCGAAAACAGGTAACGCAATAAGGGTTGATCAAGTCGGTTGAATCGTCCTGAAGTAACTGAGTAATTAAAATAATAAACAAAAATTATTGCAGATGCACTCCCAATAAAGGCTCCAGCGAGAACATCCTGAAAAAAATGCTGCGAGAGATAAATTCTTGAAACGCCAACAAGTATTGCAATTACAAAACATAAAATTTTTATCCAATCGTAGCGTAAAATAAGGCCTAAGCAAATGAAAAAACTGAACGCCGCAGTGGTATGGCCTGAAGGAAAACTATTTTCTCCAAAAACTTCAATTCCCTTTAACAATTTCAGATGCTCATTTGGAAAAAATTGTTCGAAATATGGTTTGGGTCGCAGCTCACCTTTGAAAAAAAAATTTTTTATAATTTGCGTAACGCCGGAGGATACTCCGTATGAGATACCAGCCGTAAAAAAAAAACGCAGATTGATAAATAAAGCAATTATTAAAAATCCAATAATAAACCAACCATCTCCAATATAGGTAATCAGTTTAAAAATAGGATTAAATGAATCAGAAACTAGATTGTTAAATAGTAAATGCAAATCACTCTTCGATACCGTAAAGATGGCAATGAATCCTAAAAGAAAAAAAAATCCAAGACCATAAAAAATTAGCCTGTTATTTTTATATAAGATACGCATTTTAATTGGCCTTAAATATAATAAAGAATAAAACTGCTTAGGAGATTATAATTAATTTACCAGAAAATCATTTATTTATAAATATAAGCGACTGTACTTATGAATCTTTTTTTATTAAGGAAATAAGTTGGAAGGGAACTAAAAAGATTGATGCTTTGAAGCTTAAAGATAGAACTGCAATTTATGGATAACTTAAACCTGCAATTCTTATTGATCAATTTGTATTATTAAAAATACGCACCCAATACATGCAGTAATTTGTCAATTTGCGAATTCCAGAGCAGTTTTGAAGATTGCTTTTCGTCAGCACTTTCAGCGAAATCAGTTATGATGAGGGATATATCGCCGGTAAGATCATCTTTTTCGATGCGGTATTCAAAGAAAGAATTATCAGATTTATCCAACCATTGGAGACGCAAAACTTTATCCTGTATAACTTTTACTTCGCGTGCTTGTTGTGATGTGCCGTCCCAAAAAAACGTGTAAATACCGTTCCGGATATTCACATCATCGCAAAACCACTCTGACAATCCGCTAGGTTCGGTAAGGAAACTGAAAAGTAATTCAGCTGAAGCATGTACCACATATTCTAATTCAAATGCTCCCGGAGGCAAGCCTCCTACAGCTGTTCCCGAACTTAAATCATTTTTTTTAGCTGATACATTCGGATTCTTTTTAGCAGAATTATTTTTGTTTGTTTTGGTTAGTTCTAATGCTGGAGATTTAGATTTTTGGTTAACAACGGTAGACTTTATAACAGCTGAAATATTTTTTTTACTTTCTGTTTTTTTTGATGGGCTAATTTTTTTGGTATTAGAAGCTTGCTTGACAGCCGATTTTCCGGAGGCTTTCTTTTTAGGCGAAGCTTTTTTAACCACGCCCTTGGGAGTTAAAGGCTTACTTTTTTTTGTGTTGATTTTTTTTGAATCAACTTTCTTTTTTACCGGTTTTGATTTTTTAGAAATGATTTTTTTTGAAAGCTTTTTGTCTTTTGTTGAAACAGTGTTTTTATTCGCTTTTTTTTTCGATGAAGAGGTATATTTTTTCGCCATAACCGCTTAAATATAAAGCAATATAGACAAAAAAAGTTAATTCACAATTTTTTTTCAGTAGCCTGCGGCATTTGATTGAAAAATTTGGGAATTAATTGGATAATTTGTCGATGAATTGATTCTTTTAATCCTTATAAATATTGATAATCAGAATGTTATCCTTGTAGTAGTAAAAAATTAAAGTTGGTAAAAAACACGTATATTTGCAGCCCGTTTTAGGGCAGCCAACGGAGGCGCAAACGGGCAGGTCTGTTTCGTAAAACGATTCAGTCACGGCGGGGGAGCTCAGGTGGGTAGAGCGATGGGTTTATAACCCATAGGTCAGGAGGTTAAATCTCCTCCCCCCCACCACCGCGGCCTAGAACAGATCTAAAACTGTTTTTCCGCCTTTTTTTTAAATTTTTTTTATAAA
>OMJH01000062.1 GCA_900299295.1 Bacteroidota bacterium
ACCATCGTATGCCGTCTTCTGCTTGAAAAAAAAAACAATCTTTGTATTTAATCCATCAGATAAATCTTCATCAAAATACATTTCATCATCATCTGATTGTTTCTTTGCAGATAACCGCGAAGATGGTTTTCTAAACAATAATTCTTGTTGTGGTCTATCGTTGCTTGCCATTAATGGTCTAAAATATTTAGGCAACCTCATAACCATATCTACAATCGGCAAGTAACAAACTTTTTTTGCATCCTCGTATGTTTTACTCTGTATTCCATACCACCTTCTTTCAGTAAGTGTTGCGTTGTTTGCGAATTTTGCAAGAACCATTGTTGTTGCACCTTCGCGCCGATACTTTCCTTTTATTGAACCATGACATTTTTCGTCTTTATCGCACAAATCAAGAAAGTAATAATAATCTCTTTGTGCTTTTCTAAATTCGGGATATGTTCCTAAATCTACTTGCACATAATTTAAAAAAAAGAAATGGTCGCCTGTGATATATTCAGGTTCACCATTATTCATAAACCAATATCCATTTATTCGATAATCAAGGATTTTCTCAATCCATTTATCGAGTGCTGCCTTTTGTTGTGCTTTTGTTGTATATAGTTTTTTGAAGTTAGGTTCTTTTAACCTTCGCCAATATTGGTCTGCTTTTTTATGCTCACTTCCATCAATATCAACATCTGTTGGAATTGGCGGTAATGTATATGTATAATTTTTTATTCTAATAGTGTTCGGCATGATTAACCTCTATCGCAGGAATTAAGTCTATTGTTTCCAAAGATAGTTTTTCTCCTTTAATTCTACAAACAACACCAATAGCATCTACCATATAAAATTGTTTATTATCAATTTTTATATCATAACATGCTCCTTCTTTCGCAACAATTTTATCTCCTGCTTTTAACCCCGACATTTCGCTCATTGATGGGTGAATATATCTAACTATTGTTTCAATCAGAATATCTTTTTTACTTTCCTCTGTAAACTTATTCAATAAAATAATTCCACTTTTTGTTTTTTCTTCTGTTGTTTTTAATTCAACATAATCACAAAATATTTTTCTTTCAGTAGGAAATATTTCAAATCCATTATATCGCCCGAAATATTGATTGGGTAAAACATATCTTATTTGTTCATATCCTTCTTCTAATACAATTTGAAAATCATTTTTTCTCATCTTAGATTCTTCGGTAACTTGCTGATGAACTATTGCATAATCGCCAATTTGTATTTCATGGATATAGTCATCGTGAACACCAACAACTTCACATATTTGAAGTTGATGCGTTCTGTCGCTCCATTTTTTATCCCTCCAAAGAGTTGTTTCACCTATTTTATATTGACTTGCTTCGTCAAGTTGCTTTTGTGTCGTCTTTACCAACAAAGCACAATTATTTGGTTTCATTCTCTATGTTTTTTTTAATCGTTTGAAAATCTTGTTCTACTACGAGTATCAAAAGGAAGACAAAAACACTACTGAATACAGAAATTACAGACGTAATAAATATTGCTGATGGTCGCCATTCCATGACATTAATTTTCCATTGAACAATCGCAGAAACACAAAATACAAACACAATCGTAACTATTGCCCCGCATAATGCAACAATAATAGGTTTAATTATTCGTTTTTTATTTTTCATAACTCATTGATTTAGTTAGCACGTTCAATAGTATATACGTTATATTTCAACTCTTTCTTTATCTTTAAATTTATTATTTTCTTTATTCCCCTGTGTAATTAAAACCATTTGTAATTCATTGTTTAATTTAGTGCAACAATTTACAAAGTGTGCATTTAATTCTCCATCATCATAGAAATCTTTATTTATTAGTCCTTGTAAAAATGGTTGAACGGCGTTTTGTAGTTTTTGGCGTTGTTCCTCTGGAACTTTATAGTCTTTAATATATTTGGTTGCTTCACTCATTAATTCTACCCAATGATTCCCTTCCGTCATCTTTTTTGCTGCATCGTCTATAATTTTTTTATGCGTATTCAACCTATCTTTATATTCCTTTGCAAATTGTTCCTTAGCGTGTTTATCTACTTCAAGATTCCATCGTTCAATTTTTAATGAACATAGTTCTGCTTCTTTTCGCAAAACATCTAAACACGTTTCATCTTCTCCATTCTGAATGCACTCAATAAGATTGTCTATTGCTTTTATTTTGTTGTCAAGCAACATTGCATACGCTTGAAATTGTAACGTTTTTTCTTTGTGTTCCCTGCCGATTTCTACTTGATTCATTTTGAAAAATTATTTTGATGTGAAAAATTATATGGTGATATGTAATACCAATTCTGATTCTTATGTTCAACAATTATACTGGTATCACACATGTTTCTAAACCCATGTGCAACCATATCCTGATGAAAAAATGTATCCGCATGATTTGGCGAATTTGATATGGTTCTAAATGGAATCATATTAAATAGTTTCTCGCTTATTAACGAACATCCTGTTCCAGTCCCATCTAATCTCTTTAATGTCCCATTAAAATCGCGAAACCCCTCAATAGTAGAAACGTTTCTATTTAATAAATATTTTGATGTTAAATCAATCTCACTTCTACACAATTCGCTTTTGTATGATTCAGAAATAAAATATGGTGCTGAAACAAAGTCTTGTTTCCAAATTAATAAATCCTCTATAATTGTTTTATGTGGAAACAAATCGCATTCAAGATAAAAAAAATACTGATACCCCGATTCTATTGCACGTTGTCTAAGTTTATTACTCGACTCGCACATATAATCGCAATTTCTCTTGTTAATAGGGTTTACATATCCTATTTCAACAGCATATTTTTTTGATATTTCACTATGCCAATTTTTATCGAGCGAATTATCCACGAAATAAAAATCAAGATTAGTGTAAGTAAACTTTTTTATGTTCTCAAAAAAATCATCAATACAATATTGTTTAATCATATTGATAGGGCTACCGCATAATATTTTGGGTGTTAAATTCATTTTTTTTGTTCTACTTTACATCCACTTCCAATTACATAATTATCAAGTTTTCGTAAGTTTGTTATCTCATCCTCACTAAACCATTCATCATTACCTCCATCCCATATAAATCTTGTCCCTAATGATGGAACTTGCCCACTACTATCTTCCATAAAATTTATTGTGGTGTGTCCAAATTTATTTGTGTTTTTTGAATACCCCATTGCTTGCCAATAAGCGTATGGAGGATGCCATTGGTGTATTGCGAGAGGTTGCATAATAGTAATATCATTTACATTGTTGGTTTCTCTTTTATTACAAAAATATGGGTCGTCCGAACCATAATCAGCAAACAATGGAAATCCATTTGGCATTAATTCATAGAAAGTGTTTTTATGTATTGATGAAAGTTGGTGTGTTCCAAAACGACAGTTCTTGTAATTATTAAGTGTCCAATCATTAAAAAAGTTAGGTAGTTTCATTACATTTCCCAAATCACTTTTCCAATCAACTGAATCAATTTCTAATTGTAGTTCAGGTGTAAGGTTGTATGTTTTCATTGCAACAAAACACCTTTTATTTTTTAGGTGTGGTGCATATAATTTGGTAATACAATCATCAGGAAGCATTATCTCTGGCGTAGATTCCATTAATATTTCTCCATTTGCCCACGCGTAACCTGTGTTAAATGCAACTGTGTTCCCGCGCATTCCGTAATCGTGTTTTAATTCGATATAACGAATATTTATTTCTCCAAAAAGCGGTTGGATTGTTTCTCTTACGTTGTCGAATGAATTATCATTAACTACAATTAACTCCCAAAAATTATATGGAAAATCTTGTTGTAAATATGTTTCTACACTTCTTTTTAAGAGATGTGATGTATTCCAAACACAAATAACCATTGATACTTTAATATCGCTTTCCAATCCTATTAACGATTGTTCATTTGACACAATTTCTGAATTATTCTTAAAATCTTTAATCATCTGTAAATTTGTTTTTTTATATTTTCAATTTCTGTTTCTGGAATATCTCCAAATCCTGTCTGCCAACTTTCGCGTTTCTCAACTAAATTCCAATCAACATAATAAACACCCACTTGTTTCTTTATCAATGTTATGTTTGAATGGTTGTAGTTAATTTGCACTTCTTGTATTTCGGCAGAGTGCTGTGTGATTATATCCGCAACATTTTCTATATCTCCTGTTCTTCTTGTATCGTGAAATGCCAATATACCCCCAACTTCTAAGTTATTCCAAATTTTCATTGCAAATTCCCTCCGCAATGAATCCAAGCCATCATTAAAAATAAAATCATATTTATCATGTGATGGCAAAAAATCTTTATACAGACAAAAATTAATTGGTAAATTGATTTCAAGAAGATGTAAGTTTTTCTTTGTTTTATCAATCCATTCGATACTTGTGTCTATTGATGTGAATTTGCCTTTTGCAAAAGCAGCGATAACTTGCGTAGAAGCACCTACACCAAATTCCAAAATGTTCTTGCTTTGTGCCGCTAACTCGCTCAACACAATAGAATCATTTTTGCTAATATCTCCTATGTATGGTATCATACCAATCCTTCATTTAATTGTTTTCCTTCAATCATATTTTTGCTTCTTGACGAATAGTGATTGAATCCTTTGTTCAAATGCTCGTAATAATATTTTTCATCTTCGCCAACATTACTTCCATCTTGCAAATTATACCAAGTTAAATGCCTTGCGCTGTATGGCATTGCGGTTCTTATTGATTTGTCAAAATCGTGTGCAAGGTTAGGATTTTCTGGTAACCAACGATAAAACGCGAAAGTTGTGTCTATCGGTGCTTTCATAAATCTTCTATCATCAAGATAGGATTGTTCGCTGTGGTTTCCTTGTTCCCATCCGATAGCTTCTTTTGCTAATTCTGTATCTGGCAAATCATCAATACGGAGTTGGAATCCGATTTTTGTTGCCCATGAATATTTTGCTAATCCTTCACGAAATAAATTTAAAAAGTCGGTAGGAATTTGCGACAAATCCAAATCACTATCACTTAAAATAAATCCATTTGTGCAATTATATTCATACAGAAAATTTGGCTTAATATGTCCTTCTATACATTCAGGAGTATTGAACAAGGGAGAGCAATTTCCATAGTTCGATGTAAGTAGGTGGACTATACATGGATTAGTGTCATAATAATCCAACAATGGTTGATAGGTGCTTGCATTATCAATAATAATCACTTGCAATTCTTCAATTTTATTAAGATAGTCAATCATTCCTTTCAAGGAATTTAATCTATCTCTATTTATGATAAAACAAGGTATCTTCATAGTGCGACTATTGGTTTTTTATTCGCAGAAAAAGCAATCCATTCCTCTATCGGCGAAAACACAACATTCTCAAATCCATATTTTTCAAGCGTTTCCTTTAATGATTTTTTTGTAAACAAATTGTAATGCACATGACCAAAACCTAATTGATGACCATGTAAATTACACCGCAACCATTCTTCATCTTTTAGTCCTTCGTATGCAGCTTTTACAATATAATCTCTGTTTGGTGTCGTTCCCCAAAATTTACCTCCATTTTTTAATACCCTAACTATTTCGGCAAACGTTTTTTCATACTCCCAAACTCGAAAGTGTTCGATTGTATCAGATGAATGTATTTCATCTATTGAGTTTGGTGGCAACGGAATATTGTTCCAATCGCCTACAATATCTATTCCTTCTGCTTTGTCTGCATCCATATAGATATATTCATTTTTTTCTTTTTCGTGGCGGTTAAGACCGCATCCCAAATCTAATTTTGTGTGTGGCAATGAAAGTTTACGATTTACTTCGTAAACATTAACAATCGGGTTCTCCTTCTTTTTTACTTCAAAGTCTTCCATAATTATCTATTATTTGCTGATTCAATTTTATTTTCAAGTTCATTCCAATCTGGTTCTGCGTAAATATCGCGCATACCATTGTAATATTCATCTCTCCAACGAGAATATATTTCCATTGTTTCTCCTGCGTGTTTTGCTTTTTCGTGTGTATAGTTGTTTCCACCAATATCTATGTGGTCAATTTCAATATGCGGCAGAAACACCCCAACAAAATTCGCAATATCGCATCGCGCAGCCATCAATGAATCATCAAATCCATATTGTGTTGGTTGCGTTAAATACCCGACTTTATCTAAGAACGATGAATTATATAGCTGAACTGTCCCGAAAACGTGCTTTACCCTCTCAACAACAATCCATTTTTGCCCTCTTTCATGGTCTAACATCACCAATTCACTTCTAAAATGTGTTATATTGTTTTTGGGCGATTCTTCAAGGTCTTTTCGTTTTAGTCCAACAATCCCTATTTTCGGTTGTCTTTCCAAAACTTCTTCCATCTGGTCAATCCAAGTATCAGAATAAATAATAACATCATCATCCATTTTTACGCAATGTTGATTTTTTTTTCTGTTTCTCCAACATAGTGAAATTGCATTTGCCGTTCCTAAATTACATCCATTTTTCAGAATGTTAATATTCATTCCGTTAAACTTTTTTATGAATCTTGACTTAAATTCTTTATAGAAATTTTGCATTTCTTCGCTACTTCCATTATCTGAAATCCATAGTTCATGCTTATTAAAATCAACAGTTTCTAATAACGAATTTAATGTTCGTTTTGAATATTGAGCGCGACCATTCGCGTCTGTTGAATAAACCGCCATTGCTAATAGTGCCATTCGCTAATTGTCTTTTTTGTTTTTAATTTTAAATGCTGCTAATTTAGATTCAAAATTTCCAATATTGCCAATATCATATCCTGTTTCATTTTTAACATAGTCAGAAAGCAAGTCTTTTTCTTTTTTAAGTTGTTGTTCGATTTGTTGCGTTCTTTCCAACACTTCTGTTCCTTTTAGAAACGCGTTTCCTTGATTAATTACCGTTAAAATAATTTCGGCTGGTGTCATTGGCACACTCGAACCACTTATGGTTTTCATCATATCACTTTCTGAATATGTCCTTCTTGCAGCCTTCATCATGTTTGCATAAGCATCGTAGCCCGAAACAACTGCATTAAACCGAATGTCTTGCGTTTGCATTACATAATAATTTATTGCATCATTAATAACCGAGTTTGAATTAGTTACAATCAATGGTATATTTTCCCAATCTGCAAATATTTCTTCTGCCACCTCGCGTTTTATTTTATCCCTGTCGCCGCTTTCCCTTACCCTTTTGCTCTGTGAATCGTATAATTTGGTAA
>OMJH01000063.1 GCA_900299295.1 Bacteroidota bacterium
CCTAAAAAAGTTTCAGTGATGGGTTTGTTGGAAATGATGGCACCTGGCTCTATTTGAAACGGGCGCTGAGATTTTCCGGTTATATTTAAATTTACCCGTTTGTTTTTTAAATTTAAATTGGGGTAGAGGTAGCGGAAAAATTCATCGTTGAGCAATCTGAAATAACGCTTCCGAACCATTTGGTAATTAACCGGAAACTTTAAAGTTGAGAGATGATGGTTTAAAAAAAACTGTTGTTTAAAATTAAAACCCGAGTAGGAGAGGGTGTCTAATTTTAGCCCAGAAAGCAGGTTATAGTTATAAAAAATGGATTGCTTAGCCTGTTTTTTCGGGCGGTTAGAAGGATTTAATACATGATTTTT
Organism: Bacteroidota bacterium; assembly: GCA_900299295.1. Classification (GTDB taxonomy): domain Bacteria; phylum Bacteroidota; class Bacteroidia; order B-17B0; family Aurantibacillaceae; genus AM-1111. The sequence continues at coordinate 363 of OMJH01000063.1, forward strand.
TTTTACGGTTTGTAAAATACGTTTGGCAGCACTGTATCCGCTGTCAATTAAAGCCGGTATATTGCTTAAATTAAAAGTTCCCACTTTGGAATGGGGTTGAATTATGTAAGTATTTGAACCTGTTTTGACAGAGTCAAGATTTTGTGTTAAAAAAGTTCGAATTTGACTGTATACATTTTCTTCATCGGGCTTTTGCTTGTTTTCAGCCGTTGTGCTACCAATAATGAGGTCTGGATGAAATTCTCTGCGCATTAATTCAATTGGAAAATTATTGTACAATCCGCCATCAAATAGCAACTGCCCGAAAGGAGCTATCGGACGAATGTAAAAAGGGTAGGTTATACTGGAGCGAACGGCATCCTGCAAATTACCGTTTTTAAAAACATGAATTTTTTTTTGTTCAACGTCCGACGCAACAATGCGTAAGGGGATGTATAAACTATCAAAATTAAAAAAACTTTTAAATGAGGCCGGGCTGAAGGTTTCCATCAGATAAAAATCAATGGGCGAGGAGTTAATTAAATTAGAGGGGATATTTTTTAGTGTTGGCTCCGATGAATTTATTTTTAAACTGAACCAGGCCCCGTAATCTTCTGTTCGTTTAATCAAATAGTCGTATTTAAGGGGTATTTTACCTTTGGCAAGTCCCTCAAAAAAATAGGATTTTACCAAAAATTCTAAATCTTTTGAGCTGTAGCCGGAAGCGTAAAATGCCGATAATAGGGCCCCCATGGAAGAACCACAGATGTAATCAACGGATATCGAGTCTTCCTCAAGGGCTTTTAAAACACCAATATGTGCCAAGGCATCTGCACCACCACCGCTTAAAACCAGTCCAACTTTTTGCGCATGGCACTTGGACCATGAAAAAAAACAAATACTCCAAACCAATATGAGGGATTTAACAGGGGCCATTCAAATATTGAATTAAATAAAATAATTAACATCTAAATACAATAAATATTGGCATTTTTTAAAACCACTCACTGTTATTTTATATAATTTAAACCTCATGTGGATGTTTCGCCGTTTGGTATACAGCCTTTTGGTTTTTTGGGGTGTGGCAACTTTGGTTTTCACCTTGTTTCATTTGATGCCCGGTGATCCCGCCCTGGTAGTTTTGGGACCACGGGCCGGTAAAACTGAAATTGATCGGTTTCATCACAAAACCGGCTTAGACCGTTCTTGGATTAAACAATATGCGCATTACATGAACGATCTTTCTCCCTTGTCAGTCCATTCGATAAGCGATAAAAACCACTTACTTTATTTAGACCCTCAGGTGTATCCAAAAAAAATAATACTTTTTAGTTCGAATTTGTATTGCTGTGTATTAAAACCACCCTGTCTCCGTTCAAGTTATATCAGTCAAAAACCCGTTAGCGATATAATTTTAGACTGTTGGCCAGAAACTGCTTGTTTGGCATTTACCTCCATGTTTATTGCTACGGTTATAGGTATTGGCATGGGTATGTGGGCGGCAGTTACAGTACGTACCAAACTCCGAAACTTTGTATTTATTTTAATTCAGATATTTGGAATCGGCTCGCCTTCTTTTTTTATTGCAGTGCTTTTTGCATGGCTTTTTGGATACGTATTGCATTATTATACCGGATTAAGTCCCACTGGAAGTTTATATGAAATTGACGATTACCAGGGCCCCGTATTGGCATTAAAAAATCTATTGTTACCGGTATTAACTTTAAGTTTACGTCCCATGAGCATAATTATTCAAATTACCCAAGCCTCGTTTCAAGAGGTTATGGCAACAGATTACATTCGAACTGTAAAAGCTTTGGGTTTTTCAAAGTCTCGTATTTGGTTTCGGTATGCATTAAAAAACGCGTTAAATCCTGTTGTTTCGGCAGTTTCGGGTTGGCTGGCCTCTCTTTTAGCAGGTGCAGTTTTTATTGAACGAATATTTAACTGGAAAGGAATTGGAAATGAGGTTGTGGAAGCATTGGCCAATAATGATTTACCGGTAGTTATGGGATGTACATTGTTTTTTGCATTTTTATTTGTTTGTATTAACAGTATGGTTGATGTTGTTTATCGTTACCTGGATCCTCGAATTAAAACCGAAATGCTATGAATCGAAAACCTTTTATTGCAGCCAACTGGAAAATGAATTTAAACCGAACGGAGGCACAAACACTTTTAAGAGATTTATCGAATATTTCAGTTAAGGATTCGGAATCTGAAATTGTAATTTGTGTGCCATTTCCCTATTTACTGCTTGCCACTGAACAATTTCAGGGTTCTCAATTGCAAACCGGATCTCAAGACTGCAGTTCGCATGCCGTGGGTGCCTACACAGGTGAAACCAGTGCCGCAATGATTCGCTCCTGCAATGCGAATTACACTCTACTGGGCCACAGTGAACGAAGGCGTTACCACGGGGAAAAAGCCACAGAATTAAGCGCCAAAATTCGTGAGGCGCATGCTGCACAACTAAAAATAATTTTTTGTGTTGGCGAAACACTTGAGGAACGTGAACAGAAGCTTCATTTTAATTGTATACATGAACAAATTGGAGAAGTTGCTTCTGCTCTTCAAGAACTGCCCATAGATTCATTTGTAATAGCATATGAACCCGTTTGGGCTATAGGGACCGGTAAAACAGCTTCTCCTGAAACAGCTCAGGAAATGCATGCCTATATTCGAAATGTACTCAAGAACAGCTTTAGTATGGCCCCTCAAATTCGAATAATCTACGGAGGAAGCTGTACTCCGGAAAATGCAGCTGCTTTGTTTAAACAACCCGATATTGATGGCGCTTTGGTTGGTGGAGCCAGTCTTAATGCTGCATCCTTTAAAAGCATTATCCATTCGTATTGATGTACAAGGTATTCCAATTTACAATCAATCCACCGGATCCCGGATCTGAAATTGTAATGGCGCTATTGGAAGAAAGTCCTTTTGAGTCGTTTGAATTGACTTCAACGGGACTGTTAGCCTATATTAAAAAAGAAGATTGTAAAGAATTGAATTTGCCAAATTTTAATGAATTTCCGTTTAAAGTACAATACAGCAGTACGGAAATTGAAGATCAAAACTGGAATGCCGAGTGGGAAGCCAACCTGCAGCCTGTATCCATAGATCAAGTATACCTGCATGCCTATTTTCAAAAACCCAACACCTCCTTTCGTTACAATATTTGTATTACTCCTAAAATGAGTTTTGGTACCGGACATCATCCTACCACGCGATTGATGTGTCAATTTATACAGCAGCTTTCAGAGCCGCCAAAAAAAGTTTGGGATATTGGTACGGGCACCGGTGTACTTGCCATACTTTCAGAAAAAATGGGGGCCAACGAAGTCGATGCTACCGACACGGATGCATGGTCGCTTAAAAATGCAGAAGAAAATTTAGAAACCAATTATTGCCAACATATTCAATTGCATGCATCCGTCGATTTTACCCCCAAAAAAAATTCAAAAGACTTAATTGTTGCTAATATTAACAAGAACATTTTAAAAACCTATGCGTTTGAGTGTTCGGAAACCCTTGTAAATAAGGGCATTTTAATAATTAGTGGTTTTTTTGAAACCGATGTGGAGGATTTAATTAAATATATGGAAACATACAATCTTAAATACAAAACAGAGTTGGTTGAAAACGAATGGGCGGCCCTTTTGTTTATTAAGCTGGACGGTTCATGCGTTGCATGAATTCATTAATTAGCAAAGGATTGCCCGCAATTATTTCAGCTCCATAAAGCCAATTCTTAGTTTTTTTAAAATCATATACAGCTCCACCGGCACCTTCAACAATAAGAGCACCTGCAGCTACGTCCCAGGACTTTAACTGCGGTTCAAAAAACAAATCAAATTTGCCCTCCGCGGTGTAACATAAATCTACAGCTGCAGCCCCTAAACGTCGGACACCCCGGGTTTGATTCATAAGTGTACCTAAAAAGTGCAAATAATTATTTTTAGTTTCAAAATCAGAAATCGGGAAACCGGTTGCTATTAAACTGTTTTGAAATAATGTATTTGAACTTACCTGAATGGGCTTTCCGTTTTTACAGGAATTACAATGCTTAACGGCTGAATATACATTTTGCTGTGTTATTTCATATACAACGCCCAGTTGAATTTCTCCTTCAATCATAAGTGCAACACTAATGGCGTATGAGGGCAGGTTATGTATAAAATTAGTAGTTCCGTCGAGTGGATCAATAATCCAGCGCGATATTCCGGACCGAACAAGCTGTTGTTCTTCGGTTTCAAATCCTAAACCCGGACAAAGGCGGTCTAAGGAAGTGCAGAGTTTTTCTTCGCTGGTTCGATCAACATAACTC
>OMJH01000064.1 GCA_900299295.1 Bacteroidota bacterium
AAGTGAACGGCTTGTTCAAGATGCGTTAACCCGTTTAATGAAAAACAGAACCACCGTAGTAATAGCTCATCGGCTTTCCACCATTCAGCATGCCGATCTGATCTTGGTTATGCAAAACGGAGAAATAGCCGAACGGGGAACCCATACTGAATTAATACAAAATTCCACATTGTACAAGCGGTACTTTGAAATGCAGCATCAGGCCCGATAATATTTTCAGCGGTACTAAAACTATTAACGCAGTATTGCTCATAAGTGAAAAATTGACTCTATAACTACATTCAAAAATTAAGTACATTAGTGACTAAATTCTTTACATGAAAAAAAATTTTTTCATTTCTTTTTTCATTAGTCTAACCCTCGCCACATATGGGCAAGGTGACACAATACGTATAGCTAGTGAAGATACGCTCATGGCAGAAAGAGCCTACAACAGTGGTCTCGAATTCTTTAATGCAAAAAAATATCAGCAGGCGGTTGATAGTTTTACAAAAACTATTTCAATTAAGCCTTCCATGGAAAAAGCTTGGTTCAACAGAGGACTCGCCTACCACGAATTGGGCAAGAACGCAGATGCCATTAAGGATTTCGGAAGTTCAATTGAGTTAAACCCAAACGCCGACTATGCATTTTTCAATCGCGGTGAGGTCTACTTGGCTATGAAAGAAAATGAAAAAGCACTTTCAGACTTTAGCAAGACTGTTGAAATTAATCCTAAAAAAGCAGAAGCTTGGTATGAAAAAGGCGTGCTGAATTTTCTTGCAAAAAATTACGAAGATGCCCAAAGTGATTACGGAATTGCAATTACTGTTAAGCCCGACTACGCTTACGCGTATAATGACAGGGCGGGATGTAAAATGGAACTTGGTAAATTTGAAGATGCAATAACGGATTACAAAAAAGCAATTTCCTTACAGCCTAATTCTGCATTTTTTCATAACAATTTAGCCAGCGCCCTCCGAAAGAAAAAGGATTTTTCACATGCAATTGACGAATATGACAAGGCAATTGAAATCAAATCTGATTATTACATTGCCTATAATAACCGTGGCTTAGCAAATTCTGAGAAGGGCGCAATAGAGGATGCAAAAAAAGACTTTACGAAAGCAATTGAAATAAAATCAGACTATGCCTTTGCCTACAGCAACCGCTCCTCTTGCCATTACAAAAACAAGCAGTATCAACTTGGTGTAGACGATTGCAATAAAGCCATTAAATACAACCCTGAACACGGAGAGGCCTACCTTAATCGTGGTATTTGCAGAGAGATGTTAAAAGACTTCAAGGGCGCCTGTGAAGACTTTAAAAAGGCTGCCGAACTGGGAGTAAATCAGGCGAAAAATTACAATGACGTTTGCGAAGAATAATTTTATTTAATATGAACAACATGAAAAATTTTATTTTTTTATTTTTTTCCCTCCTTACATTGCAGGCGGTTTCTCAAGTTCCTGTTGAGTGGGAAAAAAGTAACTTTCCCGGTAAAGAAAAAGAGTTTAAGGAAGCGAAACGAAATTACGATAAGGGAAAAGATTTTTTTGAAGAAGGTAAAAAAATCCATGATGAACAAATTCAATGGGTTTGTGATGAATACAAGCATTATCCAAATTCCAGGTCGGACATGAAATCTGCAGGGAATGATTTCTTTAAACAAGCCCTGCCTCTGCTGCAAAAGGCAGAAGAGTTCAACCCCGACCATGCACTATGCAACTATATGACCGCATTCTGCTATTTTGCATTGGATCCCCAACACGACAATTACATTAAATATTTCGAGAAAGCGTATAAATTAAACCCGAATGCTGCACTCGATGAAAAATTTTTTCTGGGTTGGGCCTATCATTTAAATATGCGTTGGGACGAAGCAATTAAAGAATACGAAGAAATATTAGTCGACTTGCGCAGAGATCCAAAAAAATATGTTTTCTGGATTGAGGATTGCCTGAAGAAAATTGAAGAGTGTAAAAACGGCAAAAAACTGGCAGAACATCCGGTTCGGGTATTCACCGACAATATTGGAAACGGCATCAACTCCAATTACCCCGATTTCGGAGCATTGATTACTGCCGATGAAGGAATGATGATTTTTACCTCGAGGCGAAACACCGGCGTTGGCGGCATGCTGGAAGAAGGTTCGCAAGAATACTACGAAGACTTGTATGTATCCTATAGAAATCACGGTAAATGGAGTAACGCCTCCAACCTTGGAACAATGATTAACACAGAAGTACATGATGCTACGGCCGGACTTTCACACGACGGCACCATACTTTACATTTACCGTTACGAGAGCAGAGATGGCGGAGACATTTGGGAAAGCCGACTTACCGGAAAGGAGTGGTCGAGACCCGAACGCATGAATAAAAATATTAATTCAAAACATCACGAGTCAACTGTTTCATTATCCTATGACGACAAGCAATTATATTACATCAGCGATAAGGAAGGTACCAATGGTGATCGTGACATTTGGGTTTCAACCTTAGATTTGAAAGGAAAATGGGGGGAAGCCAAAAATTTAGGGACCGTAATAAATACTAAGTATATGGAGGAAGGAGTTTTTTTACATCCTGATGGAAAAACGATGTATTTCTCATCTCGGGGTCACACAACAATGGGTGGACTTGACATTTTCAAATCTGAATTAAAGGATGGTAAATGGACAACTCCGGTAAACATGGGCTACCCGATTAATACACCTCACGATGATGTGTTTTTTAATATGAATGCTTCCGGAAGACGCGGTTACTATGCCTCTGCAAAACAAGGCGGATTCGGAGAAAAAGACATATATGTAATAACTTTTTTAGGGCCTGAAAAACCTTTTGGCTTTAATGGAGAAGATAATTTAATCGCCAGCATTGCAGAGCCGGTAAAATCAGTTGTTGCTGCACCGCCACTAGAAATTAAAGCGAATTCTGTAACCATTCTAAGAGGCACAATTACAGATGCCATTTCTAATCAACCCCTGGAAGCAAGCATAGACTTGGTAGACAATGCAAAAAATCAGGTACTGGCTACATTCAAATCCAACTCCTCCACCGGAAAATATTTGGTTTCACTGCCGGCAGGTCGTAATTACGGAATAGCGGTACGAGCAGAAAATTATTTGTTTCACTCCGAAAATTTTGATATTCCCGCCAATAACGGCTATCTCGAAGTAATTAAAGATGTGCAACTGAAAAATGTTTCGATCG
>OMJH01000065.1 GCA_900299295.1 Bacteroidota bacterium
ACCATTTCTTTTGATGAGAAAAAAAAGAAAAATGTTTTTGAAGGAAAAACAATTCTTCCGGATGTGCTCGAAAACTTTAAGGCACAATTCAATGAAATGGGACTTGCGCAAGACGATGGCACCTTCCCCGTCTTAACTCCGGGAACAGTATACTACCTGCCAGGCTACTCACCCCCTGCGTATCCGGAAAACATTAGCGGATATCTCCTAAAAAAGAAGGGTGCATTCCTTTTAAAAAATATTCATTACGGCCCTTCAGCAAAAGACACGACAGACGCTTCCTGCATCAATCTTTTCTTCAGTGCTAAAGCGCCAGAACGGCCCCTTCAGGAAGCACAACTCGGAACCTTCGGCTTAGCACCAATAGAACCCGCCTTCATTATTCCTGCAAACGAAGTACAAACTTTTCATACGCATTGGAGAGTCCCGAAGGATATTTCTTTGCTTTCGGTGAATCCACACATGCATTTGCTCGGAACAAAATTCCTCGCTTATGCTGTTACCCCTGAAATGGACACCATCCGCTTAATCCGTATTAATAAATGGGATTTTAGATGGCAATATTACTATACCTTTCTTCATCCATTGAAAATTCCGGCCGGGAGTGAACTGCACGCATTCGGAACATTTGATAACACGAAAAATAATCCGTTGAATCCCTTCTCCCCTCCGCAAACATTTTCACGGCGTGAAGGAAAAGAAAGCATGAAAACAACAGAAGAAATGTTTCAATTCATTTTCACATTTATTCCGTATCAGAAAGGTGACGAAAATATTGAGCTCAGCAAACCTTCGAAATTCAATCAGAGCCGTGAAGGTAACGGCCGATAAGACGAGGTAAGGCAAATTCCGCAATTTTATTTTCTTCCACAACGATAACATCTTTCATTTGTTTTTTGAATGATTTTTTCAACTGAAGATGAAAAAAGGTGGCAAACAAAATCTGATGTGATAATACATGTTTGTGGGTGGAGGAAACTTTTTTAATGACAAAATCATTTTTAGTTAAGGAAAATTCGCGCATTGCCTTTTTTAAGATAACATCTGTTTGAAATTGCGTGTCGGATTCCAGCAAAGGAAAATCATGCAAGCCCATCCAGATATCTTTAGCGTTCGTGCGTTTACGCAAAAGAATTTTACCGGCAGATTTAAAAATAAAATAATAAAAATAGCGCGTACGCACCTTTGTTTTTTTCAACTTCACCGGGAAATCTTGCGGATTTGCTCCCTTATGTGCTACACAAAAACGACTGCAGGGACAAGTATTGCAATTCGGATTTTTAGGTTTACACACAAGCGCTCCCAACTCCATTAAGGCCTGATTATGATCACCGGGATGGTTTTTATCCAACAGATTTTCTGCCAAGCGTTGAAATTCTTTTTTACCTGATGCAGTATCAATGGCTGATGCAATCCCAAAAACACGACTCAACACCCGAAACACATTCCCGTCTACAACAGCTTTCGCTTCGCCGAAGGCAATAGACGCAATGGCGGCCGCAGTATATTCCCCTACACCTTTCAAGCGGATTAGCTCATCATAAGAAGAAGGAAAATAATTTTTAGCGGAAGGATTTATCTTTACAATTTGCTGTGCCGCCGCGTGCAAGTTTCTGCCTCGCGAATAGTAACCAAGTCCTTGCCATAATTTTAGCACCTCATCCTCTTTTGCTCGCGCGAGCGACGCTACTGTCGGGAATTGTTTTACAAATTTCAAATAATAAGCTCTTCCCTGCTCTACGCGTGTTTGCTGTAAAATCACTTCACTTAACCAAATGAAATACGGATTTTTTGTTTCGCGCCACGGCAAACCACGCTTGTTTGCATCGTACCATTTAAGAATTGATTTTGAAAAATTTTTCACGCCACACAAAATTGCGAAATCAATTTTTCAATTCGTGTATTTGAAGGAACAAATTTTGCGTGAAACACTAATGTTTGAAAATAAAACTGACCGGCAAAATGCAAACAACGAAAAAGCGTAGTTTTAAGGCATCTTATCTGCATGTCTAAAAAGAAAAAAAATCTGCCCGAAAAACGTTTCCTGTTTGAAGAAGTGCTTTCATACCTGAAAAAAAATTCAGGAAAGGCTTTCAATTACAAACAAATATCAGCGGCGCTTGACCTGGAGCACTCCGAAAAATTCAAGGTAATTGACGTGCTCGAAGCACTTAAAAAAGAAAAACTGGTTGTAGAAGCTGAGCGAGGAAAATACCTGCTCAAAGGCGGGAAACGCCTACTAGAAGGCCTTGTTGATTTTACCTCCTCGGGCGATGCTTATGTTGCTTATTCGGAAACGGAAAATGACATCTTCATTCACCATTCAAAAACAGGACTTGCACTGCAAGGCGATACCGTAAAATTTACGTTGAGAGAAGGTTTCGGAAGAAAGAAAGAGGGGGAAATTGTTGAAGTGGTGAAACGAAATAAAACCGATTTTGTTGGCATCGTCCAATCGACTCCACGTCATTGCTTTGTCATTCCCAACCACAACAAAATTCATGTTGACTTTTACATTCCTCCCGATAAAACAACGAAAGCCGAGAACGGACAAAAGGTATTGATTCGATTGCTCGATTGGAAAAAAGAAGATAAAAATCCGAGTGCCGAAATTATTCAGGTATTCGGATTTCCCGGCGAACACAACACTGAAATTCACGCCATTATGGCCGAATACGGATTACCTTCTGAATTTCCCGAGAATGTTGAGAAAGCCGCCCATCTGCTAAACACTGCCATTAATCCCAATGAAATCGCCAGGCGAAGAGATTTCAGAAATACGCTCACCTTCACGATTGATCCGCACGATGCGAAAGATTTCGATGATGCTTTATCGCTCTCAACACTGAGCAACGGAAATTATGAAATCGGTGTTCACATCGCGGATGTAACGCATTATCTGAAACCGGGAACACTACTCGATGAAGAGGCAGTGCGCAGAGCAACATCCGTTTATCTTGTCGATCGCACCATTCCCATGCTTCCTGAGGTGTTAAGCAATTTCGCGTGCTCGCTTCGCCCGGATGAAGAGAAATATACGTTCAGCGCCGTATTTGAAATGGATGAACAGGCAAACATTCTCAGCGAGTGGTTTGGCAAAACAGTCATCAAATCCGACAAACGATTTACGTACGAAGACGTGCAGCAAACCATTGAAAGCGGAGAGGGGCTTTACGTAAAAGAAATTCTGTTACTGGACAAACTGGCAAAAAAAATGCGGGCACGACGTGCCGCGTCGGGCAGTGTTTTCTTTGACAAGGAAGAAGTAAAATTCAAACTCGATGAATCCGGAGCCCCGCTCGGTGTCTACTTCAAAAAACAACTGGACGCACATAAACTCATTGAAGATTTTATGTTGCTCGCGAACCGAAAGGTGGCAGAACTTTTAGGGAAAATAACTTCCGGCGAAACCGCGAAAAAACCCGTTGTTTATCGCGTACACGACACACCATCCAGCGACAAGATGTCTGCGTTGAGTGATCTCGTTGCTCGTTTCGGTTACAAAATGAATCTGAAAACAAAAAAGGCAGTAACTGATTCGCTCAACACCTTATTGCGCAATGTAGCGGGAAAAAAAGAAGCCGGAATGGTGGAACTACTTGCGGTGCGTTCTATGCCAAAGGCAATTTATACCACACACAACATTGGTCACTACGGCCTGGGTTTTGATTACTACACGCACTTCACTTCTCCCATCCGGCGTTATCCCGATGTGTTGGTACATCGACTGCTGGAAGCACATTTACAAGACAAAACCTACAGCAATGAAAAAGAACTGGAAGAGCTGTGTCGTCACTCTTCCGAGATGGAAAAACATGCAGCAGAAGCTGAACGTGATTCGGTAAAATTCAAGCAAGTGGAGTACATGCAGCAGTTTATCGGTCAGCAGTTCAAAGGTACGATCAGTGGTGTTACCGATTGGGGGATTTATGTGGAAATTCAGGAAAACAAATGCGAAGGGATGATCAGCGTGCGCGACATGAAGGATGATTACTACGTTTTTGAAGAAGAAAATTTCAGATACATTGGAAGAAACACAAGAAAAATTTACGCGCTGGGCGACGAGGTGTATGTGGAAGTACGAAAGGCTGATGTATTAAAACGTAGACTGGATTTTATTTTCGTCCGTAAACCGAAAATGGATTCTGGGACAGAAAAAAAGAGTTTGAACCCAGATTTTGATTTTGATACGCTGCCGATTGAAAAATCAAAACACGTTCGTGAGGGGAATTTTTCCGAGACCAATGAAAAGACATCAAAAGAAAAAAAGCACAAAAGAAAAAAATAAGACCCGTTGGATTTCTGTTTCTGAGTTTTTCCTAAATCTCATTTAAACAAATAATACAATACCTCGTGTGCCCCCACTAAAAAATCAGTCTTCCTTCACCAATTTCGCACGAAGCACCTGATTGTTCAGTTCAAGTTCCAACAAATAAATTCCTGAGGCTAAATCTTCAATGGAAATTATCTGCTGATTTTTTCCGGAATTTAAAACACGTTTTTCGTTGCGCAGTTCACGACCACGTACATCCAGTAAACGAACGATTAAATCACTTTTTGTTTTCACGCTTACATCAATCATAAAATTATTCTTTGCAGGATTAGGGTAAATACCAAACTGTTGAATTTCATTTTCTTCTATACCAGTTAAAGGCGCCGAAATATTTTTCACATTGGAACGTGATGTAGTGATGAGCGTACGCGTGCTGTTGCAGGGAGCGGTTTTTTCAACTTCTATCGCATAATCAAGCGTCCCGCCACCGGGCGGATTCAAATCCGTGTAGCTGTAAAGATTCGACGGCAAGGAGTCCAGCTTCACCCAGCCCGTTGAAGCGTGATAACGCCAGATATTAAACGTCGGGAAAACAAATCCTTCGTACGCATCCCAGGCCAGGTTGCGGCTGTTATTTAAACCAACGTTCACTGCAAGGTGTATGGTTTTGTGATGCGGACTTAACACAGTTTCTACACCGCAGGAATCTTTATACGTGATTTTGTAGCGCCATGCTCTCACAGCAGGATTTGCAACCGGGTCCGTATACTCGCTTACAGAATCAAAAGGCAAGGTTTTAATCAGGTTGTACACATTTAACACACTTCCCTCTCTGTAAATTTTGTATTCTTTAATTCCGTTAGCGCTCCCGGGTTTTTCCCAGATTACTTTATTGGTATTTGTTACATCGTCAACAGTTACAATGCAAAGTTCAGGATTTATATTACCGGAGGCGTTGCTAACAGAAACAGTATCCGAAGATGAGCATCCATCTCCACCTGTTACAATCACAGAATAAGTACCCGGGGAAAGTCCTGAAATATCTTCAGTGCTTGCGCCATTGCTCCATTGAAAATTGTAAGGGGTTGCTCCTCCGTTTGGAGTAAGGTCTATACTCCCCAGAGCAGAACCTCCGCAACCACCCGAAGGTGTTACAGAGAAACTCAATGATGGACCTGATGATGAAGTATTCACAATACCTGATGCAGCAAAAGCACAGTTGGCATTATCTGTAATGTTTAAAGAATAAATTCCATTTCCTAAATTACTTGC